>JAFZWV010000016.1 GCA_017617035.1 Bacteroidales bacterium
ACAGTGGGTTGTTGATGATGTTTTCTGGGAAACCGATGTCTTGATGGTAGCAATTTTTGATGCCAAGAGATTAGATGAAAACTGGGGTGTAGGAAAGATGTCAGATTATGTCATCCAAAAGTATTGGTTAGAGAAGGATGATGTTGTTGAAAAAGACGGTAAGACCTATAAAAAGATTTCCTTCCCCCCAAATGAAGGCATGAAGGATGTTGAAATGGAGCCCGCCTATGGCACATACAACTGATTTTGGGATAGTAAAAAAAGGAGTTGTTATGTCAGTTAGGGGCTAGTCGTCTTCCTCAAACTCCCCACACTATTTCACATTTTGCGTTTCGCATCTTGCGAAATGAGAATCTTTTAACCTTGCAAAGATTTGCATTAGGTTTCCGTCTGGATTATATTTGTAGAAAACGTTGAGACCATGTCCGATATTGAAAAAATACAGTTGTTTGAGAACAAAAAAGTCCGTACGGCTTGGGATGAGGAGAAACAGGAATGGTTCTTCTCCATAGTTGATGTATGTGGAATCCTTACCAACCAACCAACCCATGATAGGGCGAGAAATTATTGGAAGGTATTGAAAAACAGGCTGGTAAAGGAAGGAAGTGAAGTGGTTACAAAATGTAACCGGTTGAAATTAATTGCGGAGGATGGCAAGCCGAGATTCACCGATGTGGCAGATATGGCCACGATGTTTCGCGTCATTGAATCCATCCCATCCAAGAAGGCAGAGCCGATTAAAGTATGGATAGCCCAGGTTGCGGCAGAGCGGGTCAATCAGGCCATCGATCCGGAACGAAGCATAGACCAAGCTGTTGCCGATTATCGTCGTCTGGGGTATTCGGAGGCATGGATTAACCAAAGGATAAAAACAATTGAAATCCGCAAAGGTCTCACAGATGAATGGAAAAGAGGTGGAGTGACACAAGAAGTAGACTTTGCTTTCTTAACGGACTTGATGTCCAAAACCTGGAGCGGCCTCACAACACGAGAATATAAGAAGTACAAAGGCTTGACTAAGGAGAACCTTCGGGACAATATGACCAATATGGAACTGCTCCTTAATGCCCTTGCAGAGGAAACTGCAACTGAACTAAGCAAGCAGCGAAATCCTGAAGGCCTTTCGGAGAATGCCGGAGTAGCCAAAGAAGGAGCCGAAGTAGCAAAATCTGCTCGAAAAGAAGTTGAGAAACGCTTGGGACACAGTGTCATATCCAGTGAAAAAGCCATTGACCACATCAAGTCTCCCGAAGAGCTGCCATTCCCGGATGAACAGAAGCAGGGATAGTGAAATTGGGAGTTGTCATATCAGTTGGAGGCTGTTAGCCTGTTTCAGACTTCCCCAGTGACTATCCAAGTTTCTGGAGATAAGTGTAACTGGCTGATAATAATAGGATTACAAGTGGTACACCATATATTTAACGAGGAAGAATATTAATTGATAGTCAAATAGTTACTGAAAGAGCCCGCGGCAAAAACCGCGGGTTTCTTTATCACTATCCCAAGATTTTTGAGTACATTTGATACCATGAAAGAGAAATATAATATCGGAGTGGCGTTCAGCGGGGGAGGCGCGAGAGGCGCGGCTCATTGCGGGGCGCTGCAAGCATTTCACGAATATGGGATCAAGCCGGAGGTGGTTTCCGGGTCGAGCGTTGGTTCGCTGGTAGCGACACTGTATGCCTGCGGATTTGAGCCCAGAAAGATGATCGAATTGTTCCAGGGGCTAAACTTCTTTAAGGATATAGTCAGTCCTACCGTTCCTACTGGCGGCCTGTTCGATTCACGACCGCTGGTAGAGATGATCAGGAAGACGTTGCCGTACACGCGTCTGGAGGATCTTCCGGTTCCGACTTACGTAGTGGCTGCAGACCTTGAGCACGCGGTTCCGAAGGTTTTCTCTAAAGGCGAGATTGCGCCGAGGGTAGTCGCGTCCTGCTCTATCCCGGTAGTCTTCCGTCCGATGAACATTAATGGCATTCATTACGTCGACGGCGGAGCCTTCCAGAATCTGCCAGTCGCGGCCATAAGAAATAAGTGCAAAACCGTTATCGCCCTCAGCCTGATAAATCTCGACGAAGAAAAATACAAGGACAATGTTATTGCAGTGGCTTCCCGGTCATTCCAGATGATGATGGTCTCGAACAATGCAGCCGACAAGGAAATGGCCGACATGGTGGTCGATCTGGATACGTCCGGATGTACAGCCTATGATATGTCCAAGATTGAAGACCTGTTCTTCAGAGGCTATGAAAGTACAGTTAAAGTCCTTGAGGAGAACGGATATCAAAGAGTCCTTCCTAAAGAGAATATCGTTTTCCCGCCCAGAAAGAACCAACTGGAAGAACTGAAAAACTACGAACTCGTCGTCAGGGAGAAAGTAGAGAAAGGCCTTACAGCCCTCAAATCCCTCAAAAAGACCGCATAGATAAATAACCAGCTTATGAAAAAAGTCCTCTATTCCCTTGCTTTCATGGCGATTTGCTCTTGTACGCCCACGCCGCTGAATAACAATGGAGATCCAAAGCCTCAGTTTTATATCAGCGCCGAGAAAACCGCATGGAAATCGGCACATGAAACCAAAGCCACAGACACTCTTACTATCTCCAACGATATCCCCTGGGAAATCGGTGAAAAAGTTCTTCTGCTCATGTCAGACCAAAGCTATGAGGGGTGTACTATTCATACGATAGATTCCACATATAACAAAGATACTGGAGGTTATGATATCAGTGAGGGCTGGCAGACCCCTCGTCCTGAAAAGAAAACAATCTGCACTGTTTACAAAGCAGACGGGTTGAAAAGCGTTCTTATTCCTGACGCCCCGCTGGAAGAAGGAACTTACCGTGCTTTCTATCCTTATTCTGAAGCCAGCGACGAAACGGATGGCAAATGGTACGATATGATGCATTTAAGCTTTTATTCCCCGTCAAAAGTTGCTTTGGAATACAACAGCCAGAAGATTGTAATTTCAGATCCCGTTACATACAAAACGGGTGATTCTTTGAATTTTGTGCTGAATCACTTCCTATCCTTGATTGATATCGATATTTATCCGCCTAAAACAGGAAGTTATCACCGACAACTGTTTCTTGCCTCGCAGACAACAGTATTCCCGGGAAAAATTGATTATTGGATTGATGAAGAGCACAATAAACCCGATGATTACAGGGGCGTAGGTTGGATGAATTTCACCGCCCTAAATCCTAAAACAGAGCGTAAATTGGAAGAGGGCATAAAATTTCAAACAGCCACAGGCATACTCCCCCTTCCTTTTGAAGACGCACCGGTTTGCGTTCATCTTTTCTACCGGGATGGGACCCATTATGTATCAGAGCCGTTCGCATTGCCGTCTCTCTCAATTGGAGTTGAGACAAAACTAGTTGCAAAAAACTTCAGCCAGACAGACGAACCGTTGCAGGGCGCTAGCGGCAGTTCTTTCCACGGACCTATCGAGGAAGAGTTCCCGGATTGGCTATTCCAGTAGAGTTTTCCGTCATAAACCGAATCATGCTCTCGTTGACGAGGCGGGATTCGGGAAGAGTGGGGTCGGTCACATTGTGGACGTGCCCCACTTTTCTTTTGTCGGAGTCGATGTCGAGATACTCCAAAGACAAGCCGAGGGAGTCACAGTCTGCTTTCAGATACTCCGCCTGGATGCGGACGAAATCGAGCTTGCAGGTAGAGACGAACAGAGGGCAACTGAACCCATCAATATAAGTACGGGGCGAAAGAGATGCCATCCATTCCTTATCCTTGAAACGGGGACCTATGAACCAGGCCAAAGTCGGGTCCGCGAACACTCTGGTATTTGCGCAGGAGACGAAATCGTAAACGGGGCAATTCAACAAAACGCCTGCGGGTTTAAAACGCTGAGGGCGCACGGGCAAAGCCTCATTGAAAGCGCCTTCAGCCAGATAAAGTGCGAAATGGCCGCCGGCGGAATCTCCGGTCAGGAACATCCGGTCCTTATTCAGCCCCAACTCTTCGGCATGGTCATATAAAAAATCCAAAGCCGCTGCGCAATCGCTCAACTCATCGCCGACATCCCTGACGCCATCATTGAGGCGGTATTCCACCAAAACGACGTCGAATCCCTCCTTCAAAAACTCCGATGCGAACGGGCGGTTGCTCTCCCTCTTTCCTCCGACATAAAAGCCGCCATGGATATCAATCAAGACGGGGCCCCGCCGCAAAGAATCACTGGCATAATAGACATCCAGCACCTGCCGCTCATCGCCGCCATGGACATAAGGAATGCCGATGAGTTTTTCGCACTCATCGGCATAAGAAGGGGGCGTCGTACCCATCTGACTCACCCCCACGAACAACCTAAGCAGGGGTTTGGAGACCTTGGCGATAGAGCAGCCCGTCAGAAGCAGGGAGCACGCCGCTATTATCGCGACCAGACGTCTCATTTAGCGTCCATGGCCTGGCAGGCGGTAATGGCGATCAGGTTATAGATATCCTCTACCGAGCAGCCACGGCTAAGGTCATTGACCGGGCGGGCGATACCCTGGAGGATGGGGCCAATGGCGTCGGCATTGCCGAGGCGCTGGACCAGTTTGTAGCCGATATTGCCCACTTCGAGGTTCGGGAACACGAGGACGTTGGCCTTGCCGGCGATATCGGAGCCGGGGGCTTTCTTCGCGCCGACTGAAGGAACGAGGGCGGCGTCAGCTTGAAGCTCGCCGTCGATCTTTAGATCCGGGGCGAGTTCACGCGCCAGCCGCGTTGCCTCAACGACCTTATCGACGACCTCATGCTTGGCGGAACCCTTAGTGGAGAACGAAAGCATGGCGACGCGAGGCTCAGCGAAGCCGGCGACGCTCTTCGCTGTCTGCGCGGTACAAACCGCGATCTGCGCGAGCTGGCCGGCATCAGGCGCGGGAGTAACGGCGACATCGCCGACTACCAGCACACCTTCCTCGCCGTACTGCGGGGTCTTGGTAACGAGGAGCATGGCACCGCTGACACAGGTAATTCCGGGCGCGCACTTGATAATCTGAAGCGCCGGGCGGAGGGTCTCACCGGTAGTAGAGAGGGCACCGCTTATCTGTCCGTCGGCATCGCCGCTCTTGATGATGAGGCAGCCGAAGTACAGAGGGTTCATCACGAGTTTGTGGGCCTCTTCCGGGGTCATGCCTTTCGCTTTACGAAGCTCATAGAGCAGGTTCGCGTACTCCTCTGTCTTCTCCGAAGTAGCGGGGTCGATGATAGTGGCTGAATCGATATGCTTAAGCCCAAGCTCCGCCGCCTTGGCCATAATGTCGGCCTTACTGCCGATGAGAATTATATCGGCCAAGCCATATGCCAATGCGCGGTCTGCCGCCGTGATGGTGCGATCTTCAAGCGATTCGGGAAGTACGATGCGCTGTCTGTTGGACTTGGCGCGAGCAATAATGTTGTCAATAAGTGCCATATTATTTGTCAAATTCCTGTAATACAAAATCTGCGTGAATCTTGTCGATAATTGCGCAAACCAGCTTGAAAGCCTTGCTTTCCGGAGTGTATACCGCGGGTGCGGTAAATTTCACGCGGCCCTGGCGTTTAAGCTTCGCCGCTACTGCGCGCTTCTTTTCATTCTGCGGGTCGAACACCGCTATAGGATTGCCGCCGAACATGCCCACGATTTTCATGCTTGGGACATCGGTCTCTCCGTCGCCGAAATAAATCATATTGGCAAACGGGACGCGCTTCTTGTTCTCGGCTGTAGAGGCGTTGACCATCTTGCTGTCGCGAGCGCTGAAAATACCTTTATTGATCTTAAAAAGGAACTGCGTCTTGTTGGTATAGTCTACCGCGATGCCAGGCCAAACAGCCTCGCCCGCTTCATTATATATATAAGAGCCGGCGAAGATATGTTTGAACTCTTTTGCGATTGCAGTTCCTTCTACCATTTCCTTAAGGCCGCTGGAATTGATGTAATGCTCCACGCGCACTCCATGCTCAGCGCCGTAGTCATTAACCAGTTTAAACCAGCCACGCACACCTTCAAAGAAGTCGATGTCGCGCCCGAAGCGCATAAAGTCCTCACGGCGCAGGCTGATTCCCTTCTCGCGGGCTTCGTCGTACATCATCTTCATATAAGCGAGGACGTCAGAGGCGTCCTGGTCGACTGCGAGGCTGTTGCTCTTCTCCCAGAACTCCTCTTTAGTGGTTCCCATCGCCTGGATGAAGCCAAACTCCTGCATATTTCCGGGAGCGAGGGTTCCGTCGAAATCGTAAATAAGCGCTACAATAGGCTTTTTCATTTCACCAATTATTTGATGGTTTCACCACAAATATCGTAATAATTCGCCACATACACACACGCGAGTTTGGCAAAAAATCGAGCCGGGATTATTTTTGCTTCAGCAAAAAAACCAAACCTATATGTCGAAATATCCGCATTATCTGGAAAGTCTCCAGAACGCAACCCGCAAGTATTGGAACAAAACAGCCCTCCACACCATGGGCGGCGACTCTTTCACCTACGGCCAGATGGCCATCCAAGTTGAGAAATTCCACCTCGCATTCGAAGCCCTCGGACTCAAGAAGGGCGACAAAATAGCGCTTTACGCAGCAAACGGCGCACGCTGGGGCATGGCCTACATGGCAGTCAACACCTACGAAACGGTCATCGTGCCGCTCCTCGCAGACTTCACCCCCGCCAACGCAGCATTCCTCGTCGACCACTCCGAGGCCCTCGTCCTCTTCACCAACAAGGTGAAGTGGGAGAAGATGCCCCTCGACAAGATGCCGAATCTCCGCCTCGCAATCGACGTCGACACCTGGGAGAGTCTCTGGGCAAAGGACGCAAAGACCGAGAAGGCCTACGCAAAGATGGATGACCTCTTCGAGGCCAAATGGAAAGGCAACTTCGGCCCCGAAAACGTCGTCTACCCCACCGACAACATGGACGACCTCTCGACCATCAACTACACCTCAGGCTCCACCGGCGACCCTAAGGGCGTCATGCTCACCTACCGCAACTTCAGCGCGAACGTCGACTACGACCAGCGCTTCATGCCCGCCGGCGACAAGATAGTCTCCATGCTCCCTATGGCCCACATGTACGGCCTCGTGATCGAGTTCATCTACCCGCTCGCCAATGGCACCGGAATCTACTGGCTCGGCAAGGCTCCCACCCCTGCGACCCTACTCAAGGCCTTCCAGGAAGTGAAGCCCTACCTGCTCGTGACCGTTCCGCTCGTCATGGAAAAGATCTACAAGAGCAAGCTTAAGCCCACCCTCGACAAGCCTATCATGAAAGTGCTCACCAAGATCCCCGGCATCAACACCATCATCTACAAGAAGGTGCGCGAAGGTCTGGAGCAGGCATTCGGTGGCAACGTCACCGAGTTCATTATGGGCGGCGCGGCTCTCAACCCCGAAGTCGACCGTCTGTTTAAGAAGATCAAGCTCCCTTATGTTGTCGGCTACGGCATGACAGAAGGCTGCCCGCTGCTCGCCTACTCTGGCTGGCGCAACTACATCCCCGGTTCCTGCGGCCGTCCCGTCGACATCAACGACATCAGGATCGATTCCGAAGACCCGCAGCACATCGCAGGCGAGATCCAGGTCAAGGGCGACAACATCTGCATCGGCTACTACAAGAACCCTGAGGCTACAGCCAACGCTTTCACCGACGACGGCTATCTCCGCACGGGCGATCTCGGTATCATGACCAAGGACGGCACCATCTTCATCAAGGGCCGTTCGAAGGCTCTCATCCTTACCGCCAACGGCCAGAACGTTTACCCCGAGGAGCTCGAGGCCATCATCAACTCCCAGCCTTACGTCTCCGAGTCGGTGGTCGTCGACCGTGCAGGCAAGATCGTCGGTCTCGTCTACCTCGATCAGGACGCCATCAAGAATGCCGGTCTGGATCAGGAAGCCATCTCCGACATCCCTGAGAATATCAGGATTGCAAGTAACAGGCACCTCCCGGCTTATAGCCAGCTCGCCAAGGTCGAGGTCATGCTCGAGCCCTTCGCGAAGACTCCGAAGATGTCTATAAAACGATTCTTGTATAAGTAGATTCCTTCGCTTCGCTCGGAATGACACCACTTTGTCATCCCGAGGAGCGTTAGCGACGAAGGGATCTCATTGACAAAATGTCACTGGAATAGATATTGCGCTTTCTCTTAGCAGAAAACGCAATATTTTTTTGTTATGGCAAAAGGCAATATAGGAGTGACAACCGAGAACATATTCCCGGTCATCAAACAATTTCTTTACAGCGACCATGAAATCTTCCTGCGCGAGCTTGTAGCTAACGCGGTAGACGCAACCCAGAAGATGAAGACCCTGGCCTCCAACGGAGAGTTCAACGGCGATCTAGGAGAGCTGAAGGTAGTGGTCGAACTGGACGAAAAAGGCAAGACGCTGAAGATTACCGACCGCGGTATAGGTATGACCGCCGAGGAAGTCGATAAGTATATCAACCAGATTGCATTCTCTTCAGCCGGAGAATTCCTTGAGAAGTATAAAGACGCAAGTGGTATCATAGGCCACTTCGGACTTGGCTTCTACTCCGCTTTCATGGTATCTTCCAAGGTCACCATCGAGAGTTTGAGCTGGAAGGAAGGTGCAAAGCCTGTGTTCTGGAGCTGCGACGGTTCGCCGGAGTTCGAGATGAACGAGTGCGTGCGCTCGGACCGCGGTACTACTGTGACCCTCTATCTCGACGCCGACAGCGATGAATTCGCAGCCAAGGGCCGCATCGAGGGCCTGCTCCACAAATACTGCAAGTTCATGCCTGTTCCAGTCGTGTTCGGCAAGAAGACCGAGTGGAAAGACGGTAAGAGCGTTGAGACAGACGAAGACAATGTCATCAACACTGTAGAGCCCATCTGGACCAAGACTCCTTCAGATCTCAAGGAAGAGGACTACATGAACTTCTACCATGCCCTTTATCCAATGGAGGAGGACCCGATGTTCTACATTCACCTCAATGTCGACTATCCGTTTACTCTCACCGGAGTTCTGTACTTCCCTAAGATTAAGGAACGCATGGCTATCGACAAGAACAAGATTCAGCTCTTCTGCAATCAGATGTTCGTTACCGACCATGTCGACAACATAGTGCCTGACTTCCTAACTCTGCTCCACGGCGTAATCGATTCGCCGGACATTCCGCTGAATGTATCAAGGAGCTATTTACAATCAGACGCAAATGTCAAGAAGATCAGTACATATATTACGAAGAAAGTCGCCGACAGGCTTGAGCAGATCTTTAATGAGCAGCGCGCTACTCTTGAAGAGAAATGGGACAACATCAAGCTCTTCATCGAGTACGGTATGCTCTCAGACGAAAAGTTCTGCGAAAGAGCTGTCAACTTTGCTCTTTTGAAGGATGTCGACGGCAAGTACTACAGCTTCGACGAATACCGCAAGGCAGTAGAAGAAGCCCAAACCGATAAGGACAAGAAAGTCGTATTCCTTTATGCAACCGATGTCGATAAGCAGTATTCTGCAATTGAAGCTGCGAAGGCTCTTGGCTACAATGTCCTTCTGATGGATTGCGAACTCGACTCCCATTTCGTGGGACTGCTCGAGCAGAAAGTCAAGGACGTCCGCTGCGCACGCGTCGACTCTGAGCCCGCCGGACGCCTCATACCGAAGGAGGATGAAATCAAGCCGACCATGAGCGAGGAAGATTCCAAGACTCTGTCGGAACTCTTCAAGGCCGCCCTTCCCGAAGGTCCGGAATGGACAGTCGAAGCCGCTAATCTTGGCGAAGACGGCGAGCCCGTACTCATCACCCAGAACGAATTCATGCGCCGTTACCGCGAGATGTCAGCTCTCGGCGGAGGAATGAATTTCTATGGTTCTATGCCGCAGATGTATGAGGTAAAGGTGAATATGGAGAACCCGGTAATCGCCAAGATCTGGGCGGACCGCGAAAATACCGCCGATCTTCTGCATCAGGCAATCGACCTGGCCCTTCTCGCCAACGGCCTGCTTACTGGCAAAGCACTTTCAGATTTTATCTCCCGCAGCGAAAAACTGTTAAAATAGTAACTTCTCTCTCGCATTTTTTGGACTTCTCCCCGTAAAAAAGGGGGGAGAAGTCCAAAAATATTTGTCAGTCGGACCAGACGGAGAGATATTTTTGCAGGGCCCACATCTCATCGCGATAACGAGCCGCCTCGGTGAAATTGAGATCCGCGGCGGCTTTGTGCATCTTCTCGCGGTCGGTTTCAATGAGCTTTTCGATTTGCTCGCGGGACATGGAGCGTATGACCGGGTCCTGCAGCACGGCGGCGAGGTCGGCACGGATGCGACCGTCGCGGAAGGCATCGCCGTCCGCCCGGAGCGAATCGTGGCCGAGCCCGACGCTGATACGACCCTTGCCGAGGTCTGAAGGGTTGGGGATATAACGAGGGTCGTCGTAGGAGTTGGCGGCGCTGACGCGGCCGGTGAGTTCGGAGGCCAGAACGTTGTGCTTGGTCTCGATCTGCTCGGGAGTGATATGGTGGAGTTTGTTGTACTCTATCTGTTTGGTGCGCCGGCGGTTGGTCTCGCGGATAGTATCCTCCATGGACGGAGTAATCTTGTCGGCGTACATGATCACGAGACCGTTTACATTACGTGCAGCACGGCCGGCGGTCTGAGTCAAAGACCTGGTAGTCCTTAAGAAGCCTTCCTTGTCGGCATCCAGTATCGCCACCAGCGACACCGCCGGGATGTCGAGCCCCTCGCGCAGGAGGTTAACGCCCACCAGCACATCGAACAGACCGTTCTTGAAGTCCTCGATAATGGAGACGCGCTCGGCGGTGTCGACGTCGGAATGGATGTAGCGGCAGCGTATGCCTATCCTGGCCATATAGTCGTTGAGTTCCTCGGCCATGCGCTTGGTGAGGGTGGTCACGAGCGTGCGTTCGTCGCGCTCTGCCCTCTTGCGCACTTCTTCGACGAGATCATCGACCTGGTTTTCCGTGGGCCTGACCTCGACGGGCGGGTCGAGCAAACCGGTAGGCCGCACGACCTGCTCCACCACCAGACCTTCGCTCTTCTCGAGCTCGTAGTCAGCCGGGGTGGCGCTCACGTAGACTTTCTGGCCGGTGATCTCCTCGAACTCGGGGAAGGTCAGCGGGCGGTTGTCGGCGGCGGCGGGAAGCCGGAAGCCATACTCGATCAGGACCTCCTTCCGGCTGTGGTCGCCGCCGTACATGGCGTGGACCTGAGGAAGGGTGACATGGGACTCATCCACGAAGGTGATGAAGTCCTTGGGGAAATAGTCGATGAGGCAGAACGGCCGCTGGCCAGCCTTACGACCGTCGAAATAGCGGCTGTAATTCTCGATTCCGGGGCAATAGCCGAGCTCCTTGAGCATCTCGATGTCGTTCTCCACGCGCTGCTGGATGCGCTTGGCTTCGAGCATGCGGTCGTTGCGTTCGAACCAGAGTATCTGCTCGTAAAGGTCGTCGCGGATATGGCCAATTGCCGCCTCAGCGCGCTCTTTGGTGGTCACGAAGTTGTTCGCCGGATAGATATTAACCTCGGAGACATCCTCGATCTTGGCGCCCGTCAAAGGATCAATAACCGAAAGGTTCTCGACTTCGTCGCCGAAGAACTCGATGCGGACGGCATTGTCTGCTCCACTCAAGAACACATCGACAGTATCGCCTTTCGTGCGGAAAGAACCGCGGGTAAACTCACCTTCCGTGCGAACATAAAGCGCATCAACCAGTTTGTAGAGCAGCCCCGTCAGCGAACGCTGTTCGCCTCGGCGGATAGTTACAGTCTGCTCATGGAAGTCGTCTGGATTACCTATGCCGTAGAGGCAGCTGACCGAACTGATAACTATGACGTCGCGCCTGCCGCTAAGCAGCGCCGAAGCCGCCGACAACCTGAGCTTTTCAATCTGGTCGTTGATGGACAGGTCTTTCTCTATATAGGTATCTGTGTTGGGTAGATAGGCCTCAGGCTGGTAATAATCGTAATAGGAGACGAAATACTCGACTGCGTTAGTCGGAAAGAACGACTTGAATTCGCCGTAGAGCTGGGCGGCCAGAGTCTTGTTGTGGCTGAGGATAAGAGCCGGCCTCTGGAGCTGCTCTATGACGTTCGCCATGGTGAAAGTCTTACCCGAGCCGGTCACTCCAAGAAGGGTCACGTCGGACACTCCGCGCTTCAGTGCATCGACTAGCTGCGCGATGGCTTCGGGCTGATCGCCCGAAGGTTTATATTCCGACTCAAGTTTGAATTTCATTATCCAAAGATAATCATTATCTTTGAAGTATATGACAACAGAAGAATTGCTCGCGAACATTCGCGTTATCGAGGATTTCCCCGTCAAGGGCATCCATTTCCAGGATGTCACCACCCTTTTCCAGAACCCTGAGTGCCTTAAAGAGATTGCTGACCGCATCGTCGCCCTCTACAAAGACAAGCACATCGACAAAGTAGTAGGACTTGAGTCCCGCGGCTTCGTGCTTGGCGCCATCGTAGCCGAAAGGCTTGGCGCAGGCTTTGTCCCGGCCCGCAAGAAAGGCAAACTCCCCGGCGAGAAGATAGTCGAGACCTACAACCTTGAGTACGGCTTCGACTGCATCGAAATGCACGTTGGTTCGATCAATCCCGGAGAGACCGTTCTGATCCATGACGACCTCCTCGCTACGGGCGGAACCCTCGGCGCCGCGGTACGCCTCGTGGAGCAGTTCCATCCGGCAAAGATCTACGCCAACACAATTATCGACCTCACTGCATGCCCGCGCAGCAGCAGCTTCCCCAAGGATCTGGAGACCACCTCAATTCTGGAGGTCGACGTCGCTTAAGAGCGGCGAACTTTCAAGACGTGCTTGATACGCCCGACAAGAGAGATAACCTTGTCGAGTTCTGAGTTAGACGGCACCAGCAGCTTAATCACGATTTCGTCGTCGTCGGTACGGGCGTTCTTGTTCACCACAAACGAACGGAGCGACACCCTGAACTGTGCGATAATGTCCATGATGGAGCCCATCACGGTTCTGTCTGGCTCCGCCGTCACGGTCAGGGTCGCGAGGAACTCGCCCGTGGACTGGGTTTCCTGCCAGACTACCCTCTGGATGCGGTAGGGATAGCGTTCGAGCAGGCGCGCTGCGTTGGGGCATGAGATCCTATGGATTTTGATACCTTCTCCCCTGGTCACGAATCCGAAAACGTCGTCGCCGAAGACTGGATTGCAGCAGCGGGCCATCTTGTACTGAAGGCCCTTCACGTCCTTGGCGTTCAGGACCAGGATATCGTCGCCCTGGCCAGTGAATACAGAGCGTTTGACGGTCTGCACTTCTTCTACAACAGCCTCCTGCTTCGACTGTCCGAGTATGAATTCCTTCACCTCGTTGACATCGATATTGCCCTGGGCGATGGCAGCGTACATCTCGATAAGGCCGTCGCAGTCGTGCTTCTTGCAGAACTCGTTCTGCGACTCGACCGTCCATTCCAGCTTCCAGTTCTTGAGACGGCGCTCAGTCAGCTCGCGGCCGTCTGCGGCCAACTTGCGCTGTGCTTCGTCGAGCTGCTGGCGTATCTTGGTACGCGCTTTCGAGCTCACGACCCAGTTGAGCCAGTCGGCCGACGGCTTCTGGTTCTTGGACGTTAGAATCTCAACAACGTCGCCTGTTTTCAGCTTCTCACGTATTGATACGGCCTTTCCGCCTATGCGCGCGCCAGTGCAATGGCTGCCGATGTTAGTATGGATATTAAAGGCGAAATCGAGGACCGTGGAACCGGCTTTGAGGATGCGGAGCTCGCCTGTTGGAGTAAAGACGAAGATTTCGTCGGACGGGGCGATGGGCTTGTCCTCCGTCTTGACTTCCGTCGGATGCTCGAGCGCGAAACGCACCGAGGTAAGCCATTTGTCGAGTGTCTGCTCCCCCTTGATGCCCTTGTAGGACCAGTGCGACGCGAGTCCGTTCTCAGCCGTTTCGTCCATGCGGGTGGTGCGGATCTGGACCTCGATATAATGGCCCTTAGAGTTCTTTACGGTGATATGGAGTGATTCGTAGCCGTTGGGTTTCGGGTTGGTAAGCCAGTCGCGCAGGCGCTTAGTGTCAGGCTCGTACTCCTCGGTAACGTAGGAATAGACCTTCCAGCAGAGGTCCTGCTCGAGTTTCCTGTCCGGCTCGCAGTCGATTATGAAACGGATTGCGAACACGTCGAACACGCCCTCGAAGGGGACTTTCTGGACCTGCATCTTGCGGAAGATGCTGTAGGCGGTCTTAGTCCTTATCTTGAGCTTGTACTTGATTCCGGCCTTGTCTATCTTCTCCTTCAGGGGCTCGATGAACTCCTTCATCAGGCGCTCGCGCTGAGGGGCTGTTGCGGCTAGCTTATTCTTGATGGCCCTGTACTGCTCGGGCTCCGAGAACTTGAAGTAGATGTCTTCAAGCTCGCTCTTGATGTTGTACAGTCCAAGCTGGTGGGCCAGCGGGATGTAGAGCATCAGAGTCTCGAGCTGCTTTTGCTCGCGCGAACTCTTAGGGAAGATTGACAGGTTGCGCATGACCTCGAGCCTGTCGGCAATCTTGATCACGGTTACGCGCGGGTCGGCGCTGTACTGGACTATCAGTCGCTTGTAATTCTCGGCTTCAAGGCGGGTGTCCTTGGGCTTGATGGTGCTGATCTTGTTCAGGCCGTCGACCATGGTCAGGATATCCTGCGGGAAGCCGGACAGGTCGAGTTCGGGGTGGGCGCGGGAGGCTTCATGGAGGTAGACGGCGGCGATGCACTCGTCCGGCAGACCGATCTCGTCGCGCACGATAGCGGCTACGCCGTCGGGATGTGCAATGAACGGCTCGCCGTTGTGGCGAACTTCGCCGCCGAGGGTGGACAGTGCCACCTCACGCGCTCTGCTGACAAGATCTTCCATGTTACTTTATTTTAGCGGCGTCGAGGGCACGCTGGTAAGCGCGCGCTTTCTGCGTGTGCTCGCTGTAGGTCTTTGAGAATACGTTGGTCCCGTCGAAGGCGGTAGACGCGCAGAAGTAGAGGTAGCCCGATGCCGTATCGGCGTTGAGCACAGCGTCGAGGGCGGCCTTGGTCGGGCAGCAGATAGGTCCTGGAGGCAATCCGGCATGCTTGTAGGTGTTGTACGGGGACTCCACCTTAAGGTGCTTCTGGAGTATGCGGCTGGGCTTGAAGTCGAAGCAGAACGCTACTGTCGGGCAGGCCTGGAGCCTCATGCCCTTGCGGAAACGGTTGATATAGACGCCTGCCAGCTTCGTGTATTCCGGTGTATAGTTTGATTCACAAGCCACGATCGAGGCCAGAACGCTAACCTGGGCGGGGGTCAGTTTCAGGGCCTTGGCCTTGGCCTTCCTTTCGTCGCTCCAGAACTTGTCGTACTCGCGGCGGAACATAGAGAAGATGTCGGTAAGGCTGGCATCCCAGTAAATTTCGTAGGTATCCGGGATGATCATGGAATAGACGTTCGTCGGGTTGAAGCCGAACTTCCTGAGGAACACTTCGTCGTTCAAGGCCTGGGCAACCTCGGCCGAGTCGACCTGCATCTGACGGCCTATGGTGCGGGCTATCTCGCTTTTAAGCCGCAGAGAGCCGCTCATGGTGAGGCGGATGGGCGACTGCCAGCTGTTGTTGAGCATGCGGGCTACATAGACACAGGAGTTGCTGGCTTTGATGCGGTAGTGACCGGGCGTTATGTATTTGGCGACCTCTTTCTGCTCAAAGACCTCGCGCAGGGCCGCTTCCCAACGGATTCCAGTCTGGGCCTTTATCTGATTGATTACGTCCTCCGGGGTAGTTTGTTCGTTCACATAGATCTCGGCATCGCCGTAGAAGGCGGGCAGGCGGTTATTGCGCAGCCAACCCCACGCCTGCAACCCGCCGAAGAAGGCGAGTGCAAGAATGACTACACCTACGATATGCCAAAATTGTGAACGTTTTTTCATATAGGGATTACCTAAGCTTCAGTTCCTGTTCCTTTACGAGAGGGGCGTCTTTCTTAAGTTTGTTGCGGCGGACGATGCTGCTCATCTTTACAGCGAAGCGCTGGCTTATCTCGCGCAGAGACTCGCCGTCTTCGCCGACTATATACTTCTCCAGACCTTTGGCGGCCTTGTTCTTCTTAGCCTGAATATAAACGATTGTTCCGGGAAGAAGCTCAACTGGCTCTTTGAGGTCGTTGAAACGGAGTATCTCGCGAGGGAAGAGGTCGTAGATAAGGGCGATGGAGTCGTAGGTATCTCCCGCGACCGAATATATACATGCAACGCCGTTTTTCTGATAGATTGTCCTCTCCAGCGAGAAATGGAACTGCTCGTCGTACTTGACGGGCATAATCACAGCCTTTTCAAGCTGATCCGGAGATTCCACCTTCACGACTGCGCCCTTGTCGAACCTGGTGAGGTCATATGCTTCGATAATGTCGATAAGCCTGGTAGCATAGGTCGGGTCGGTAGCATAACCGGCCTGCTTGAGGCCGTAGCACCAGCCTTTGTAGTCTGTAATCTCCAAATCGAAAAGGAACTTGTAGCGGTCGTAGTAACGCAGGAAATCGGAGTGGTTCTGATAGGAATCCTCAACCTTCGGATAGGACCTGAAGCACTCGTTCGGAGCGTCGTCGTCGCGATAGATTGTTTTACCTTTCCAGGCCTTACCGCACTTGATACCGAAGTGGTTGTTTCCGTTAACCGCCAGATATGAGCGGCCGGCGTTCGACTCCCAGATACCCTGGGCCAGGGTAATCGAGGCCGGAACGCCGCTGCGCTCCATCTCGGAGATGGCGAGGGCGGAGTACTTTTCGATATAGGCTTTACGGGCGGCGTCGAGGTCACTGGCCGCGCTGGCCGTAAGGAGCGCCGCGGCAGTAACCGCCAGCACCGATATGATTACAATAAGTCGTTTCATCGTTCTGCTAATTTACTGATTTTTTGGACTACTCCCCGTAAAAAGGGGGGGAGAAGTCGAAAAAAATCAGATGTCGAAGGAGTCGCCATCGTTAACGGCAACCACATTCGGGAAGATTGCGGCGGCCTGGCGGGCGAAGAGCTCGCGGTCACGCACACGGGAGGTGTAGTGACCGATGAGCAGCCGGCCCGCGCCTGCCGCCGCTGCGCAGCGCGCCGCATCCTCAGTAGTGCTGTGGAAGCGCGCTGCCGCTTTATCGGCGAACTCTACCGGATAGGTAGTTTCGTGGTACAGGACATCCACTCCGCGGACATATTCGGGCAGCTCGTCGAAGGGCATGGTGTCGGAGCAATAGGCATAGCTGCGCGCCGGGGCCTTCTCCAACTGGCGTGCGGTACGGATTTCGTCGAAACGGTAGCCGTAGCACTCGATCTTGTGCTTGAGAGGGAAAGCCGAGACGCGAACGTGCTTCGAGGCATACACTTCCTGAATACCGCGGACGTCCACTTTGTGGAAAACGATTTCGTAGTTGGTCCCCTCGCCCCAGAACGACTGATAGAACTTCAGTACAGGTCCGAGGGCTTCGGGGCCGAAGATGTGCAGCGCTTCCGTACGATTGTACATGGCCATGGTCGACAGCACCCCGAACAACCCGAAGACATGGTCGCCGTGGATGTGGGAGATGAAGACGGCCTCCACCTTGAGGAAGGAAAGATGCATCTGGCGCATCCTCTGCTGCGTGCCTTCCCCGCAGTCGATAAGTAACAAGCGCCCCTGCACGGTGAGTGCCTGGGCGCTTGGATTCATTTCAGAAATGGGCATGGCCGAAGCCGCACCCAGTATCTGGAGCGAGAAGTTCATTACTCGCCTTTTTCGAGCTTAGACTTGAGGGCTGCGAGAGCGTCGATGTCGCCGAGAGTTGTCTTCTCAACGTTTGCGTTGACGTTCTTAACTGCCTTCTTGGTCGCGGCTGCCTCGGAAGCAACTGCCTTTTCCTTGGCCTCCTGATAGGTGCGGAGGTGGGAAACAAGCACGCTCTTGGTGCTGCGGCGGAGTTCGACAACCTTGAAAGGAAGGGTCTCGCCTACGACAGCGGTCTTACCGTCTTCCTTGACGAGGTCGCGGTTGAACGCGAAGCCTTCGGTCTCGGAATCAAGGGTGATGGTAGCGCCCTTGTCGGTAGTGCTGGCAACAGTACCTTCGACGACCTTACCCACAGGGTACTTAGCCTCGATAGCATCCCAAGGGTTGGGAGTAAGCTGTTTGTGGCCAAGGCTGAGTTTGTGGTTGGTCTCGTCGCACTCGAGGATCACAACGTCGATTTCGTCGCCGGGGTTGACAAGCTCTGAAGGATGCTTGATCTTGTTCCAGCTCAGATCGCTGATGTGGATGAGTCCCTCGACACTGTCTTCAAGCTGGGCGAATACGCCGAAGCTTGTGATGTTGCGAACGACTGCTTTGTGCTGGCTTCCAACAGGATACTTCTCCTTGATGTTGTCCCAAGGGTTGGAAGTAAGCTGCTTCATACCGAGAGACATCTTGCGAGCCTCACGGTCGAGGGTGAGGATCTGGGCCTCAACTTCGTCACCGACCTTGAGGAAGTCCTGAGCGGAGTGGAGACGGGTGCTCCAAGACATCTCAGAGACATGGACAAGACCTTCGACACCGGGCTCGATCTCGATGAATGCGCCGTAGTCGGCGATCAGGATAACCTTACCAGTGACCTTGTCACCAACCTTGAGGTTGGGATCGAGGTTGTCCCAAGGATGAGGGGTGAGCTGCTTGAGTCCAAGAGCGATCCTCTTCTGCTGATCGTTGAAGTCGAGAACGACCACCTTGATCTTCTCGCCAAGCGAGACGACCTTCTCGGGGTGGTTGATACGACCCCAGGAGAGATCGGTGATGTGGATGAGACCGTCCACTCCGCCAAGGTCCACGAACACACCGTAATTGGTAATGTTCTTGACCTCGCCTTCGAGGACCTGACCCTTCTCCAGCTTTCCGATGAGCTCGGCCCTCTTAGCCTCCTGCTCAGCCTCGAGCAGTGCTTTGTGGGACACGACCACATTGTGGAACTCCTGGTTGATCTTGACGATCTTGAAGTCTATCGTCTGACCTACATACTGATCGTAATCATGGATAGGCTTGATATCGATGTGGGAACCGGGAAGGAAAGCTTCGATACCGAATACGTCTACGATCATACCGCCCTTTGTGCGGGTCTTCACATAGCCCTTGACGATCTCGTCCTTCTCGAATGCCTCGCTGACGCGGTCCCAGGACTTGAGAGCGCGGGCCTTCTTGTGGGAAAGCACGAGCTGGCCCTTCTTGTCCTCGGCCGACTCTACGAATACTTCTACCTTGTCACCAACCTTAAGGTCAGGGTTGTAGCGGAAATCCGCTGCGGAGATAACACCCTCGCTCTTACCGCCGATGGAGACGATAACTTCGCGCTTGTTGATCTCGGTGACTTCACCTTCGACTACTTCATTCTCAACGACCTTGTTGAGTGTGGCATTGTAAGCGTCCTCGACTGCGGTTTTATCCTCAGTTGCATAGACACCACCCTGCTCGAATGCTTCCCAATCGAAATCCTTAGGATCGATAGACGCATTGAGGCGTGCGGGTTTTACTTCTGCCTTAGGCGCAACCTCTTCTGCCTTGGGCTCCTCGGCCTTCGCGGCTTTGGTAGCTCTGGGCTTCTTAGCCTTGGGGGCTTCTTCGACTGCGGGTGCCTCCTCTACGGGAGCTGCTGCGGTCTCTTCTACTGCTACGGGAGCGGCCTCCACTACGGGAGCCTCTTCTGCCTTGACAGCCTTCTTACGGGTTGCGGGTTTCTTTGTTGTTTCTGCCATAATTGTGGCATTGATAATTAAAGGGTTAAACTTAAAACACAGGCTTTCCGTCTCGTTCGCGCGCTCGCGCTCGGCGCGAAAAGCGGGCAAATGTAGCAAAAGTTTTTTACCTTTGCAACTGTATGAAGATTAAAGAGATACTTGGAAGATATTCGACCGCAACCGTCGGCCTCCTGTTTATTGCGCTCGGAATCGCCTTTTCGGTGAAGTCAAACCTCGGTGTAAGCGCGTTGAACAGCGTGCAATATGCCCTTGCCGTAAAGTATCCCCGTTTCTCTTTCGGAGACTATAACTTCGGGCTGTTCTCCCTTTTCATTTTTGTGCAGCTCGCACTCCTTCGCAGGAACTTCAAATTGATTGACCTTCTTCAACTCGTAGCCAATTTCATTTTGAGCTACATGGTCGACAATTTCAACTGGATTTTCGATCACCTCGGTCTGATACCCGAATCGATTCTCATGCGCTATGTCTTCATACTTCTGTGTTGCATCCTTACCGCCTTCGGAATTTCTATCGAGGTGGCCGCCGGGGCGTGGATGCTTCCCGCAGAAATGACGGTTAACGCATTTACCAGGACTCTTGGTGGTAAGTTTAGAAATAACAAGGTACTAATGGACAGCACACTTGTAGCAATAGCAGTAGTGCTTTGCATAGTGTGGTTCAACAACTGGCTCGGTCCCGAGGCACAGCCTATTCTTGGCTGGGGAACAGTTATATCAGCGGTGTTGATCGGCATCATTATGAAGCTGACCGACCCGCTTGTAAACAGATTCGTTATCAGGTCAAGAGCCCGGAGAATCTACAGGCTCAGAGGTTAAATCCTTCGACAGTAATCTGAGGCTGACCCTTGCAGTCAGCCTTTTTTATTTCTACCGTCAGGATACGGGTTTCGCCCGGCATGAGGTGGATGTAGTTGTCGGACCAGAAGGCCGGCAGGACACGCTCGCCGCGCGCGTCCCGCGCCACTGCGTGGAGCATCAAAGCCGGCACTTCGCCTATATTCTCAAGCAGGTAAGTTACTTGCCATGCATCTCCCAGATCGTCGATAGTTCCTCCCGCCGACAGGGTCGCCAGCGGTAGCTGGGTCAGAGCGCGGAAGTTGTACTCTTCCCTTCCCTGGACATAGAAATTGGTACCAAGAGTCCTGTCGTTTTCGGCGATTTCGAGCCTGAGGTAGCAGACATCTCCGAACGAATCCGGATATGCCAGATCCATCACCTCAACCGTAGTATCTTCAGTAGAAGCTATCACCGCCGTCTGCAGACTGATCTCCTTGCCCCACATGTCGAGCCACTGGGCCGCGACCTTAAGAACGGGATGCCTGCCCGCGCAGAGGTTCACCACTTCGACCTTCTTAGTCAGAGGATTATACTGGACATGGAGCGGTTCGCAGCCCTTCTTGCAGCCGAAGTACGAGGCTGTCGGATCGAACCAGTAATCGTAGGTGCTCCATACCATCGACGGCCATGCCGGATGGCTCATCCAGAGAAGCAGCCCGCGGCGCTCGCGGCTTCGGCCCTCGAAGATGGCGCGGTAGCCGTCGTAGTTAACCCACTGAGCGAGCTTGCAGAACTGCTCGGCGCTCTCGGGCTCGCCAAACGCGCGCTCAACCGCTTCGTTTACCGTCCGGCAGGTCTGCGCGGAGGCGAGCACGAAGTCGTGCAGCCCCCAGACGTCGTTCTGCGGCCAGAGATGCTCGGCCGACAGCATGCGCGTAAGGCTTTCGTAGTTCAGGATGTTGGGCATGCCGCGCTCGCTGTGGATGCGGTCCTGGCCCCAGAGGCCGAAGGTCTCGGTCGGGTACTTGAAGTTATATGGGCCATAGCCGCTGACCAGCCCGGTCGCGGAATGCGGGATATAGATGATGTCGGGGTGCAGCTGGCTGACCGTGGCGCTAAGGGCGGAGTCCAGCGATGCGGGCGGCATGCCTTCGTTGCGGCCGCAGTAGAGACCGATCGAAGGGTGGCGGCGTATGCGGGCGACGAAGTCCTTGGCATTGGCCATGAACATGGCCTCGTCTGCCGGGTCCGGGCCGTCTGCCGGGTTCGCGAGCCAGAAGTCCTGCCAGACCATGATGCCGTAGCGGTCGCACGCGTCGAAGAAGGCCTCCGCGCCCGTCTGGCCTACCCAGTTGCGGATCATGGTGAAGTTCTGCTCGGCGTGGTACCGGACGGCAATGTCGTACTCACGCTCGCCGTAGCGCAGGAGCAGCTCGGGGAAGCCCCAGTTGCCGCCCTTGCCGCTGAAACGCCGGCCGTTGACAAAGAGCGTCAGGCGTCCGTCGTCGGTGTTCCATGTCATCTGCCGAATGCCGGCCTTGAAGGCGGTGCGGTCGCTCTCGCGCTTGCCGTCGTAAAGCTTTAGGGAGACGTCGTAGAGGTGCTGCGCGCCATAGCCATTGGGCCACCAGAGCTCGGGGTCATGGACATCGACCAGGGCCGAGAGGTCGCGGGACTCGCCCGGGGCCAGGTTCTCCTTGACCGTGAACGAGTAGCCGCCGAACTTGCCCGTAAGGACGGCCGTTTTCTTCTTTCGCGAGGAGTTGGTCACCCTCGCGCCCACAGTCACCTTCGCCCATGTCGTGTCGGGCAGGTTGAGCTCGCTGCGCATGAACGGGTCGCTCACCGTCAGGGCGCCGGTCGAAGTCAGGTAGACGTCGCCCCAGATGCCGATGTCGCGCCCGGGCACGGTCGGGATCCAGTCCCAGCCCACGGTCGGATGGAAGGTGGGGTTATCCAGGCCGAGGATGCCGCCGTTGCCGACATGGTGCTGAAGGTCGACGGGGTGAACTTCGCCCGGGTTAGCGTTGGGGATTATCTTTACGGCGAGGGTGTTTTTTTGTCGCACGATGCCGGTGATGTCGAACTTTGCGCGAGTGAATGCGCCTTCGATGGCGCCGAGTTTTTTACCGTTGAGCCAGACTTCGGCCTTCCAGTTGATGCCGTCGAAGGTGAGCCAGACTTTGTCTGAGACGAAGGTCGGCGGGACTTTGAACTCCACCCTGTACCAGAACTCGCTGTTGAAGTAAGCCTCGGGAATGAGGTTGATGTTGTCGTCGTAGGTGGGCTCGGGGACCTCGCCAGCCTCCACGAAACTGGTAAGGACTGTTCCGGGGACCCTGGCGCGCATCCACTCCGAGTCGTCGAACTTGCGGGAGCTAATCTGAGCGGGCAGCGCTTCGACTTCGGAGGCCTGCTGGAGAGTCCATTCATCTCCCTTGAGGTCCAGACGCGCGCTACGGTCGGGTGAAAGGGTGATTATGAAAAGAACCGCGGTAAGGAGGGTTTTCAGCATCTTTTATACGTATTTTCCGAGCTTGTGCCAGTGAAGAAAGCCGTTGATTGCCGCGAGTACGTAAACCGCGTAAAGTCCGGCCATCCAGTACAGGCCCTGGGTGAGACAAAGTATGAGGGTGAGGGTATCTGCGACTATCCAGATGACCCAGTTTTCTATATACGAGTTTGCGAGCCACCAGCAGCCTACCACTCCGAATATGCCTATGATACCGTCCATGACGGGGGCGGGATCGCCGAGGGCTCTGAGGAGTTGAATGAGGGCGAAGCCTCCTATTATTGTTATGAGAATGCTGATGATGAAGATGGTTTTGGTGGGTTTGTTCAGATGAAGCTCGCCGTCTTCGACCTTTTTGGAGTCCCTCAGCCAGGCGTAGATTCCCCAGAAAGCCATCAGGATGTAATAGATATTGAGCCCGAAGTTGGCCCAGAGGTGGCCTGCGTAGAATGTGATTGCGGCGGCTACGCAGCTAAGGATATCCACCGGCCACATCCAGTTGCTCTGCCTGATCTGGAGCCAGACATAGACGAGTCCCGAGACGAGGGTGAAGATTTCCAAAAACTGAAGGAACATATCACAAATATAGTTATCTTTACGTGGATTTATGTCAGCTGTAGATAAATATCCCTCGCAAGTACTCCAAGACGCCGTAGACGCTATCAGCTCACTCCCCGGAGTGGGTTCGAGAAGCGCTTTAAGGCTTGCTTTGAGTTTACTTGGGCGTCCTGCCGAAGAGATCAGCCAGTTTGCCGGCGCGATCGGCAGGCTCGCCACCGACGTGCATTACTGCAAGCGGTGCATGATGATCGCCGACGGCGAGCTCTGCCCCATCTGCGCCGACTCCAAGCGGGATCAGTCTTTAGTGTGCGTTGTCGCTACGATCCGAGATGTGTTGAGTATTGAGGCGACAGGGCAGTATTTCGGAGTGTACCACGTCCTCGGAGGCATCATCTCCCCTATCGACGGTATCGGTCCGTCGGATCTGAAGATAGCCGAACTTAAGGATCGCGTCACTGCCGGCGGCGTATCTGAAGTGATTCTTGCTTTGAGCGGAGATGTCGAGGGAGAGACTACTTCATTCTATCTGTACAGGCAGCTCGCGCCGCTGGGCGTGAAGATCACGACCCTCGCGCGCGGCCTCGGCTTCGGCGACGATCTCGAATACGCCGACGCCCTGACTTTAGGCCGTTCAATTACAGGCCGTCAGCCGTTTAAGCCGTAAACTTTCAAATTGTAATCCCCGCAGATGCATTTTTCGACTTCTCCCCCTCAAAAAGGGGGGAGTAGTCCAAAAATTACATGAACTTTTTGCGGCGGAAGACCCAGACGAGGGCGGTGACGAGGATAGCCATCACCGCGAGGATCACGAGCCACATCCACTTGAAACCATCGAAGGGCAGCTTCACGTTCATTCCGTAGAAGCTGGCGATGAGAGTCGCAGGCATGAGCAGAAGCGAAATGAGGGTAAAAGTCTTCATAATGCGGTTCTGCTCGAGGTTGATCATACCGACTACAGTGTCCTGCAGGTACTCCAGACGCTCGAAGGAGAAGTTGATATGGTTGATAAGCGAAGCGATATCCTGAAGGATGACGCTGAATTTCTTATCGAGGGAATCCGGGAAAAGATCGCTCTTGAGGACGTTGCCGAGGATGCGCTGCTTATCCACCACGTTTTCGCGGATGAGCATTGCGTTCTCCTGCAGCTGGTTGATATCCAGGAGGAACTCCTCGTTGATGTCTTCCTGCTGGTTGATCCTCTTGCTGAACTGGCCGGTGTCCTGCGAGACGAGCTCGACGATATCGGCGTCGAGGTCAACCCTCTTGTCGATTATTTCCACGAATACATGGAATCCGTCAGGGAAAAGGTCGGGCCTTGCCTGAATCTTATTCCTGAGCAGATCGAAGCTTCGGATAGGGATCTCACGAAGGGTCGTGAGAGTATGTTTAGTAAGAATGAAGGATACCGGATCCATCGACATTTCGTCGCCGGTCGGGGAAAGGAAGTTGGTGTTGGCAAAGATAAAGCCCGCCGTCTCGTAAAAACGGGACGAAGTCTCAATCTCTTCCGCCTGGCCGCGGTTCTGGATTTTGGTACCAAGAAATTCTTCCGCCGCTCTTTTTTCTTCACCGCTAGGGTCTTGAAGATCTATCCAGAGGACGTTTTCTTTGCTGATAGTCGCAAACTCCGTTTGGGACTGCGTAAGGAGTATCTCCTTACCTTGTCTGTAGAAAATTCTGATCATTTGCCTTCCTGCTTGTTCCCGGCATTTTGTCGGAAGGGGTTAATACTTACGGGTTAGTCGGACTACACGGAGAAGTCCGGCGCGGCAAAAGTAGGTATTTTTTCTAAAAGGACAATACCCCCTTTACAAAAAAGTTGGGATATTATTTCACGCAGCGAAGGTTAGCTGCGAAATCGGTCGTGCTGGGAGAGCCCCAGACCTTGATATCCGCGTCTTTTACGTAGATCGAGCGGCACATCGGAGAGCCTGCGTTGTCTACCCAGAAGAAGCAGTAGTCGTTGAAGCCGTAGAAGGTATATTCGTCGTCGACGATAGTCGCGTAGCCGAACGGAAGTGCGCAGAGGCCGTAGGTATTCTTAACCTTTACATTCGGCCAGAACTCCCAGAGGCGTTCGCCGTTGAAATAGGCGTCGACCATCAGAGCTCCGGCGTCGGTGCCGAGGGCGTCGAACTCGGCGGCTGTAGGCATATGCCAGCCGGAGGGGCATGCTGTCTGAGCCTCAGTCCATGTATAGAAACCGCCCATGACATCTTCAGTCGCTTTTGCTCCCTCATAAGGGCGGCCGAGGGTATAGTTTCCGTCGGCATCTTTCTCAAAGTATGCGAGGTTCTGGGCAAGCCATGTCAGGCCGCCTGCCGATACGGTGTAGTATTCTTTACCGTCGCGGGTATCAGTAAAATCGGGGGCGGCAGCCCTGCCGGTATTGGTAATTGAGCGCTCGCTGACTACGGTAGTCGAAAGGGTCAGGGATTTGGAATAATAGCCCTCGGCTGTAGCGACAACTGATACCGAATAAGTTCCAAGAGTATCCGGAATTATCACCTTCATAGCGGTAGTAGTATCGGTGATCCCGTCTACCTTGAAGGTATAGACTATTTCCAGAGACTTATCGGTTTCGGCGTCGGGAATCGACACGCCGGAAACTGCCAGGTCGTAGGTATCTCCCGGATTGGAGAAAGCGTCCATGGTACCAGCTTCCAAGCTACCGGACAGGGACTTTGAGGTCTCGGTTTCTTCGTCGTCTTTGCAAGCAGTCAGAGCGAGGGCCCCGAGGGCAGCAATCAGAAGGATCCTGTATAGTTTCATCAGCGATAAGTCGTTAAATCATACAAAGATGCAGAAATTTGCGGAAAATTCCCGTAATTTTGTACAAATACTTTGCCAGATGCGCCGCCTTTTAGTACTTCTTTTGATTATCCTCTGCGTCTCCTGCGCAGACAGGAGATACTATCAGGTAACCGGCTATGCCCAGGGCGGAACATATTCTATTAAGTACCGCGGAGCATCTGTTGGGCCGGAAAGGGTACAGTTTCTGGCAGACTCACTTCTTCGCGAAATAGATTTCACTCTTTCAGGGTACAATAAGAATTCGCTTCTAAGTAAGCTCAACCGCGGAGATTCCATAGTTCTTACTCCTATGTTCGCCGAAGTTTACCGCCTATCTTACGAGATGTGGAAACTCAGCGATGGAGCATTCGATGCAGCAAGCGGACCTCTTTTCGACATCTGGGGCTTCGGGTTCACGAAAGGCGAAATGCCCTCGGACGAATTGGTCGCGCAGACTCTTGCTTCTTGCGGAACAGCCAGGCTCATCGGACCGGATGAGGTTGACGAATTAGTACGTGATGAGGCTAGAATCACCGGGCGCAATCTTCTTGCAGATCCCTTCGTCGCTACCGCTCCTCGGGATGACAAAGTGGTGTTGAATTTCAATGCCATAGCCCAAGGCTATAGCTGCGACCTGGTTTACAATATGCTTAAGGGACTAGGCGTAACGGACATGCTGGTAGACATAGGCGAGATCCGATGCTGCGGACTAAATCCTTCCGGTAAGGGCTGGAGCATAGGAATCGATAATCCTGTCGACGGAAACAACCAGCCGGGCGCCGACGTCCGCCAGGTCTGGAGCTCAGATGGCGGAGACTATGGAGTCGTAACTTCTGGAAACTACCGAAAGTTCTACATCCGCGACGGCCGTAAGTATTCCCACACCATCGATCCCCGCAACGGATATCCCGTTCAGCACAATCTTCTCAGTGCAACTGTCATCGCTCCTACCGCCGCCGAAGCCGACGCTCTCGCAACCTGGTTCATGGTCATCGGCTATGAAGCCGCCGAGGAGTATCTCGCAACTCGCCCCGACCTCCAGGCATTCTTGATCTCCGACAATTAGCGTAAAGTGTAAACCGCTAAGAATCAATAAAATACGCAATTACGCCCACCTTATTTAAGGAGGGCGATTTTGTCTAAGTGATTGACTACCGGCCAGTTGCACTTAACGCAAAAATCAGAGTCGGCAGACGCGGATAGTTTGCGCAGCAAGCGGCATTAGATTTGGCAGACGGAGTCGGCGAGAGACAAAGCCGCCGGTCTGTGCGTGATACAGATAATAGTCTTAGACACGCCGAAGCGGGCTTTGATGCGCTCAAGGACAAGTTTTTCAGTTTCGGCATCGAGGGCGGAGGTGGCCTCATCGAGGATGAGGATGCCGCCGCGGTGAAGGAGCGCGCGGGCGATGGCGATGCGCTGGGCCTGGCCCTCGCTGAGGCCGCGGCCGATTTCGGCGCAGGATGTATCGAGTCCGTCGGGCAGGTCGAGAACGAAATCGGCCGCGGCGTCGTGGAGGGCCGCCCGCAATTCCTCTTCAGTAGCCGAAGGACAAGCCATCAGCAGATTCGCGCGAACCGAACCACTAAGCAAAGAATTGCCCTGAGGGACATACATGAAGTTGCAGCGGGTGGCGGGGCTGACGGGAACAGATTCCTTCGCTTCGCTCGGAATGACATATAACTCTATCGACCCGCCAGTAGGCGCCAGCAGCGCTAGCATCAACTGCGCCAGCGTGCTCTTGCCCTCGCCGGTGGGGCCGACGATGGCGGTCATCTCCCCCGGTTTGAAATCGAACGAGAAATCGGACAAGACCTTTTCGGAACGTCCCTCATACGAATACGACAGGCCCGAAATACGTAGGCCGGGCGCGCCTTCGAGCAGGACGTCCGCGCTTTCACTCTCCTGGGCCATCTCCCCTATCTCGAGCAGACGCTCCTCCGACGAGAGCGAACGTATGAACGCGGGGATGTAGAGCGCCAGATTCGCGACGGGCCGCTGGACCTGGCCGACCATCTGCAGGAACGCCACCATCAGGCCGTAGGTCACCGAGCCGTCCTTCAGCCCGAGCACGCCCCAAATGAACGCGACCAGGTAGCCCGCCGAAAAGCCCACGGACATGAAGCCGCGCGATAGCGCTGAATATCCAAGGCGGCTGACGGTGCGGTCACGCTCGAGTTCCTGCAACTCCGACAGTTCCTCCTCCGACGCGCCCACGCTGCCGAGCGTTTTGACGAGCACGCGGTGCTGGAGCGTCTCCTGGAGGTGGCCGTTGATGCGACCGTCGATGGTGCGAATTTCGGTAGTCAACGCGCGCATGCGACGGAAGTAGAGCCTGGCACCGACCACGGCTACGGGCATGATCCAGATCAGGATCCACGCCAGCGACGAGGAGAAGCAGAAGAGCATGACCACGGCCGCTATCATCTGCAGCATGGTGACGCATGCCTCCGGAATGTCGACGCAGATGAACTCGGTCACGACGCGGATGTCTTCCTCCATGCGGTTGGCCATGTCGGTGCTGTGGAACTTGTCCTTGCCAGTCCATGTGCTGCGCAGGGCCTTGTCGAAGACGTCGGCGCGAATGCGGTTCTTAGCCAGGATGGTAATCCTGCCCTCATAGTATTTGACGAAAACGCGGGTGAGTACCTGAAGGGCCATGATGCCCACGAGCAGCCAGATCGCAACGCCAAGCGGCGCGTCGATATGGCCGGTAGCGATGTCGACCACACGTTTGCTGAACCACACGAAAGCGAGCGAGGCAGCGGCCGCGACGGTCTGCAGGAAAGCGCTGAAGAGCACCTTCCAGCGGACGGTCCGGAGCAGCCTCCAGACTCCCCTCATGCATGGTCCGAAATCTTTCACTTCGAAGCTATTCCTATTTCGACCCACTTGTCGGCGATTGCACCGGCGTCCTTAAGGGCGGTCGCCGCATCGACTTCGTATTTTTCTGTCAGCAGGTCAGCCAGAGTCTCAACGGTAAAACCATCGAGTGCACTGACCTTCTCCCACAGATATGCGGCAGTCGCGTTCAAATGAATCATCTTATTGAAATTGACGAGTTCGGTGCTCTCCGGCACTATAATAAACTCGCCGCAGATTTCCCTCAGTCTGAATCCTTCTACAGTTTTCATACTAGTCTTCTGTATATCGCCAAATAATATCTTCTAATAAAGTACGGCAGGGCGTTCCACCTGCGGGCGCGCTTAAGGGCTTTCGGCCCGGCGCAATCGACAGGCTTTCGCCCAGGTCTCACAACAGCGATGGCCTTGCCTTTAATATCGGCCAGGGAGCAACTTTCAGTCCCGACCAGGTTCCCGTCGCCCTTCAAAGTTACGCAATCCCCTTCAATATTGACTATCCTGTGGAGCACAAAACGTCCTTTCGCTACCTCAGCGAGCACCGCGTCGCCGACCTCGTACCCAGAGAACGCCTTGAGCCTAACGCTATCGCGGTCGCCCACGATGAACGGCAGCATGCTCGAGCCCTTAGTGCGGATCTCGACCTCGCTACCACGAGCGAGCAGGTCGGCCACCTCGGGCAGCAGCACTTCGTTAGGAAAGGTCATGTTCATAGGGCAGTGACACCGTTAAAGCACACTCGGGCGGCATCCTCGTCGGGCAGGCAGTGCATCACGAAACAGGGCGCGCCCTGAATGGCCGCCGATATTGCGGAGTGGAGCCCGTCACCCATTGCGCGGTCGGCCTTGAAGCCCGAGCACGACGAATAGACGCTCGCGTAAGCCTCCACGATCGAAAGCTTGTCGAGCCGGTTGAAAGGCGCGCGCTCGATTCTGACGAACCCGCCGACCGGGAACGATTCGTTTCGGTAGCATGGCGTCTTCCCGCTCCATGGCGACCCGTAAGCGATAACCCGGCCGTCTGCGAATAAGCGCACGACGGGATTGTCGTCGTTCATAAGGTGTGTCCCGGGAATGGCCTTGAGCCACATTTTGCTGTGGGTACTCTTACCCGTGCCGCTCTTCGCGAGGAAAAGGTACGCCTTGCCGCCATTGACCACGGTCGAGGCGTGCATCTCCAGAGTCCCGAGGGTCGCGGTCGCGAACGCATACTGAAGCATCAGAGAATTGTTCAGCGCGAAGTCAGCCTCGGCCGGGCGCAGGACATAGAGAGTGCCATGCTTGAAGTCCTTATCAAGCGTTAGCAGGCCGGATATTGGACGTCCCGGAGATGGGGCCATTTTCACTAGCCAGCCGCCGGCCAGGCGCCAGAGCGAAATGACGGTCTCCCCCGGCTCTGCCCCCTGATCGATCACCAACTCGCAATCGGTGAACTCTGGCGCGGCGCCGGCGGCCACCTCCAGGCTGAAGAGTTCCTCGCCCGCCTCTACGGCGAACGGCGCATAGTTCTCCATCCTGAACTCCGCCTTAAGCGAATCGGGAATGTTTACCTTGAAAAGGTGTTCTGCAACGAGGAACGAGCGAGTCACCCCTTACTTCTGAATGTCGATGAAAGGAAGGGCGCCTCCGCCATTGTAGGTAGGGAGCTTTCCGTCCCACTTCTCGATGGCGTACTGCTCGACGAGGAGTTTGTTGAGTGAAGCTGAAACCACGCGGTTGTAGTAGGCCTCGCCGTCACCCTTGATCTTGAGGGCTTTCGCCTCACCTTCTGCCTTAGCGATTTCAATCTTAGCTTCGGCCTCGGCTTCCTTCACCTTATTCTCAGCCTTGAGAGCATTCTGAACTGCTTCGTTCTTAGCGTTGATAGCAGCGGTCAGCGATGCCGGAGGATCGATCTTGGTGGTGAACTCACGGACGATGAAGCCTTCCTGGTTCATCGACTCGTCGAGCCTGGCGCGGACCTCGGCCTCGAACCTGGCGCGGTTAGCCATGAGCTCGTCTGAGGTATAATTATTCGCGCAGGTACGATACGCTTCGAAGATACAGGTCTTGATGTAGCCCATCTCCAGTTCGCGCACCGGTTTACGATATTTGATAAAGATGTCAGTAGCTTTAGCTTCGTCTATCTGATAAGCCAGGGTCGGGGTCATCGAGAAGATAGCCGCATCCTTGGGGTTAACGGTAAACGGGTCGTAAGTCACACGCTGGATATAGGTGGGATACTCGAAGATACGCTCTGTAATAGGGTTGAACCAAACCCATCCGCGGCAGGTTCCTTCGACACCGCCCTTGAGGTTTTCGTTGGCACTCCATTTCTTGAAGCGGATACCCACCGAAGCGGAGTCAATGGTGGTGCAGCAGGACGCCATAACTATGATGGCGAGCGTCGTAATCGTCAATGCGATGAAAGTGTTTTTTGTTGCTCTGTTGACCATATCGTAATTCTTTTATCTGAGATCTGTGATTACCCAATCTCCGTTGAAGGTATCCTCAGCGGGGCTGAACGCCGACATGTCGCCGCTCGGGGGCAGGAACTGGATGTTTTTAATCGTAAAAGGAATGAGATTTCCGGAGATGGGTTCTGCATACATGCCTGAAAGCCAGCCGTTGTCTTCGAGAGTCAACTCGCTGAGGTAATCCATGTAATCCATTTCGCCGGCATACTCGATATATGCCTCTTTATCGTCGAGGACCAGAGTCCAGATATTGACGGCGTCGCAGAGGATAAGCAGTCCGGCGCCCTCCATCCTGAAGCAGTTGTCCTGAACTATCGCGGAACCTTCGACAGTAATGTCAGGCACACCGGCAATTACGTATTCGTAGTCGACGGCGACTCTGTGGCCTTTGGCCTGCGCAAGGAAAGCCTCCAATTGCTTGTCCTGGGCAAAAGAGGCTACCGACAGCAGCGCCAAAGCGACATATAGGATTAAACGTTTCATTCGTATCAGTGTAACATCTGATCCAATGTATCCAAATCCGGTACCAAAACCGCACGCGGCTTCGCTCCGTCCTGCGGGCCGATAATTCCGGCGTCCTCGAGCTGGCTCATGACGCGGGATGCCTTGGCAAAGCCCATGGCGAGCCTGGTCTGCAGGAACGAGGTCGACGCCTTCTGCGAGGTCACGACCAGACGGGCCGCCTCTTCGAAGCGTTCGTCGAGATCGCCAACGTCGACCGGGCCGCCGTCGCCGCCATTATTGTCGTCCTTCGGAACGGGCAGGTAGTACGGAGTATTATAGCTCTGGCCATACTTGGTCTGGGCGCCGATGAAGTCGGTGACCCTGCGTATCTCCTCGCTCTCGATAAGGCCGCACTGGATACGCTCGTTCTCGATTCCAGCCGAGAAGAGCATGTCGCCGCGACCGATAAGCTTCTCGGCTCCAGGAGCGTCGATGATGGTCTGGGAGTCGATGCGCGAAGAGGTGCGGAACGCGATACGCATCGGGAAGTTACTCTTGATGATACCGCTGATCACGTCTACAGACGGGCGCTGGGTCGCAAGGATTACGTGGAGACCGGCGGCGCGTCCTTTCTGGGCGAGGCGGATGATGCTGTTGGTGATGCTGCGGCTGGCCGCCTTCGCCTCGGGCGACGCGCCGGTGGTCATCGTAAGGTCTGCGTACTCGTCGACTATAGTCACGAGATACGGCATGAATCTATGGCCATGCTCAGGGTTGAGCTTGCGGTCCTTGAACTTGTTGTTGTAGTCCGAAAGTTTTGCCACTCCGGCCTTGGCCATGAGGAGGTAGCGGTCGTCCATTTCGATACAGAGCGAACGGAGCACCTTCTCGGCGTCCTTGGCGGACTTGACGATGGCATGGGCCTTTTCGGCTTCTTCATCTTCGGCGTCGGGCAGGACGGCCAGGTAGTGCTTAAGGAGCTCGTTGTATGCCGTGAACTCGACCATCTTCGGGTCGATGAAGACGAGCTTGAGCTCCGACGGATGCTTCGAGTAAAGGAGAGAACCGATGATGACATTGAGGCAGACCGACTTACCCTGCTGGGTAGCACCTGCGACAAGGAGGTGAGGCGCCTTCGCAAGGTCGACCACCTTCACCTGCTGGGTAATGGTATAGCCCAGGGCCACGGGCAGGTCGAACTTCGTGTTACGGAAAGCGTCGTCATTGAGAAGGCCGCGCAGAGGCACGATCGACGGCTGGTCGTTTGCAACCTCGATACCCACCGAGTCCTGAAGGGTCACGACGCGCACGCCCTTGGCGTTGAGCGACATGGCTATATCGTCCTGCAGGTTCTTGATGGCGGAAATCTTGATTCCAGGGGCCGGGGTAACCTTGTAAAGGGTCACGGTCGGGCCTACAACCGCCTTGATATCTGTAATCTCGATCTTATAGTTTCGCAGAGTAGCGATGATCTGATTCTTGTTGCGGCCAAGCTCCTCGGCGCTCATCACATGCTTACCGTCCTCGTAAGTCTCGAGCAGATCCAGAGGCGGGAACTTGTAGTTCGGAAGTCCGTATGGAGGATCCAGACGGTTGTCGATTCTCGGGAGCTCCTTATGAATGTCGGTCTCAAGACCCTCGCCCTCAATAACTTCGAGTTCGGGATCGGCAGGAGCCTCCTCCTCAGATTCCTTCGCTTCGCTCGGAATGACACTGTCATCCTGAGGGGCCCCCTCATTATTGTCATCCCGCGGAGCGTCAGCGACGAAGGGATCTCCTTCCGGTTCCACCACCACTGCCGGGACGGGCTCGGTCGGGACTTCCAGATCCACGGCGCCGGGCTCGATATAGCCCTTGCCCTCTTCCTTGGTTCCGATGGTTCCAAGCCAGTGGACGAAGCGGGAACTGCTGAGAAGCGCGACACAGACGACGAGCACGAGCAGCACGAGGCCGGTGACCAGAACGCCCATGGCTGAGATTGCCCAACCGATAATTAGGGCGCCGCAGTGGCCGCCGAGGCCCCCGCCGAACACGGTCTCCGCACCGAACAGCCTGCCCGCGTAGGCGAGGACAAGCGCGGCCACGAAGGCGTCGCCGAGAGTCATCACGGTAGTCTTAAGAAGCGAGTAGTTCCATTTGTGGAAGACCAGCCTTATCGAAAGCGCGGTCAGGATAACCAGAATCGCAAGGCTGCCCAGGCCGAAGCAGTCGCAGACGAGGAAACGTCCGAAGCCATAGCCCAGCGAGCCGGCTGCATTACGCAGCGTATCCGCCGCCATGTCGGCCTTCCAATGAAGGAGGTACGAGACTATTGCGATGAGGGTAAAGACTGCAAAAACGGCTATCACGAGGCCGGTGAGCTTCGCGATAGCTTCTTTCTTCTCAGGTTCGAGTCTTAGTCGGGGGAATTTCATCTGCGTCTGTTCTTACGGCCGCCCTTGCGCTTGTTGTTCTTGTTCTGGCCTGCCTGATTGCCGATACCGGGGCGGCTGAAGTCGGCATTCTCGGAGACTTTTCCGAGGGTTATTCCCTCCGGAACCTTGATCTTATACTCGGAGAGTTTCTCGATGTCGGCGAAAATAGTTTCGTCGGACACGCTGTCTTTGTTCCAAATCAGATACTGCTGACGCATGTAGATTGCCAGCGAGCGTATCATCTGCGTCTTTATCTCACCGTCGGGCTCGCTGGCCAGAAGGTCGAGTATCTTCTCGATATTGCGGCCATAATGCGAGGCGCGGATCTTCGTTCCCTTCATGGGAAGCGGAATAGGCTTAGTCTCGAAATCCTCCTTCACCGGGCACGGATACGGAGAATCCACATCGAGATCGAACCCCGCTATCATATAGAGATGATCCCAGAGCTTCTGCTCCCAGTTCTCCTGCTGACGGACCTGCGGATTCAGAAGTTCCATCACCTTGATGATGGCGCGGGCCTGCTCCGTACGCTTATCCTTATCGGGAATCTCGCGAAGCCCCTCGACCATCTTCAACACATTGCGTCCGTATTCGCTCATCTTGAGCGGCTCACGCTGGGTATTGTATTCTAAAGTCATAGTTCACAAATATAATCATAATTTGGTTGACTGGAGAAATTATTCCACAGGGTAAGGCTGTTTTGGCCCTACCCTGTGGAAAAAAGTCACAGGGTAAGCCATTTTTGTGACTACCCTGTGGATTAGTGGACTAGTCCTACTTTCCGAAATATCTCTTCAGTAAGCCTCTGAAGCCTGCGCCGTGGCGGGCTTCGTCCTTAGCCATTTCGTGGACGGTGTCGTGGATGGCGTCGTAGCCGAGTTTCTTGGCCTTGACGGCGGTGGCGAGCTTGCCCTCGCAGGCGCCGGCCTCGGCCTCAGCCCTCTTCTGGAGGTTGGTCTTGGTATCCCAAACGATCTCTCCGAGAAGTTCGGCGAACTTTGCGGCATGCTCGGCTTCTTCGAAAGCGTAGCGCTTGAAAGCCTCGGCAATTTCAGGATAACCCTCGCGGTCCGCCTGGCGGCTCATTGCGAGGTACATACCTACTTCGGTGCATTCGCCAGTAAAGTCGTGGTGAAGCGCTTCCATTATTTCAGCGTCTTCGACCTGACCGTCACCTAATTTGTGTTCACAGGCGAATTTCTCACTTTGTTCCACAACCTCGACAAATTTGTCGGACTTGGCGTGGCAAAGGGGACATTCTGCGGGAGGGTTTTCGCCTTCGTAGACGTATCCGCAAACGAGGCATCTGAATTTTTTCTTCATAATGATTAGTTATTAGTTGTTAATTATTATTCGTTAATTCGAAAAAGCTAAGGCCATTTTCCGAACACTTTCCCGGACTAGGGTCGCTGTCAAACGCGAAGCGTCTCTAGGCGATAGAGAGGAAAATGGCCTTAGCTTTTTCTATTTAGTATCAAGCATAAGTGCGTAGCGAACTTTTTCGGAGGCGGCTTCGCCGGCGATGGCTTTGAGGATTTCGAGACCGAAAGCGACGGCGTGGCCTGCGCTGCGGCCCGTGATGATGCGGCCAGAGCGGACAGCCGGAGCATTCACGAACTCTCCGCCTTTAGCAATCAGCGCGTCCTGGAATCCTTCGAAGCAGGTGAACTTAAGGCCGGCGAGGTCGGGGAGCTGACTGAGGACGAGGCCCGGGGCGGCGCAGATGGCGGCGAGGCTGCCGCCTGCAGCGTAGTGTTCTTTCATCGCCCTGATGAGCGGCTCGCTCGCCGCCAGGTTCTTCGTCCCGGGCATGCCTCCGGGGAAGATCATGAAATCTTCCGCGCAAGTCCCGGAATGATCTTCGTCGAAATCTTCCAAAAACGCTTCGTGGCCGACTGTAACGCCGTGCGAAGAGACTACGAACGGTTCGTCGTCAATCCCGACAAGGCATACGTCCAGACCCGCTCTGCGCAGGACATCATTGACTGCGAGGGCCTCGATGTCTTCGAAGCCGTCGGCAAGAAAAATATTGATTCCTTTCATACTGTCAAATATAGCGAATTTTGAGTATTTTTGTACGATTTAGATTTATGGAAGAGAAGAAGCTGTATCCGCTGAGGTTCCTCCCTCTGGAAGATAAATATGTTTGGGGTTGCGAAGATTTCAAGGTCGCAGACCTCGGCTACCGCGATACTGTGGTGGCAGACGGCTGGCTTGCCGCAAACGCCCTGAGCGAGGTGATGGACACCTATATGGACCGTGTGGTCGGAGACCATGTCTTCGGCGCATACGGCCGCCTCTTCCCGGTGCAGCTCAAGCATATCAAATGCGAGAGTAAGATGCCCCTGCGCGTCCACCCCGACGACGAAATCGCGGAGCAGCGCTACGATTCGCTCGGCCGCGAGAAGGTTTGGTACATAGCGAAGGCCGCACCAGACGCCCGCCTGTGCCTGGGTTGGAGCCGCGCCATCGACGCCTCCGAACTGATCGAAGGCATCAAGAGCGGAGCGGTCGAGGGTCTCGTGAACATGGTCCCGGTGAAGGCCGGCGACTGCTTCCGCATTAAGCCCGGAACTGTCCATGGCGCCGCGGGCAGCATGGAAATCATCGAGGTCTCCGAATCGTCGGCCCTCGATTTCTGCGTGTTCCCGTGGGGCCAGCAGCTTGGCGAGGAAGAGTTCGACCCGGCGTTCAGCGTGGTCGACGCGCTCGACTTCATCGACTATGGCCCTTATAAGGCCCCCGAAGCCCCGGCTGCCGGCGAAAAAGGCATGAAGTTCCTCGCGGACCTGCCGCAGTTTACGGTCCGGAAGATGGACCTTCGCGACCCGCTCCATATCACCGGCGGGGATCACAACTCGTACGCGATTTACCATTGCCTCTACGGCAAGGCCGTCGTCAAGGTCGAGCTGCTGGAATACAAGCTCGAAGCCGGCGACACCCTGCTCGTGCCCGCCGAGATGGACGATTTCATCCTCGCGCCGCTCGCGCAGACTACCTCCGTCCTGGAGGTTATGACCGAATACAAGCCCGAAATGGACGCATACATTAACCCAGATGCAGAGGCGACCGCGCCCGGGGAGGAAGACGATGAATAGGGAGAACGATTTCAGCCGCCTGGAGCTCGACCTCCAGGGTTGCCTCGCTAACTACGGTTATTTCCGCGGGCTGCTCGAGCCGTCGACCAAGCTGCTAGTGCTCGTGAAGGCGAATGCCTATGGCCATGGCGCAGTCGAGTTTGCTTCGATGATGCAGCAGGCCGGCGCCGATTACCTGGCCGTCGCGCTGCCCGTCGAGGGTATCGAACTCAGGCAGGCAGGTATCTCGCTACCGATTCTGGTCCTCACGACCGGAACCGACTTCTTCGAGGAAATTATCGACAACCGCCTTGAGCCCGGCATCCCGAACCTGGACACCCTCAAGGTTCTGGTCGAGAAGCTGGAAAGCAGACATATCGAGAACTATCCTATCCATATCAAGCTGGACACAGGAATGCACCGTCTCGGTTTCATGCCCTCCGAGCTGCCTGCGCTGCTGGAGTTCCTAAAGGGCTGCCGCGCGGTTCGCGTGAAATCCGTCTATTCACACCTCGCAGCCGCTGAGGATCCCTCCCAGGACGAGTTTACTCTCGGGCAGGTTAAGATGTTCGAGGAGGGCGCTTCCGCAATGTCGGAGGCTCTGGGCTACAAGCCGATGTGGCACCTTCTGAACAGCGCCGGAATCGAGCGCTTCCCGCAGTACCAGTTCGACATGGTTCGACTCGGTATCGGTATTTACGGCATATCCGCATTGCCGGGCGTGAAGCTGACCCCGGTCGCTTCGCTGAAGGTGAAAGTTCTGCAGGTTAAAACATTGAAGGCCTCGGACGGAACTATCGGCTACAGCCGCCGCGGAAAGATACCCGCTGAGGGTATGGAAATAGCGACTATTCCCGTTGGCTATGCCGACGGCCTCGACAGGCATTTCGGTTGCGGTGCGGTGAGCTTCAGCGTCAACGGAAAGAGAGCAAAAACCGTCGGCAATATCTGCATGGATATGTGCATGATAGATGTCACCGGTCTTGGAGTTAAGGTAGGAGACACTGTCACCATTTTCGGGGAAGATCCGACAGTCAAGGAACTGGCTAAGATTCTTGGAACTATCCCTTACGAGATTTTAACCTCCGTTCCCCGCAGGATTGAGAGGATAGTAAAGCGCTAGTCCTCGTCAGAGTCAAACGAATCCCAAAGGGCGTCGATTGTTCGGCGCTCTTTTTTTCTTGTAAGAATCTTTCTATCTTTAACCATGCATTCTGAAACTCGCCATTTGTTCTTGTTGTTATTACTCCTTTTGGTCCTTTCCCCTTTGTTTACGATTGGGGCACAGGAAGCAACCAATGATTCTCGAGTCTCTCCTTTTTACACCGAGAAGGATAAAAAGTCACATGAGGAAAAACTGCGTGCCGAGAAAGACGCTACTATTGAAGCATTGAGGCAGGCTGCAACAAGGACCATCCCTATAGATTACTCTTCCAGAGCAGTTGGAGAGATTCCTCTTCAGGAAGGGGTGAGTTCGAGTGGCGCCAGGACGTACCAGATATCAATTCCTACGGCAGCAGGATTTAAGTTCGTCCCCAACTTGTCTCTATGTTACAACAGTCAGGGCTCAGATGGCTTGGCCGGGTACGGATGGGACATTCAGGGTGTTTCAAGGATTTCGCTTATTAGTAAAAATAAGTATTACCACAACGAGGCAAAAGGAGCAAATGTTTATGACACAGATCCCGTATTTGCTTTGGACGGGATTCCTCTGGTGACAAATACCCAGCCAGAAACGATGGACCTTTTCCCCTTGATAACTGCCTCCGGCTACATACTTGCGGCTCCAGTATTCAATAACAGTGGATACGTCACCTATTTTACTGTTTTGTATCCCAATGGAGTGAGCGCTATCTACGGTTTCGCCGAGGACTTGGATTATAACCTTCCCTCATATCCTGTAACTGAGATGAGGGATAATGATGATAATAAGATATCATTCATTTATCACTTTGATTCATACAATGGCACCAGCCGTATTCTTCATGTCAGGTATGGATACAGCACCCCAAACATGTATCATGGTGAGATCACATTCGAATATGTTCAAGATACAGGGGTCACCACTCGTTATTATGCCGGTAAGCGAACTGATCTTTATTATCGGGTAATCGAGATCGTTTCCAAGACTGACAATACTGTAATTTGCCGGCTCCCTCTCACATATGACAATAAAGATTATGTGCGGCTTTTGAGCCAGGTTGATTGCATTTCCGGCGTGGATTCACTTCGCCCTCTTCAGTTCCAGTATGATTATTACCCTGATAGTGTTGTAAATGCTCCAGGGCACCTTTCTTTGTCCGATTCCCTTTCTTTCTCGGGTGTCTTCTCGCCAAGTGATACCAATCTGGTCTATAAGAGAGGCAAGTTCGTATACAGAAGCAACAACGACGGCATCGTTGTTTATCCTTATTATCCCAGCTATAGTTGTATTAATATATCCCCCAGCAACTATGCATTTGACAGCCTGTATCCATCGGATCAGTGTATTCTTTTTATTCCAAGTCTGAAAGAATGGAACAATCCGAATACCAGTATAACTACAGGGCCTGGGTTCCAGACCATTGAAGCGGTAGATGTCGATGGAGATGGCATTGATGAACTGGTCAAGGTTAATTTGTACAACAGTGTTTTTTCAAGCAGTAATGGCTTATCGATAACGGTATACAAATGCAACACTAATGAAATTCCGGTGCAAATAGCGCAATTTACTATTCCGATGAGTGGGGCAATCAGTAGCGGACCATATTACAGCCCCTACCGCCGAGAATATTTTTGGGGCGATTTTTTGGGTAACGGCAAAACTCAGCTTCTGTCTGTCGCATATGATCAAAACTATAATCCTGTTCGTACTTTTGCACAGACCTGCTATGCGACGCTGATTGACATAACTGGCCAGACAAAGCTGTGTGACTATCCTTTGTTCACGTTTCCAGAGGATGGCCCTAAACGTCTTTTCACCTGCGACCTGGACAATGAATCTCAAACCAAGCTTTGCTACGCTACAGCCTCCGGGCTTGATGTATACCGTTTTGCAGGGTCATCTTTTTCCAAGGAGAAAACACTAAGTAGTGTCACATCATCCGTATTTACAACCAAATTGAATCCAGCATATATCACCGACCTAAATGGAGACGGATATGTAGATATTATGACCGCGCCACAACCTGGGCTAAACACTTATTGGACTAGGTATTCGTACAACGGTTCTGAGTTCAGTTGTTCTTTTATTTCCATCTGTTACAGATCGAGCGATGATTCCATAATCTTTATGGATATTAACCGTGACGGATTGGCAGATTTGGTGAAGATTTCCGGAACAACTCTCTCTTCGCACAGAAACATAAAAGGTTTTTCTTTTGAGGCGGGCCAACCTTCAACGTCTGCGATATCGAACTCGAAGGGCATATTGCAATGCAATGTGGTAGACCGATATGGGATGAGTGCTTTCATGAAAATTGACGGAAACAAGGTATATGGATTTGAGTACTCTGCAATTGCCCCCAGGATGCGTCATATCACCAGGTCGATCGACAGTTTCGGCAAGGTCCTCGTTAATAGCTATCAATATCTACCCGATAACAGTCGCGTTTGGTCCGATCCGGATTTCATTATCAATAACGAGGAGGGCTTTGCATTTAAGAGTATTCCATTTTATCTCTTAAATGCAGAAGATGGTTTTCTTGATGAATCCTTAAACGAGAAATACAAGGAAAATGCCTATAGCTATTACGACGGAGTCATTCACCATTTCGGACTAGGATTCTGTGGCTTTTTGAGGACCTATGCATATGATTACAGAGGCGGATTTCATACAACAACAATTGACACCTTTGACCCCCAGAAACGCGGGGTGTTGATGTCCCGACAAGTGCATAATTTTCGCGAGGAGTGTATGG
>JAFZWV010000017.1 GCA_017617035.1 Bacteroidales bacterium
ACGGTTTCTCCACCGAACTTCTTGAGACCAAGTCGCTTGCTCTGCGATTCACGACCGTTCTTCGAACTAGATTGTCCTTTCTTGTGTGCCATAATTCATTCAGTTTTAAGCAGCGATTGCGATCTCTGCGATACGGATCTTGGAGAGTTTCTGACGGTGTCCGTTGCATTTCTGGAATCCTTTGCGGCGGATCTTCTTGAATACGAGGACCTTATCAGCCCTTGCGTCGTCTGCGAGAACGGTTGCCTTAACGGTAACGCCCTTCACATAGGGAGCGCCGACCTTCACCTTACCTTCGTTGTCGAGGAGGAGAACCTTGTCGAACTCCACATCAGCACCTTTTGCTTCCGGGAGACGGTTGCAGAAGATTTCATTGCCAGCTTCTACTTTAAACTGCTGACCTGCAATATCTACGATTGCGTACATGTGTAAAACTTTATTTAAAAGTTTCGGCCGTAAGCGTCAGCCCTCACGGCTGCTCTTTACCTGCTCATCGGTCATCTATAAAAACGGGCGACAAAAGTAGGTATTATTTCTTTCTTATGCAAAATTATTTGCTAATTTTGTGATTGGGCTGTTTTTGGGATGGATACCGTCTTCACATACGACCGTTACGTCACCGGCAAGAGCTTTGTCGGAAGACGTTCCGAGCAGGATTTATTAGGGTCTTTGCTGGGTTCCGGATCGAATGTGGTCATCTATGAACCGCCTAAGACGGGTAAGACTTCCCTGCTCCGCGAGACCTTTATCGGGATGCGCTCCAGTGGTATGGCGTTCCGCGCCGTGGACCTGTCTTTGATGAGCGTACGCAGCGTTCGCGATTTAGTTTCTAGACTCGCCTCAACCGTTATCGGTCTGTATGGTTCTACTCCTGATGAGATAGCCGCTCTCTGCGAGCGTTATGGTTTCCGTTTCGACGCCGCCTCGTATGCCAAGGGCGGCGGATTCCTGTCTCTTGAAGGCTCTGATGCCGATTTAAGGGCGGCGCTGAATCTGCCTTATCGCGTGGCGGCCGATTTTAACGAGCGGTTGTTCGTCTGCGTGTTCGAGTTCCAGAACATTTTGCTGGTCGACGACCCTGACCATGTCCTCCAGATTTTCGAGGAAGTCGTACGTAAGGCTCCGAAGGGTTCCTGCAGCTGGGTCTGGATAGGCAGCATGGTCAACGCCATGAAAGATATCTTCGAGCAGAGGCGCTACTTCTACAAGATGGTCTCGCGCATCAAGCTCGAGCCGATCAGCGTGAAGGAGATCGAGAACCACGTCACCCGTGGTTTCCTCGTGAGCGGAAAAGTCATTGAGAAGGATCTGATACGCGAAGTCTGCGCGAAACTGCGCTGCAACATCTATTATATGAACCACTTCGCCGCCATCTGCGACGGCCTGAGTCGTGGTTACATCACTCAGCCGGTAGTTGAGGAGAGTATGCTCTCGCTGATCGCGATGCACGAGCCCCGTTTCATGGCCGTAATGAACGGTTTGACCAATTTCCAGGTCTGGCTGCTCCGGGCTATCCTTGACGGAGAGACGAAGTTCAGTTCGTCCGATGTCATCGCCCGCTACGGCCTCAATTCTTCGGCCAATGTCGGCCGCCTGAAAGACGCCTTGGCGAAGAAGGAGATTGTCTCCTTCCTCCCCGACGGCGGCGCGGCCATCCTGGACCCCCTCTTCGAGTACTGGGTCCGCAAGTATTTCTTCGGAATAGAATAACTTAATAAATCATCTCCCTCTGGAGGGTCTCCAACTTTATTTTGGAGTCCTCCCCGGAAATGGTGACGAGAGCTCTGATATGACCAAAATAGAGGGGCCAGCCTGATTCCAGGTCGAAAACGTAGTACATGCGATCGGTCAGCTCCATCGTTAATGAATCCATGGCTTCGTCTATTGCGCCGAGGGTCTCGTCTACAACTGTATCAACACTGTCTGCCGGAGCTTCAGGCGCTTCACTGGCTATGAGCTTGGTACCCAGCGATCCAATGAATTCGCGCACCAACTTTTTCAAACTGGCCTCATCGGCTTTTTGATATAGCCCAATGGCTAGAATATCCTCGTCTTCCTCTTCATCAACATCAACACAGAATATGCCGTCCATGGTAAGAGTGGGAACCAGAGTGGGATACGGCGAGGCGGCCTCAATCTGATACTCGTAATCACGGCCTATATCGTACTGATGTCCGTAGAACTGGAATTGGGTGACCAATTCAGCGGCAGCCGAGGCCATGAGTGATTGAGGATCAAGCATGGTCCTGACCAGATCTTCAACAAACGCGGGAGCAAAATCCTGAAGAGTATCGAGTTTTTCGCGTACGGCTTTGATTGTCTCCTGAACCAATTCCTCATGGGAATCGCCCCAATCGACAGGTAGTACGCGCTGAAGGATTCCGACCTCGTCAGTTTCAAATTCAATGGGTCGGTTGCCAAATTTAGCGGCAAGGGTCTCCATGAGTTTATTCAGTACCGGATCGCTGTGGTGGTAATCCGAAGTTGTCATGCGGAAACGATACATGTCATCTTCTTCCGCAATAACTTCGAGCGTCCTAATGAAGGTTATCCTTTCCGTGACGGTAGTGTCTGTTCCGACTATTTCGAGTTTTACCTTCTCTTCGTTGAATTGGTACTTCTCTCCTTCTTCCCAGTAAGCGCATAACTGTACCGAGTCGTCAGACAGAAGTTGGGCAGAAGCCGTGAAGGCAACTGCCAGAAAAGCGGATACTATAATAAACTTTTTCATTTCAGCTTATTAATAACGGTCTCGGTAAGCCATGCTTTGTAGTCTGACCATTTATAATAGTGGCCGGAGACGGGCTCGACAGGGAGGGTCCCCTCTCTACCGTCGAGAACGACTTTAACCAGCACATCAGGCGATTTCTTTGATTTGTAGAATATGAACTGGACGTTGGCGCCCATGGGGATGTCGCGCACGGGATAATAGACGTACGCATCTTCGATGGAGGGCAGTTCTTTTCCGAAATTGTTGACTCCGGTGAGAACCAGATACTCATCCAGGACATAGTCGTGGCCGAAGCGGAGTTTTACGCTAGGGCGGTCCTTGGCAAGGGCCTGGTCAGCCGAACCGATCAGAGTCTTTACCAGAGCGGCATAGTTCAGGGCATGTCTTGTCTCATGATAGAAATAGACGCAGTCGCTCTTGTAGAAGCCCAGCAACTCGTCGTAGGAAAACAACTCGGGGAGGTTGGCGTCGAAATCGAGACTGTTGACTCCGATATACGCGGTATATAGTTCATATAACCATGAGCCTTTCTTGTCTCCCAGCTGAGCATCAGGGTCCTTGAACACGCGGCGCAGCAGGGCGTCGGTGTCTACAAGGTCGGAAGTATAGGCATCTATCTGATCCACACGAGCCCTGGGGAGATTGTCCTGAGGACCTATCTTATTGGGGTTCTGACCCGACTCGGGGATGCAGTCGTCGAAGTAGATGGTCGACATTTGGGCATAGAGATCGAGCTTTGGGTCGCACTCCTTTAGCCCCGTGCAGAAAGCCTGCATGCTCATCATCGCACGATACGATGAACTCGAAGCGGCGAAGATCGACGGATTGCGCTTGAAGATCTTCGGATAGCTCTTGTACATATGCTTAGCGATGGCTCTGTGTTGATCCCAACCCTTACGGGTAAGGTCTCCGGTCTGAGGAATACAAGTCGCCGCAAAAGGCTCATACGCCTCCTGGAGCTTAAGACCGAACTCCGTAAGATTATCCTTCTGCTTGGCGTCCTTCAGGACTTCATCGATCCAAGTGTACGTTCTCTTATTCCAGGCGAAACGTGAACCATGGCGTCCGTAATGCGCGATATAGAAAGGCTCATAACCCTTTGGGGCTGCACTCGGAGCCTCGAAAAGCTCCGGACGGATGAAGTCGTTGTAACCAAATACGTAGTGGGGGTTAGCTGCGAGGGCGGCGTCCTCGGCGGCCCTGTCCTGCGCGAAGGCTCCAAGACCCACCAGCAGGACGGCTATCAGAAGGAAAAACTTTTTCATAACAAGTAAAAATAGCGAGAAATTTTGGATTTCCGAAAAAATGTCTACCTTTGCAGTCCCATTTTTGACAAGAAGCCTAGAAGAAAAAGGAGGTGGTATAAGGAATGATTATCGTACAGGTTAAAGAAGGCGAGAATATCGAGCGCGCTCTGAAGAAATTCAAGAGAAAGTTCGAAAAGACGGGTGCTGTCCGCGAGATGCGTGCCCGTAAGACTTTCGAGAAGCCCTCTGTCAAGCGCCGTGTCGCGAAGATGAAGGCTATCTACGTACAGCATCTCCGCCTCGAGGAAGACCAGTAATCAGTCTCACCTCTTTCAAAAATGAGCTGCCCGCGCAAGGGCGGCTTTTTTTGTGGCATAGCCTTTGATTGAAACGGTCGAAGTACTAAAACCATGATAATGAAAAAGATATATCTCATACTGCTTGCGGCGGCCTTCGTGGCCTGCCAGTCCCAGCAAATTACCATAACGCCTGAAGTCATCAATCAGCAGGAAGACGACGAACCCGACGACGGGCTCGGCCAGTACTCCATCGACTCGGAAGATGCCGACCTCACGGACAACGACAACGTGGGCGCGAGCACCTTCGACCGCTGGATTACCATCGAGTTCGGCGACAGCCAGGCCACCGTTTCCGAGCCTGGCGACAGCGTCTCGGTCGGTATCGCTGGCAACCATGTCACCATCAACAACGAGAGCAGCGACCGCATCGTCTACGAGCTCAAGGGCTCGGCGACAGACGGCTCGTTCAAGCTCTATAGCGCACGCAAACAAGCCCTCTTCCTGAACGGCGTCTCGCTTACCAACCCCGGCGGCGCGGCGATCAACAACCAGAGCCACAAACGCACCTTCGTCGTGGTCACGGGTAGCAACAGCCTGCAGGACGGCAGCGCATACGGTAGCGCGGCCGATGAGGACGAAAAGGCGGCCTTCTTCTCAGAGGGCCAGCTTGTCTTCTCCGGCGCCGGCACGCTTACGGTCACGGCCGTGGGCAAGGCAGGCATCACCTCCGACGACTATGTCCGCTTCATGAGCGCCCCCACGGTCAAGGTCAGCTCTTCGGCCGGCCATGGCGTCAGGGGCAAGGACGGCATCACGCTCTCCAACGGCACTCTCACCGTCAGCGTCTCGGCAGCCACCAAAGACGGACTTTCGACCGACGGCGACATCCTCGTCGAGGGAGGCACGACCGTGATCAAGAATAGCGGCGCTGGCGGCAAGGGCATCAAGGCCGACGGCAAAGGGGTTTTCTCCGGCGGGTCAGTCGAGGTCGAGGTCAGCGGCGCTAACGATACCGCCGAGGACTCTTCGGCCAAGGGCACCAAGGTCGACGGGGATATCGAATTCAGCGGGGCCACGGTCGCGGTCAGCTGCACTCATGCCAATGGCCACGAAGCCATCGAGTCGAAGAGCACAATCACCGTCAGCGCAGGCGACGTCTACGCGTTCTCCCGGAAAGACGACGCCATCAACTCCGCCTCGACCTTCACCATCACCGGGGGCATGGTCACGGGTATATCTTTAAACAACGACGGTCTCGATGCGAACGGCAACTTCAATATCAGCGGAGGCGTAGTGTTCGCTTCCGGCGCCAGGTCGCCCGAGGTCGCAATCGACGCCAACACCGAGCAGCGCTATAAACTGACGCTCACCGGGGGCACGATCTTCGCCATCGGCGGGCTCGAACGCGGCTCCACCCTGTCGCAGAGCTGCTACCAGGCATCGTCCTGGAGCACTGGGACATGGTACACCATGACAGTCGGTTCTTCGGTGTATTCCTTTAAGACTCCGGAGAGTGGCGGAAGCGGAATAGTAGTGTCGGGTGCCTCCCAGCCTACGCTTGTTAAAGGTGGAACCGTCAGCGGCGGGACCGCCTGCGCCGCAGGAAACATACTGGTTGGCAGTACCGTCAGCGGCGGGTCGTCCGTCAGCCTCTCCGACTACACCAGCTCGAGCGGCGGCGGCCCTGGCGGCGGTCCCGGCGGCGGTGGCGGCAGGCCTTGGTAGGAGGACCTATTATCCTCCACTTTATGCGTGGAGGATAACTGGTTGATACATAAGTAATTAAATAAATTAGGTGTGTCATTTTTGACGCACCTAATTTAATGAAATGGCTGACTATCAGGAGGTTGGCCTCCACGGGCTAGTTTTTCATATTCTATTCGGACGCGGAAAAAAGCGCATATTTGCTTAAGTGGCGCCCCTGTTTGCATCTGAACCTTGAGCGCCAAACGAAGACGGCTATCTTCTGAAAGGAGTAATAGTCCTTTTAACGAAGACACCTTGCCGGAAGAAAGAACTATTTTGGAAAACGATTGATAAAAACGGTCATCAGATTTGCGGTCATCTTCCCCCTCTGGAATCTTATAATCGTGGTGCGTATTGGCATTGAAGGAATAAATCATCTCTTCGTAGGAAGAATAAAGACTTTCCAACGCCTTATAATCGATGATATTATACTTGCCTATGATGTAATCAACAATCTGTTCTTTTTCTTCTTTGTTCAGACCTTTAAAGATTCTTTTTAGAGAAGCATAGTTCAGATAATCACCTCGGGAATGCGCTGCGTTAACATTTTTTATGGCTCTTCTAAGGCAAATACGAGCTTTCCTCAAAATGATAGGCGCTGAAAAAGGGTGTTCACTATGTGCGAATGCAAGAAAATTCCATCTAATATTTTGAGTTTCAGTACACAACCTATTGTTCGTGTGATTGTTGTACAAATAGCCGGCTGTCGTTCGTATCTCTTTTTCTCCGTATTTGACCGACGACCCGAATGAATGCTGAAAGACCTCTCCGGACAAGCCGCTATCTTCATTGTACTGTCTGGCGAACACAGAGGTTACAACTGTCATAAACCTCCTCACCTTTTTACGATCACCACCGACTATAAGGATATGTAGATGGTTATACATTATCGCCAAGCCCAATACCTGCAACCCATGCTTTTGAGCGTATACCGAAAATATCGTATAATAAACCAGGTAGTCTTGTAGGGTGTAGAAGATAACCACACCTCCTACACTTCTCTGGAAAATATGAATTGCACTTTTCATGTCATTCGCACCTCTAAGATATGGATGAAGATTGTTTCTACAAGAGCTTTTCAGTAGAAATCAGCGAATAATCATCAAAAGTCAACCTCTTGTTTACCAGGGACTTACGCAATTTTAACTATGTGTTAACCATATCTTTGCTGGCATACTTCGGATTGGCCCGTGGAGGATAACACCCTTACACTCAGCGGATTAGCCAAATTAGGTCTGCCTTTTTGGGCAGACCTAATGTGACGAAATTACTGATTATCAGCTAGTTATCCTCCACGGGGCGGACGCAGGAGGATGAAGCGGAGGAGCTACAGCTCCAGAGTATCGATGAACTGGCGCATGCCGGCGGTGGCGACCGCGCGGATGTGGCGGAGGCGCGGGTCGCGCACCGTCAACTCGCCAGGGTCGATGATGTAGACCGGGGCGTCGGGGTTCGAATAGCGATACAGGCCGGCGGCGGGGTACACCTGGAGCGAAGTGCCGACAATCAGGATGAGGTCGGCCTGAGCGACCAGGTCGATCGCCGCCTCCATCTTAGGGACAGCTTCGCCGAAAAATACGATGTGGGGTCTGTACTGCGCGCCGTTGGGGGCGAGGTCGCCGAGCGCGACGCGCTCATAGCCGCAGTCCACCACATAGCGTTCACTGAATCCGTCGAACTCGTTGCAAGTATTCTCTGGCCTTATCTTAGTGACTTCTCCATGAAGATGAATAACGTGTGAGCTGCCAGCGCGTTCGTGGAGATTGTCGACATTCTGGGTGATGACATCGACCGTGTATTTAGACTCCAGTTCCGCAATAAGGCGGTGAGCGTCATTGGGTTTTATATCGCGGAGATGTTCCCGCTGCATATTGTAAAACTCCAGCACCAGACCTGGATTGCGGGCCCAGCCCTCAGCTGAAGCTACTTCCATCGGATCGTAATTATCCCAAAGACCGCCGTTGTCGCGGTAAGTTGAAAGGCCGCTCTCGGCGCTGACGCCGGCCCCGGTCAGAACTGCTATTCTTTTCTTCATATCTACAAATATAATTATCTTTGCGTAGATATGGTCAAACTGACGACTCCCGTAACAGCGCAGCGCCTGCCTTTCAGCATCAGCCTGAAAGACAAGGTCGTCGTGCTCGGCAGTTGTCTGTCAGACGACCTGGGCGACAAGTTCCGTAAAGCGGGATTCGGCACCATGGTCAATCCCTTCGGAACGCTCTACAATCCGCTGTCGATTGAAAACGCGATTAACCGCATGGATAGCGGGGATCCGTATACGGAAAAGGACTGTGTAGAGATGGGCGCCGGGGCCGGACTCGTCTGCTCCTGGGAGCACTATACAAAGTTCGCCAGACCTACAGCTGAAGAGTTCCTGCAAAACGCCAACGCAAAACTCGCAGAGGCTGCCGCGTTCTGGCAGCACGCCAACGCCGTCATTATCCCCCTGTACACCGCATGGGTCTGGGAGTACCAGGGTCGCCCGGTCGCGAATTGCCTCAAGCGCCCGCAGACGCAGTTCGACCGCCTTTTGCTGAGCGTGAGCGAAGCGTCAGAATCAATCCGCCGCATGATCGCAGGCCATCCGGAAAAGCGGTTCGTCTTCATGGTCTGCCCGATCCGGCAGCCCGGTCAGCCGCGCGAGAACACGCTCGGGAAGGCAACCCTCCAGCTGGCCATCGAGGCCGCCGGAGCCCCGTACTTCCCCGCTTTCGAGATTGTCCATGACGAGCTGCGCGACTACCGCTTCTATGCCGACGACCTCGTGCACCCGAGTCAGCAAGCCGTCCGGATCCTGTGGGAACGCCTGGCCGAAGCGGCGTTTGACCCCGCCGAGCTGCCGGCAATCGCAGCTAACGAAAAAGAATCCAGGGCCACGGCCCATCGCAATATATGTCAGAAGAACTGAACCTGGTGCGTGACCTTGCCGTCATCCTCGTGTCGGCGGGCGTTTTCGCCATCATCTCCAAGGCTCTCAAGCAGCCCCTCATCCTTGGCTACATCATAGCCGGGTTCCTTGTCGGGCCCAACATCGACTTCTTCCCCGGCATCTCGAGCCAGGAAGCGGTGAACCAGTGGTCGGAAATCGGCGTTATCTTCCTGATGTTCGCCCTGGGTCTGGAGTTCAGCTTCAAGAAGCTCCTGAAAGTGGGCAGCTCGGCGCTCGTGACGGCCGGGACCAAGTTCCTCGGAGTCTTCATACTCGGTTTCATAGTCGGCCAGGCCCTGTCGTGGACGACCATGGAAAGCGTGTTCCTCGCAGGACTTCTGTCCATGTCGTCGACCACCGTGGTCCTGAAGTCCTTCGATGAGATGGGCCTGAAAACTAAGCCGTACGCCGGCATGGTGTTCGGCACGCTCGTGGTCGAAGACCTAATCGCCATCCTTCTCATGGTGCTCCTCTCGACCCTCGCCGTTTCCAACAAGTTCGAGGGCGGGGAGATGCTGTTCAACTTAGGGAAACTGGCGTTCTTCCTGATATTGTGGTTCCTTGTAGGAATATATGTTATTCCGACGCTATTGAAAAAGGCTAAGCGCTGGATCAACGACGAGATCCTGCTGATTGTTGCCATCGGCCTGTGCTTCGGCATGGTCACACTCGCGTCAGCAGTAGGTTTTTCGTCCGCGCTGGGCGCCTTTGTCATGGGCTCGATCCTCGCTGAAACGATCGAGAGCGAGCATATCATGAAGATAGTCAGCCCGATCAAGGACCTGTTCGGAGCCATCTTCTTCGTGTCGGTCGGTATGATGATATCGCCCTCCGTCATTGGGAAGTACTGGTACATCATCCTGATACTGGTGATCGTGGTCTATCTGACACACATAGTCTTCTCCGCTGCCGGAATCATCCTCACCCGCAAGGGCATGGAGAACGGCGTCCACACCGGTTTCAGCCTGGCCCAGCTCGGCGAGTTCGGCTTTATCATCGCTTCGGTCGGCGTGTCGCTAGGCGTGATGCGCGATTTCATCTATCCGATTATCATCGCCGTATCTGTGATCACGACCTTCACGACCCCGTACATGATCAAGCTTGCCGACCCGGCCTACAAGCTGCTGTGCCGAAAGCTTCCCGCCCGCTGGCTCAAAGCCTTCGAGCCCACGGAAGAAAAGACTACCGTGGCAGAGCAGAGCGAGTGGAAAAAGCTCATCAAGGCCTACATCCTGCGCATCGTGTTGTACGGCGTCATCCTGTTTGCGATCGCCATCCTTTCGCGCACGCTGCTCGAACCGGCGCTCTCTAAGTTCTTTACGCTCTGGACCGACTCGACCCACAACATAGTCACGGTCGTCGTGACCCTCCTGGCCATGGCGCCGTTCCTCTATGGACTCGGGGTCAATACCGGTTCGATCAGCTACTCGGCCGGCAAGCTGCTGCGCGAGAAGGACAGCAACAAGTGGCCCATCCTGGGCCTGATCCTGCTGCGCGCTTTCCTCGCCGTGGGCGTGATCGCCGCCGTCATCTCCTCGCACTTCGAGCTTGCCGGCTGGAATATTATCCTGCTTCTGGTGGCCGGAGTCCTATTCTTCGTGATAGCCCGCTATTTCGTCAGGCACACGTCCTACCTCGAGAGCCGCTTCCTCGCGAACCTCAACGAGAAGGAAGAGGCCGAAGACCGCAAGAAGCCGGTTTCGGCGTCGGTGCGCAAGAAGATGGGGGCATACAATGTCAAGATCGAGTCCATGGTCGTTTCTCCCGATAGCGCCTTCGCAGGCCAGAAAATGGGAGACATCCACTTCCGCGTGACCACCGGGGCCAACGTCATCAAGATAGTGCGCGGCACCCGAAGCATCACGATCCCCGGCGGCGAGGTCACGATTTTCCCCGGCGACGAACTCATAGTAGTCGGCACTGATCCGCAGCTCGAGGCCATGCGCCGCATGCTGGCCGATGCCGAGACGCCCGGAACCGCCAATCCCGACGACGACTTCACCGTGATGCCAATAGTATTAAGGAAGAACTCATATCTTACCGGGAAGACGCTGCGCGGCTGCAACCTTCGCGAGTACCGCTGCCTGGTAATCAGCGTCCTACATGGTTCCGAGTTCACGACCAACCCCATGCCCGACTACGTCTTCGAGGAGGGCGATACCGTCTGGCTCGCCGGTGAGAAGAGTTCTTGCGAGTGGCTCCGCTAGTCGCTGATTTTCAGGATTTTTTCTATATTTGCAGTCCCAATGCGGGTGTGTTGAAATTGGTAGACAAGCCAGACTTAGGATCTGGTGCCTACGGCGTATGGGTTCGAGTCCCTTCACCCGCACTATCTTTACGGGGGATGACGCATCCCCCAAACCCCCTGCGGCCTTTACTCCTTTCCGTATTTGCCTCTCGGCAAATACCCGGACCGGCCGGTCGGCTGATGCCGACCATTACTTCTCTTCGATTCAGCGTTCTACATGCGGGTGAATGGACTCGTGTAAAAATCACCAGAAATGGGTATTTCGTGGGTGAGGGGGATGAGATACCTTTGCCTAAGTGATTAAAACTCTCTGTCTATGAAAACATTTTGGAAAATTCTTTTGATGGCGGTTGCGTTTCTTGCGACCTTTGTACTGGGATCTACAACAGGATTGATTCATCCGGCTTGTTATGCTTACGTAGGTGCACTCCTGCCCCTTATTTTTGCGTTTATTTATCTGTACACATGCGCGAATGTGCGCGGATTTGGAGCAGCAACGATTCTAAACGGCACAGCCCTCGTAATAGGTCTGATTGCCGGCGAAGCGGACACAACTTACATCATCGGCATTACCGTCTTAACGGCTCTTGCTGAAATCCTCAGAAAAGTCGGTGGATATGAGACCCTGAAGGGTCTGCGCTGGAGTTTCCTGCCGTTCGCCTTCTCATTCTTTGCATACACCGCACACTGGTGGACCGACACTGAGAGTGCGTTGGCTGCGGCAGTAGAAGAGATGCCCGCAGGGTATGACCAGATGATGATTCCGGTCATCAACAATATCCCCATGCTAGTAATTGCTCTTGTTGTAACGATCCCTGTAGCAATTCTCGCTATCAGACTTGCGGAGCGCACGCTCAAGAAAGCGGCCGCGACTTTCAAATAGCATTTAATCTTTGCGAAACGACTCATAATCTTTAACTTTGTAAGTATTATGGGTCGTTTTGCAAAAAGCAACTTCTGGTACCACCTTATGGCGGCCGCTGTCGGCGTCGTCTGGGGTGTTACGTTTGTCTCGTCGAAGGTGCTTATCAATGCTGGGATGCAGCCTGCGGAGATCATGACCTTAAGATTCATTCTAGCCTACCTGTGTCTGTTGCCGTTCTCGCTTGCCCAAAAAGACAGATTACTCGCGACCTCTCTAAAAGACGAACTTCTCCTCATCCTTCTGGGCATCAGCGGCGGCAGCCTTTACTTCCTGTTTGAGAACTCCGCGCTGGTCTACACTCAGGCGTCGAATGTTTCAATATTGATAGCCACCACTCCCCTGTGGACCATGCTGGCATCAACCATTTTCACCAAAGACCTCAAAGTAAAGCCACAAGCAGCCGTCTTCTCGCTGATCTCCCTCGCAGGTGTAGTGATAGTCGTTCTTAACGGCCAGACCCAACTGCATCTCCACCCTCTGGGCGATCTACTCACCCTCGGAGCTGCGTTCACTTGGGTTCTCTACAGTTTGATACTCAAAGTCCTTGATACCAAATATTCGGTATCCTTCATTACCCGAAAGGTTTTCTTCTACGGCATCATTACGATGCTGCCCTACTTCCTGATAAAGCCGTGGGGCACCACCTGGGCCATGCTCGGCCAGACACCCGTACTGCTCAACCTCGTCTTCCTGGGCATCGTCGCCTCCTTCCTAGGCTATATAGGCTGGAACGCGGCGCAGGCAAAGCTCGGCCCGGTGAAGATGAACCTATATTTGTATATAAACCCCATCGCCACGGCTATTGTCGCCGTCCCAGTGCTGGGAGAACATTTCACATGGATCACCGCCCTCGGAACCATACTGATCCTCGGGGGTATGTACTTCGCAATGAAAGAATAATATGAAAAGAACTTTTCTGCTAATCTGGGCGGTAGCCGCTGCGTTAACCATTACAGTTACAAACTGCACCCCAGACAACAATGACCCGAAGAAGGAAGAGCGTCCGGAAAACCTCAAGCCCGTCACCATCGATATAGATATCCTCAACGACTGGGTCTTCGAGGCAAGACCCGTCTTCCCTCTCCATATCAAGAACCCCAACAAGGTAAAGTTCAACGACGTCCTTAAGGTCAAGTACTTTACAGACAAGAACAAAACGCTAATCCCCGCCCTGTCGGAGGAAATCGATCTCGAAATCCCCGCAAAAGGCCTTGATATGGAAGTCACGACCCAGCAGGATCTCGACCCGGGATTCTACAAAGTAGCCATATACATCGGCAGCGTCTGCCGCACATTCACCTTCGGCATCAACCCGACCAAGATAGTCTCAGCCCCTGACAAGCAGTCTGATTTCAATAAGTTCTGGAACGACGCAAAGGCCCAGCTCGACGGTATCAACATGGACGCCCAGCTTACCGAAATCACAACGAGAAGTTCAGCGACCAGAAAAATCTACCTCGTAGAGCTCAAGTCTATCCCAGACGGCCTGGAAGGCGAGCCTGTCACCGTACGCGGTTACTATGCCCAGCCGCAGGACGGCGAAAAACATCCGGTCTTGATGCACTTCTACGGCTACGACGACCAGAACCCGACTTCCAAAGCCGACTGCCCTTACGGCGGAAACTCCAACTATGCGGAGTTCTACTTCTCTATTCGCGGCCAGATGCTCAACAACCGCAAGGCCGAAAAGAGAGAGCCCGACGGCAAAGGCGACTTCGTGAACACTTACGGCGACTGGTTCGCCTTCAACTTCGGCCAGAGAGATGCCTACTACTACCGCGGCGCCTTCATCGACTGCGTACAGGCTATCCGATTCATGGCAGCCCAGCCTACCAGCGACATGAACAACCTCTTCGCGGAAGGTTCCAGCCAGGGCGGCGCGCTCTCATATGCAGCGGCCGCGCTGAGCGACTACCCGTTCACCGCCATCGCCCCTTGCGTGGCATTCCTGGGCGACTTCCCCGACTATTTCCAGATCGTAGGCTGGCCGGCCAACACGGCCAAGGCAAACCAGGGCAGCATGACCGATGACGAAATGTACGCCTTCTTGTCGTACTTCGACACAAAGAACCTCGTGACCAGGTTCAGCCCCAATACAGCGGTCATTGCGTGTATAGGCCTCCAGGACGGCACTTGCCCGCCGCACACCAACATCGCCCCGTACAACAACCTTCCAGGCACCGACAAGGAAATCTACTACTACCCGGAGATGGGGCACCAGATCCCCAGCGACTGGCCGCAGAAATACGGCAACTTCTTCAAAGCCCGCATGAAATAATAAAAACAGAGCCACCCGAAAGGATGGCTCTTATTTTCAATCGAACGCAGAACTACTCCGCCATGGCGAAGCTGATTCCGTCGACCTTGTCCCACTCGCCACGGGTGAAGTCGGGCATCACGACGGGCATGGAGCCATGGTTGATGGAGACTTCGGTAAGTTCGACGAGCGAACTCCACTCGGCGGCGTCGTAGACATCCTGATCGAGCGGCAGGCCGTGGTGCAGGCAGTAGATCAGACGGTAGTCCATGATGAAGTCCATACCGCCATGGCCACCGACCTTGCGGGCCAGATCTTCGATTTCCTCGACGAAGGGATATTTGTAAGCCTGCATGAGGGCGTCACGCTCGGCATCGCTCATGAACTCCTCGGCATCGAGGTTGTCGTAAGCGACGTCTTTAAGCTCAGCGCCGCCGAGGGCCAGACCCTCGTTCGGGTATTTGTTGGCATAGCCCTTCGTACCCTGAATCTGATACATGCGGCTATAAGGCTGAGGGGTCACGACGCGGTGCTCGATGAGGATGGTCTTACCCTTGCGGGTGCGGATGAGGGTCGAAGTGTTGTCGCCGTTGGCGTACTTCTTCACTACACCCTTGCCGTAGCGCTCGTCGGCTTTGTCCTGGCCTGCGAAGGCGTCGGTGTCCATGGACACGAGGACGTCCATCTTGTCGCCACGGTGGATGTTGAGATCCTGGCAGACAGGGCCGATGCCATGGGTCGGATAGACGTCGCCATGGTGATCCTTATTGTAGGTCATACGCCAGTCGCCCTGATAGTTATCCCAATAGGGCTCGAGGTTGTGGCAGTAAGAGCCTTCGACATGGACGATCTCGCCAAAGAGGCCCTGCTGGGCCATATTGAGGCAGGTCAGCTCGAAGAAGTCGTAGCAGCAGTTCTCAAGCATCATGCAGTGCTTGCGAGTACGCTCGGAGGTGTTCACGAGGTCCCAGCACTCCTTGATGGATGTTGCGGCGGGAACTTCGATGGCTACGTGCTTGCCATGCTCCATCGCGTAGACGGCGATAGGGGTATGCAGCTGCCATGGAACCGCGAGGTAGACAAGGTCGAGGTCTTCGAGCTCGCAGAGCTGCTTGTAGCCCTCCGGGCCGCTGAACTCATACTGGGCACGGGGGGCGCCATGGGACTCGAGGGTCTTCTGAGCAGCCTCGACCCTCTCGGGATAGAGGTCGCAAAGGGCCACGAGCGAGGCGTCCTTAAGGTAAGGGAAACGGTGAACGGCTCCGCCGCCACGGTCGCCAAGGCCTACGAGACCCACGCGGACGTGCTCAATAGGCTCAGCTGCGAAGCCGAGCATGGACTGCTGGCCGGCAGGGCGGGCGGGAGTGTTGTAAACGATCTGGTTGCCCTTGATTTTGTAGCCATAATCGCCGGCGCAATTACACGAAACGGCCAGTGCTGCGACTGCAACTGCAGCCAGTATTCCTAAAATCCTTTTCATAATATTATTCGAGCATCAGTGAACGGAAATCGTCGATATCCTTCTGGGATACGCCAGCGACCTCGAGGAGATACTTCTCGACACCGTCTGCGAAGGTCTTGCCTTCGGTTTGGTCTGCGAGCTCCCAGAAATAAGGAACGACATCGCTGTAGACCCATGCGCAACGGGTGTTCTTGAAGATAGGTTTCGGGTTGCTGTCCTTCTCGGAAGAAGAAACACTGTATCCTACAGGCGCGAAATAAGTAACCTCATAGGCCTTGCTGATATCGCCTTCGCGAACACCGAGAAGACCGAGGAGGAGAATGTCGAGAGTACCGGTACGGTCGCGGCCGAGCGAGCAGTGGAAGTACACGCCCCTTCCAGCGCGGACGTTATTGACCACAAACTCGAAGCACTGCTTTGTCTTAGCAGCATCTTTTTTAAGCATCGCGCCGCCACCCTCTTCGATAACGGGAGCGCAGAACTCGAATCCGCTGATAGCGGGTTCGCTAAGGACATCGGATGTTCCGCGAAGGTCGAGCTGTGCACCGATGCCTTCCATCTTAACCTCTTCCTGTCCGGGGAGAGTAAGAGTCTCGCTCTGCATACGGCCGCCGCGATATACCTTGCGGTACTTGACGTGCTTGCCGTCGAGAGTCGGCCAACCGCCGAGGTCGCGTCCGTTGCGGCAGGCTTTCTTGAAGAATACCTGATGGAGGTGACCGGTGGTATTGAAGGTACCCTGGGCGAGGATCTTGCCGTCGCCGTCGATAGTTACCTTATAGGTATAGGTGTCGTTCGGGACCAGGTTGGAGATGTTTGTGTAATAAGATCCTGCAGGGATTGCTACGCTGGCGCTCCATCCAAGTTTATCCTGGAGAAGGAGTGTCATATCCTTTCCTGCAATGATATCTTCCGGATTCCAGCGGATGCTATAGGTCATAGGCTGGTCGGAAGTAGGCTGATTACCCCAGCTGAGGATAGTTCCGTTGGGATCCTCCTCGCCATTCTCGTTGTAGGCCTTGCCGTTGAAGCCGCCGTAGTAATCGAGGATCTGGGTTGTCTTCCATCCGTCACGGTCATCGTAGTGGGCGTTGGTGAGGTACCTCTCAACATTAGGATTGGTAGCCAGAACGGTGGAGCCACTCTGAATCTCCTCGGCAGCGCCGAACATCGGGTTGCCAGCCTGAGAGATATTAATAGTGGCATTCAGGTCACCTACGAAGATGTAGACGGGCCCCTTCCTATCGTTGAGGGACTCGTTCTCAGCACAAGCGAGAGTAACGCTGACAGGCGAATCAGAACCGGTTCCCTGGGCGGAAGTAACGGTAATCCAAAGTTCGTTGGTGGCGACCCTCCAATCTGTGTTGCAGGTGAACGTAACGGTCACGTTCGCCGCATGATAATCAAGATTGAATGCGGTCTCGCTGGTAACGGAGAGCTCGGGATCAACTTTCGGCTTGGGCTCCGCGGGTTCTTCCTTACAGAAAGCAAACATCGGAAGGGCAAGGATCAATGCCCAGAAAAACTTTTTCATGGTGTTCAGTATTATTTAACTTCGATTAGATAATTATTCGTGAAAACAGGATTGATGAAAGGATGCGAGCCATCGATCTCGTAAGAGCGGGGCTCGTCGGCCGTATATTCTGTAACGGTGTACTTCCTACCGGGCTCCAGGCCGCGGAGTTCTATGGAGCCCCCCTTCCAGGAAGGAGCATAGAACGCGTAGTACATAGCTCCGTCTTTCTCTATGACATGGCCCTCCGGAATATCGAAGCCGTAAGAATACAACCCCAGATACTTACCCTTTGAGAGCATCTTGTCTGTATAGATAGGAACCCACTTGCGCAACAGGGCCTCCTTTTCGGGGGTCAGGATGCTGCCGCCGTTCTGCTCGGCGTACGGATTGGGCTCGGGCCATGTGAACTTGGTTCCGATGATGCCGCCGACTCCGATCTGCGAAGGGAAGTCGAGGCCACCGTCGCTAAGTTCGACATGGTCGGCATAATATGCAAGGTCGGGGCAAAGGGCCGCGTAGACCTTGCGCTTCATACGAATCTGGAAGCTGGATGTCGGATCGGAGGCCACCGCCTGGTTCATCCATGGCAGGTAGAAGAAGTTGATGGCGCATCCGCACGGGCATATCTGAAGCACGCAGCCGGGCTTGATCTCGTTTGCGCGCTCGTAAATCTTCTGGAAATACTCCGGATGGCGCTCCTGAGCCTCCTCGGGGTATGTCAGGCCGCTTGCCGGGTTGTAATCGGCGGCGGAAAGGTTGAGTTGCTGGCCGTCCATTTTGAACCCGTCGAAGCCCCAATCCTTGAGGAACAGGTCCACGATACCCTCGGTGAACTTCCACGATGCGGGGTTCACGGGCGAGAGGTACCAGCTGTCCCACCAGCTCACGAATTCGTGGGCCCCGTCTTTCTGGATGAGCATCATCTCGGGATGCTCGGCGACAGCGCGGCTGGTAGAATCTGCGAGCAGCGGAGCCCACCAGAGCTTTGCCTTAAGGCCGGCGGCATGGATCGCGTCGGTCATACGGCGCATGCCGTCCTTACCTATGCGGTCGTTGGCTTGCCAGTCGCCTTCGCAGATCTGGAAACCGTCGTCGACATCGACCCACTTGAAGCCAAGCTCGACAACCTTCGGAAGGGTTCCGATGACTTCGTCGACCGTAAACTGACGCTCGTAGCCCCATGCACACCAAACGGGCTCATAGGCATCGTCCGGCGAGACGGGAGCCTCGAAACCGTAGGCCTTCTGCATGAACTCGGAGAAAGCGCGAAGGGGTTTGAAGAAGTCTCCGTCGCTTTCCATTATGAAGTCAGAGTAACCCACAATCATCTCTCCTGGGCCTAGCTCGAACGGCTCGTCATAATCCTTGCGGATGACGGCCGTAGTGACATTGCCCCTACGGGTAACGGGGATGGAAACCATCCTGAGGCAAGGCTCCACGAGGCCGAGGGTCAGGTTGCGATCCTCGTTCCAGAGGGAGACTACCGGAGTTCCTCCGCCATAGTCGGAGGCGCTCATTCCGAGGTAATTGTCCTGATGGAAGCCGGGCTCGACGGGCTTTACCCAGTCGCGGCGGTCTTCGTAGGTCATGGGCTGGAGGCTCCAGAGTTTCCTGCTCTTGAAGCTGATGCGTGAAGTCTCCATCGCGTAGACCTGGACGGGCTCGGAGCCAGTGTTCTCGAATATCACCTGACGTATGGTCATCCCGGGAAAAGCCGGCGGGGTTGTAACAATAGAGGAAACCTCGATGTTCTTAAGGGGTTTGTCGCCCACACCGAGCAGCCTGTCCTGGGGAAGATTCCCGAGGCAGGATGCGAAGGCCAGGGCGGCTAATACTATTGCAACTATACGCTTCATGGGCCTACAGTTTGAATTCCTGACCAAACTTAGAACGGCAGATTTCGCGAACTGCCTCCAGCGAGGTGAAAGCACCCGTTCCGCCTGCTGCGGTAGTATTCACGGCGCCTGTAAGATTACCAGTAATCTGGCAGTCTTCAAGGGACAATCCCTTTACGAAAGCGCTTACGAAGCCGGAATTGAAGCTGTCTCCTGCGCCGATGGCGTCCACCACATTCTTATTAAGGAAGGCGGGGAGTTCAACTCTCTTGCCGTCTTTGTACACCAGAATCGAACCCTTCGAGCCGCACTTGACAAGCATAGCACAACCCAGATAAGGCAGGACCTCGGCTATTGCGCTTTCGAGGTCAGCCTTGCCGGTCAGGGCCTGAAGTTCTTTCTCGTTGGGCATGAAGATGGTGACCTTGGGAAGAACGGTCTTATAGTCAAGTTTCCATGTCTCTGCGGGGTCCCACTGGGTATCCAGCGAAACGGTAATACCCTTCTCGACAGCCTTGTCAAGCACTTTGTGGACATCCCTCAGAAGGGCGGACTGCATAAACAGCGAAGAGAGATGGATGTGTTGGCAGGAATCGAACACTGAAGGATCGATATCGTCGTAGCCCATAACATCCATTGAGCCTTGGTATGTCAGATTAGCTCTGTCCTCGCCATAACTCATGCAAATAGTTGCTCCGGTAGGAGTCTCTCCTTCAAGGACGAAACGAGTATCAACGCCCTTAGCCTCAAGGGATTTCTTTACGAGATCTCCGAAGGAATCCCTTCCAACGAGGCCCACGAAGCAGACCTTACTTCCGAGAGCGGCTGCGTTCGCCGCAAAGATTGCGGTTGAACTGCCGAGGGTTACGGTCATGTCCTTTGCGAATTTTTCCTTTCCGATTTCGGGCTCGCCGTCTATCCTGTTAAGGATAATATCGACATTAAGCTCTCCGATGGCTGCTATCTGGTATTGGCTCATAATTAAAAGGTGTTACGCTGGTTTAGCATACGAATATGCAAAATTTTGCGCTTAAATCTTTCATTTGAGTTTCGTTTTTGTTTAAAAATGTATTTCGTTTTGTTTCGCTTGTAAAAAATCGTTATCTTCGCATCGTAACTGAAACTAACCACAAAAATGGACATCTATGATTCCGCGCAGGGACGCCGTTCCGCTATTCTCCAAAAGCTCAGGGAAGACTCGACAGTAAACGTCACCCAACTCAGCGAAATGTTCGGCGTATCCGAAGTCACCATCCGCAAAGACCTTCGTATTCTTCAAGAAAGGAAACTCCTCATCAGGGTCCATGGCGGAGCAATCATGGTCACGAGCAACGCTGAAACTGATCCGGAAGAACGCAACTTCAAGTTCAAACAGCTCGTCAACGTAAAGGAGAAGAAGGCCATCGGCCGCGCCGCCGCAGCCCATATCCGCAACGGAGACACGATAATGGTCGACTCCGGAACCACCGCCCTCGAGATAGTAAAGAATCTCGATTCCTTCACCGACCTTACTATAATCACAAACTCGGTCCACGCGATGCTTGAGGCCATAAAATACAAGCGCTTCAAGGTCATACTTCTCGGAGGCAACGTCCGCGAGACCTCCCTGTCAACCGTGGGCGCACTTACGGAATCCAACCTCAAGCTCTTCTACTGCGACAAACTCTTCCTGGGAGTCGACAGTATCTCCGTAGATGCAGGTCTTTCCACCCCGAGCATCGAGGAGGCGAGCACCAATCAAGTAATGATATCGCGTGCGCGAGAAGTCTATGCTGTTTTCGACTCCTCAAAATTCAACAAGAGAGCCCTCGCGTTTATCGCCATGCCGGAGAAAATTCATACCGTTATCACCGACTACCACATCTCCGCCGGAATACGAAATCAGCTTAAAGCGCTTAACATTAACGTGGAGACTGTAACAGTTTAACCCAAAACCGAAAGGGTGTGAAACGATTTTAGGAAATACATTAAATGATTGATAATCAACCCCATAAACGCAAAAACCAAGGCGTTTATGGGGTTTCGCTTTGAAATATCGAAGCAAAAACGAAACGAAAAATGTCAATAGTTGCTAGATTTGCGGAGATTGTTTTTAACGACAAATGACACTTAACTACCACACCTACAAAGAAATCAAGCAGCAGCCGCGAGTCTGGAAACAGGCCTATGATATCGTGTGCAAGCGTAAGGCTGAAATTTCCTCTTTCATCCACAAGTATACTGAACTTGGATATTCTATTGTTCTAACCGGAGCAGGAACATCAGCATACATAGGCGATGCTCTGGAGTGCGCCCTGCGCGACACCATCCTCAAGGGTGCGAGCTCGATAGCTACGACGGATATAATCACCGCCCCCGAGCTCTATTTCGGAGCGGACAGCAAAGTGCTGCTCGTCTCGTTTGCCCGCAGCGGCAACAGCCCCGAAAGCCTTGGAGCCATCAGGGCCCTGGAGCAGACAGCCGGCAGCGTGGCCCACATCTTCATCACCTGCAACGCCGAAGGCGAGCTCGCGAAGAAGAAGGGCGACAACGTCCTCTGCCTCCTCCTCCCGCCAGAGACCAACGACCTCTCGCTCGCTATGACCAGCAGCTACTCGACCATGTTCCTGGTGTGCGCAATGATTGCGAACATCGACAAGATCGAGGGCGACAAAGCCCATATCGAGGCCCTCGCAGACGCGGTCGAAAAGGCCATGGCCAAGTACGAAGACGATATCAACGCCATCGCGCAGCGTCCCTTCCAGAGGGCAGTATTCCTCGGTTCGGGCGCCCTTAAGGGTGTGGCGGAAGAATCCCGCCTCAAGCTTCAGGAACTCACCGACGGCGCCATCATGTGTGCATTCGACTCGTTCCTGGGCTTCCGCCATGGACCGAAGGCTGTAGTCCACGACGACTGCCTGCTGGTCTACTACATCTCCCCGGACCCGAAGGTGCGCCGCTATGAGCTCGACCTCATCGGCCAGATTGCCGCCAACAACAAGGTGGTCGCGACGGTCGCCGTGTGCCAGAAAGACCATGCCCTCAAGACCGATTACATCGACCTGCTGATTGAGCTCGGCATCCCCGAGGACATGCCCGCACGCTACTCGAGCGTGGGCAACATCTTCGTAGCCCAGATGCTCGGCTGTTTCAAGTCGCTGAACGTAGGCCTCTGCCCGGACACCCCTTCGGTCTCCGGCAATATCTCCCGCGTAGTTGAAGGTGTAATTCTTTATATATAGGATATGAAAAAGACCGAGCAGCTCCTCCATCGTATTGACGAGCTTCATAAAGAGACCGGCATTCCCCGCACCATCTTCGCGGCATGCCCCAACTCCCCTACCGTAATCCGTGCCTCCATCCAGGCCGCAAAGCGCAACAACGCCCCCATCTACTTCGCGGCGACCCTCAACCAGATCGACTGCGACGGCGGTTATACCGGAATGACCCAGGAAGACTTCGTGCGCACCGTGCGTTTCGAGGCCGAGAGGGTGAACTTCACCGGCCCGTGCATTATTGCAATCGACCATGGCGGCCCCTGGCTCAAGGACAAGCAGAGAGTTGAAAAATGGTCTGTCGAAGACGCTATGAACGGCGTCAAGAAGTCTTTCGAGGCTGCAGTCCTCGCAGGCTACGACCTTATCCATGTAGACCCTACCGTCGATATCAACGTCCCCAAGGGCGAGATCATCGACATCCATGTAGTGGCGGCCCGTACTGTTGAGCTCATCGCCCACACCGAAGCCTTCCGCAAGGCCCACGGCATCGCCCCTATCTCATACGAAGTTGGAACCGAGGAAGTCCACGGCGGACTTGCAGACGAGACCACCTTCGACACATTTATTTCAGACCTGAAAAAGGGATTAATGGTTGCCGGACTCGAGGACGTCTGGCCCTGCTTCATCGTAGGAAAGGTGGGTACCGACCTGGATACCACCATTTTCGACGGTGAGGTCGCCAGACGTCTGACGTCCAAGGTTCGTCCTCTGGGAAGCTACATCAAAGGTCACTATACCGACGATGTCGCGAACCCCGAAGAGTATCCGCTCTGCGGAATGGGCGCAGCCAACGTAGGTCCCGAATTCACCATAAGCGAATATCGCGCACTGTGCGAGCTCGAGGAAGTGGAAAAGAAATTCCACGCCGAGGGCAAGGTTGGAGTCCTTTCCCACATGAAGGAAACCCTGCTCGAGGAGGTTCACGATTCCCACCGCTGGGAGAAGTGGCTCCACGAAGACGAAAAGGGCAAGGACCTCCACGAACTGACCCCCGAGAGGCAGGATTGGATAGTCGCTACCTGCTGCCGCTATATCTGGCAGCAGCCCCGTTCACTGGCCGCAAGAGGTTTCCTGTATGCAAACCTTGAGCGTCTCGGCATGGCTCCCGAGCAGATTGTCCTTGGTAGAATTGAGCGCGACATGGATAAATACTTCCGCGCATTCAACCTTATCGGACTTAACGACCTCCTGTAAATAAAACCGCTTCAGGAGTACCATAATTGCATAATTTTTTTATATTTGTCCCAATAACACACAACCAAAACCAAAAGTTCAGGCTTATGAATTTTAAAACTGTTCTCAAGGCCGCCTCGGTTTCGTTGCTTCTTGTGCTTGCCGCATTTACTGCCGGTGCCCAGAATATCACTATTACTGGTACCGTCATCGATGCAGAAGACGGATCGCCGATTATCGGCGTGGCTGTCGCCAGTTCCAACGGCGGCGGCGTCATAACGGACCTCGACGGAAAGTACACCATTCAGACCGCCTCAGACGCCACCCTCACCTTCAGCTGTCTCAGCTATAAGGATGTAGTGGAGAAAGTCCAGGGACGTTCGGTTATCAATGTGGTGATGCAGCCCGACTCCCAGCTTCTTGAAGAAGTTGTCGTTCTCGGTTACACAACCCAGAAGAAAAACGAACTCTCCAGCTCGGTCGTCACTATGAGCGGCGATGAGCTCACCAACATCACTACCCCCGACGTAGGTAACATGCTTCAGGGTAAGGCTGCCGGTGTTCTCGTCCTCAACGCATCAGGTCAGCCTGGTGACGCAGCCCAGATCCGTATCCGCGGAACGGGTTCCATCACCGCAAGCGCAGACCCTCTCTACGTTGTCGACGGTGTGGCCGGCGGTTCGTTCAACCCCAACGATGTAGAAACCATCACCATCCTTAAGGATGCTTCCGCAACAGCTCTCTACGGTGCTTCTGCAGCAGGCGGCGTTATCGTCGTTACTACGAAGGGCGCTACCGAGAGCTCGGAAGTGAACTTCAAGGTCAGCGGCGGTATCAAGAAAGCCCTTTCCGGCCGCTTCCGTCCTATGAATTCCAGCGAGTTCTACAGCGTCCTCAAACAGGCTTACTCACCTACCGTTTTCGCAGCCCTCTATCCTAAGGAGCTCAAGAAACAGAGCTTCGACTGGATGAACGAGTCGTTCCGCACCGGTATCGTCCAGGACTACTATGCATCCGTAGCCGGAAAGGCCGGTAAGACATCTTACTTCGTAAGTATGGACTACTACGACGAGCAGGGTTCCCTCATCAATACGAACTTCAACAGGGGTTCTGCACGTATCAACCTCTCGACTCCGCTCAGCGACAAGATTACGGTCAACTTCCGCGCGGCTTATAACCGCACTAAAGAGCAGGGTACTTCTTCGTACGTCACCCTCGAGAGTGCATACTACATGCTTCCTTTCGATAACCCGTACGACGTAAATACCGGAGAGCCTCTCCTCGTAGATTCGCAGACCCGTTCGGATAACGGAAAGCCCTGGTACTCAGGAAACTCCTACAACATTTTCCACAACGAGCTCTACAACTACGCAATCGGCCACGGCGAGAGCATCACCGCAGACTTCCAGCTCAACTGGAACATCACCGACTGGCTCATCTTTACCTCTACGACCCGCTACGATTCTTCGAACAGCTTCTGGGAGGAATACTACGATCCCCGTACCAACGTCCCCAGCTACTACGGAAAGGGTAGGCTCTACAACTCCAATTCCAGCTGGAGCGGATTCGGTACCACCAACCTCCTCAAGTACATCAACACCTTCGGAGATCACAACATCAGCGCTATCGTAGGTCTCGAGTACGGCGGCGGCTTCACCCGCGCCAACACCGTTACCGGTCAGGGTATGCCTGCAGGCCAGGCTTCAATCAGCGCTTGCCCCACCATCACCAACAACACCGGCTACGATTATCAGAGCCGCTCATGGGCCTGGCTCGCACAGGCTCAGTGGTCATACCTCGGAAAGTATGTCGTAACAGCATCTATCCGTTACGATGAAACCTCACGCTTCGCCCCCAAGGCCCGCGGCGGTTACTTCCCCGGTATCTCCGGTGCATGGATTATCTCCCAGGAAGACTTCATGAACGATGTCGAGGCTCTCAGCTTCCTCAAGCTCCGCGCAGGTTACGGTAAGACCGGTAACAACAACATCGAAGAATTCCTCTATCAGGACGCATACGAACTTTCCAAGACCTATGGCGGAAACGTCGCGGCCGTGATGGTTCGCCAGTCGAACCCGAACCTCGGTTGGGAGGAGGCCTACATGACCAGTATCGGTCTTGAGGCCACCACCAAACACGACATCAACATCGGTCTCGACCTCTACCGCACCATCAACACCAACCTTCTCCTTGCTGTTCCGGTTCCTCCGAGCACTGGCTTTACAGACTACACCCAGAACATAGGTACCATCAGCAATATGGGTGTTGAGTTCGTGATCGACGCCCCCATCATCAAGGCCAAGGACCTCAAATGGAACGCTGGTTTCAACGTAGGTATGAACAAGAACGAAGTCCTCTACCTACCCAACGGCGAATTCCTCCAGAAGGTTGCTTCAGGAGAGTGCCAGCAGGTCAAGGTCGGACAGGACCTCTACACCTGGTACATGAAGAAATGGGCCGGTGTTGATCCTGCCAACGGCGATCCCCTCTGGGAAGTCGTAGGCGACGACGGTAAGATTACCAAGACGAATGTCTATGCAAATGCTACCATGCAGGCCTGTGGATCCGCTTCTCCTCTTATGAGCGGCGGCCTCAATACCTCCCTCACCTGGAAGAACTTCTTCTTCAGCGCCAACGGTAGCTTCATCTACGGCAACAAGATCTTCAACAGCACCCGTACCTCGATGGATAACGACGGTAGCGATGCTACCCACAACCTTATGTCTATCGACAACGGTCTTGGTTGGAAGCGCTGGAAGAAAGCCGGCGATATCGCAACTCACCCGAGAATCGACCTCGGTGGCTCGGGCGGTAAGATTTCTTCCCGCTACCTTGAGGATGGCAGCTTCTTCCGTCTGAGGAATATCACCGTCGGTTACAATCTCCCCAAGAGCCTTACCGACAAACTCATGATGAAGAATGCGAAGGTTTACCTCTCCGCAGACAACATCTTCACTCTCACCAAGTTCTCAGGCATGGACCCTGAGGTCCAACTCGAAGGATCCGACTGGCAGCTCGCCGGAACTTACTCGATGAACTATCCTGTTCCGTTCTCGGTTGTTGCAGGTATCGACATTAAATTCTAAAAGACCGTTAGCATTATGAAAAAAGTATTTTACATAGCAATAGCAACTCTTCTCGTTGCAGCGTGCAATATGGATTTCTATCGCTCGGACACCATGACATCAACCATGCTCAAGAGCGATCCGGGTGCAGCAGTCTACACCACCGACGGTCTGTATTCGATGTTCAAGGACGTGATCCTCTTCGAAGGCAGCGAGTACTCGAACAACACCTGGGTGAAGCACTACTTCCAGCTCACTGAGTTCCGCGGAGACAACGTCGCCCAGGGTCGTGCTTCCGAAGACCCGTTCACAAATATTATGAATTACACAGAGGACCAGGGTCAAGAGTGCTATAACATCGGTTATTTCTGGTATGTCTCCTATAAGATACTCTTCGGAGCCAACTCCAATATCGAGGCTATCCAGGAAGGTGCAACCGCAGAAGGAGATCTCCTCCTCGGCGAGAACTACTTCATCCGTGCATTCGTCCACTTCGCTCTGGCAAACATTTATGCCCGCCCGTACTATGTAGAAGGCAGAGGCACTAATGCAAACGAGCCTTGTGTTATACTTCGAACCTCTACCGACTGCTCGAAGACCGAAAAGGCTACCATTGAGCAGGTTTACAAGTCGGTTGAAGACGACTGCAATAAAGCCTACCAGCTCCTTCAGGGCAAGAAGCGCAGGGGTGACAAGGGATTCGTAGGCGAAGAGGCTCCTCTCGCCCTCCTTTCCCGCCTCTACCTCTACAAAGGCGACTGGGATAAGTGCATCGAGGTTTCCGAGCAGCTTCTCGGAGCCGATCCTGCAAGCAAGCTCGATCCCAACCTTGACAATCTCTTTGTCAACGCCCCGAATTCCGTTGAGACCATCTGGTGCATCGACCGCGCAATCACTGACTACCAGTATTCGCAGCACGCCCAGCTCGGTTCAATGTACTACTCCTCGACAGGCGTAGGCGGTGTGGGCTGGTGCGAGATCTACTCTTCGGAGCAGCTCGTTGACCTTCTCTACCGCTGGGAGGATGAAGGACGCCGCAAGGCCTACTTCGCCTATGCAGCCCCTATCGAAGGACAGCTGATGGTTAGCTGGCCTGAGAAGCAGGGTGCAGGACTAACCTATCGTCTCGATGTGATGATTACTTCGTCAAAGAACCCCGACGGTTCTTACACCCCCAATGTGACTGACAACGGCGACGGTACCCTTACCGCCAAGTCTGGCGACAACACTTACATCATTAAGAAGAAGACAGTCAACAAGGATGTCAAGTACTACATCGAGGGTTACGAAACCGACGCAGAAGATCAGGACGATATCGAAGGAGGAACCCGCGTATTCGTACGCACCGCCCAGGATGCTTCGAAGGGCACCCGTCTTACCATGCCCGCTTACATGAACAAGAAGTTCACGGGCCAGGGTGGCGAAGAGCTCCTCAGCTCCAACATCTTCTTCCGCTATGGAGAGACCATCCTCAACGCGGCAGAAGCTTATGCCCACAAAAATGACGCAGTCAATGCTGTCAAGTACATGAACTACGTCAGGGCAAGGGCCGGCCTCACCGGAGACGCTCTCTATACTACAACTAACCTGGCAGCTAGCGGCTATGACAATATCCTCGACGCGGTTCTCGACGAAAGGCGACTCGAGCTCTTCTATGAGGGCTTCCGTGGTTACGATCTCTACCGCAACGGCAAGGATATTTTCCGTAAGTATGCGGGTGTCCACGACTGGGAGATTATTCCGAACGCGGATCTCGATAACAAGTTCCCTTGCTACATCCCTTACGCAGAAACTGTAGTAAGTGGCGTTACCAGCAACAAATAAAACCAAAACCTAATATCAACATTTTTTATTAACCCAAAATCATTAATCATTATGAAGAAATTCTTCTTTTACGCTGCAATGTTCGCAGCACTGAGCCTTGGCTTCAACTCATGCAAGGACAACAACGCCATCGACGATGACGAAGACGGCGAGGAGTTCGTTTCCAAGATTAAGGTCGACGGCGATTTCGCGGACTGGGCAACTCTCGACGCCAGCAAGGTTGCTGTCGCTCAGAACGCCAACGCAGACAAGAACGCCCTCAAGGTCCTCAAGGCTTATGCCGACAAGGTCTACCTCAACATCTACTTTGAGTTCGACGGCGATCAGGTCGTTGATAGGGAGTGGCCCGCAGTACACGTCTACCTCAACAGCGATGGTGACAAGACCACCGGTGGCTATGGTGACGAGTTCGCAGACGCTTGCGTAGACTGCATGATGGAGACTGCTATCTTCTCCGGCGGCGAGTGGAACGACTGGAACCCTTCATTCTGGAAGTGGTGGGGCGAAGCCAACGGAACCGGTTGGGAGTGGGTTGAGCCCGGCAGGCCTGGCGACGAAGCCGACATGTGGGGTGCTATCCTTCCTGAGGGATCCGGCATCGCTCACGGTATGGGAAGCGGCAACGCTTACGAGATCCAGATCATCCGCGAGATGCTCCCTGGTATCGCTTTCGCAGACACCTTCGGAGTTGGTATCGACATCCAGCAGAACTGGAGCTCGATCGCATGGCTTCCTAACGCAGCCAGCAGCGACGACAACGCCAACGGTCTTGCCGCTATGCTCGACGTTACCATCGACAAATAATCGATCGGCATGATTTATCCGGCCATAGCCGCCACACCCGGTGGCTATGGCCTTTTTAATTAAGAATACAAGCCCACACCTTAATAACACAACCATCCATGAAGACGAAAGCATTGTTAGTAGTTTTAGGTTTGTCCATGCTGGCATCATGGTGCATCTCCTGCGATAAGCCTAATAAAGGTCCCGTAGACCCCGATGCGGACTTTGTATCCTTGAGAAGGGTGGATTTTGATGTAGACGACAAGGAGTTTGCTAATCCCGAACGCGGCTGGTTCACGCATCGTGAATTCAAGGCCTCTTCAGGCATGTCGGTTATTTCCGACGAATTACTTGAAGCCCAGCGCGCGCTCAACAGAACTCTAATTTATACTATTTACTATCTCGACTCATTCTTTGAGTCACCTATCTCGCAGGAATATCTCAATTATCTGGACGCCAATATGGACGCCCTCCGCAGAAACGGATTCAAATGCGTGCTCCGTTTTGCCTACAAGAGATCCTACAGCGAGAACGCACATCCCTGGGATCCTACTCAGGAAGTAATCAACGGCCACGTTGAACAACTCAAACCGTTCTTCCAGAAAAACGCCGATGTTATCTTCGTCCTTGAGGCAGGCTTTATCGGCACCTTCGGAGAGTGGTACTACACAGACAATTACAACTTCGACCCCAAGACAGTCGAAGACTATATACCCCGCCGCGGTCTTCTTGACAGGCTCCTGGCGGCCGTTCCCGACAAGCGACAGATTGCAATTCGTTACCCGGGAGCCATCATAAGCATGCTCGACATCACCGCAGCCGATACCCTTACGAGAAAAACAGCCCACAACGGATCCATCCTTTCGCGCCTGGCAAACCACAACGACTGCTTCGTCTCGTCAAACAATGATGTGGGAACATATCAGAGCCTCGTTCAGAGAGACTTTGTCTATGCCAATTCCAAGTACACCATCTGGGGCGGCGAGACCTGCAACTTAGCCCTTGCCGGCCATTGCGAGAATTCCCTTCTGATGTCGAAAAAGCACCATATGACCTATCTCAACGACGACTACCACAAATCGGTACTCAACCGTTGGAAGGAAGAGGGCTGCTTCGACGAGATTTCGTTCCACATCGGCTACCGCCTCTTTATCGACCGTGCGTTCATTACCCCCGAACCCGCCAAGGGCCAGGAACTTCATGTTGGACTTCAGATCCACAATGAAGGATATTCCGCGCCCCAGAACCCGAGGAAAGTTGAACTCGTGCTGGTCGGTCCAGAGACCCGTGTTTTCGATATCGACGCCGATCCGCGCTTCTGGTTCGAGGACGAGGAGTCTACACTCAATATTAAAGTTACCCTCCCTGAGAACATGGCTTCCGGCAAGTACAAGGTTTGCCTTAACCTGCCCGATCCGGAGCCTACCCTCCACGACAATCCCCGCTACTCCATCCGCCTTGCCAATAAGGGCACCTGGGATGAAGAAACTGGATATAACACAATTACTGAAATTACACTTTAAAGCATGAAAAGAGCATTCCCTGTTCTTCTTGTCTTAGCGGCTCTGCTGGTTGGGTGCAAGCCCGACCAGCCGGATCCGTACAAGGATCTCAAAAAGTTGGAATTCAAAGCCACTGACGAGAATTTCGCCAACCCCGAAAGAGGTTTCTACAGACCTGTCGAAATCCATTCAGTAGAAGGACAGGCTATCAAGGCGACCACCGTCACCAGCCTGCGCAAATTCGGATTCTCGCTTATATTGCTTGAATTCTATCTGACAGAGTATATGGAGTCTGACATAGAGCAGGCTTATCTCGACAAGATCCAGGATGCTTTCAACAATCTTCGCGAAGGTGGCGGAAAAGCTATAGTGCGTTTCGCATACAAAAACAACGAGAACGATCGGCCATGGGACGCAACAGAACAGTGGGTGCTGCGCCACATTCAGCAGGTGAAACCCATCCTGCAGGCTAACGAAGATGTACTCTTTGTTCTTCAGGCCGGTTTCGTAGGAGTGTGGGGCGAATGGTATTACACCACCAACTTCAATATGAACCCTTCGTCGGAGGCCTCTTACGAGCCCAGAAAGCATGTCCTCAACGCCCTGCTTGATGCGGTTCCGAAGAGCAGGCAGGTCCAGCTCCGCACCCCCGAGTTCAAGATGAAACTGATGAATGTCAGCCTCGCTGATACGATTACCCGCGCTACTGCCCACACCGAGACAGATATAGCCCGAGTCGGAGGCCACAACGACTGCTTCCTGGCATCCATCAACGACACTGGCACCTTCCACGGCGATACCGACCGCAGTCTTTGGAAATCCGACACCCGCTACACTATCATGGGCGGAGAATCGTGTAATCCTTCGCAGTACTGCGCTTGCGACAACGCCCTCAAGGATCTCACAGACTATCACTGGACTTACCTGAATAGTGCATACCACACCTCTGTGCTCGGCCGCTGGCGCACTGAAAACTGTTACGAAGAAGTGGAACTTAGGCTTGGTTACAGGCTTGCCATCGAAAAGGGATACATTTCCGATTCCCGCCTGGTTCTCAAAATCAAGAACGAGGGCTTTGCAGCCCCTCAGAACCCCCGCGGCGCAGAACTTATCATCATCGATGCAGCAGGCAAGAAGACTGTCACCAAACTTGATGTTGACCCCAGGACATGGTTCGCAGGTGTAACCAGTACGGTAGATATCACCCTCCCTACACTTTCGGCTGGCGAGTACACACTTTATCTCAACCTGCCCGACCCTCAGCCCACGCTGCACGACAACCCGTTCTACTCAATCAGGCTTGCCAACGCAGATGTCTGGGACGAGACTACAGGATACAATAAGATTGCAACAATAAACATACAATAGACTTATGAAATTCAGATTTGTTCTTGCCGCAGCAGCGGCCGCAGCAGCACTGCTTTTCGTTTCATGTAACAACACTCCCGTAGACGAGGAGGAAGAAGACGATGATGAGCCGGGACTGGTTGATACCAGCGCTATCCAGATCGACGGAGATTTCGCCGACTGGGAGGGCCTCGAAGGAGTAGCGGAAGCCACCCTTCCGAAGGGTGATGTAGCATTCGAAGCCATGAGAGTTTTCAAGGCTTATGCAGATCCCGACTATATCTTCCTTTACTTCGAGATGGACAAGTCGGATCTTGCTACCATGGACCTTTTCATCGACACCGACAACAGCAAGGCCACTGGCCAGACCGCTAACTGGCCCGAGATGGGCGCGGAGGTTCTTCTACAGGCATCTTTCAACCCGTCACAATCCATCGGAGCCTCTACCTATAATCCCATCGTTCGCCTTTACGGCGGCGAAGAGGGCGGCACCGACTGGGCATGGGTCGATGAGGCAGGTATGAACTTCACCACTTCCAGCGCAGCTGTCGACAAGGGCGGCAACGTAATCGCCGTCGAGCTTAAGATGATACGCGAACTGATGGTTCCGGTTGTCTTCGGCGACTCCTTCACTATCGGTGCTATTATCGAGAACACTGGTTGGAGCATTGTAGGTAAGCTTCCCGCTATTACAGAAGACGAGAAAGCCGAAGGAACCCAGGAAGCCGGTCTTGTTGTAAGGGTATCGCCTAAAGCATAATACATGACCTGCAGACTACGCTCCATTACTCTATTGGCGCTTCTTCTGCCGCTGCTTTTCGGCTGCTGCAGAAGAGCCCTTACTATTCCCCTTGAAGACGGAGAGGCCGTCTGGGGAGGCCATATCAAGGACGGCTCACTGATGCCGTTCGCTCCCGGCTTCGAAACCTCGCTGGAGTACAATCTCTCCAATCAGGTTAATCCTCTGCTTCTCACTTCAGGAGGAAAGTATGTCTGGAGCGAGTCCCCATTCTCTTTTAGAATCGAGGCTGGTGAGATAGTTATTACATCCCACCATTCCGATATAGTCTGGGAGAAAGCCGGAGAGACTCTGTCCGACGCATTCAAAACCGCGTCATCTAAGTTCTTCCCCGCCGACGGCAAGCTGCCCCCGAAGGAGTTCTTCGAGATGCCTCAGTACAACACCTGGATCGAACTGATGTACAATCAGAACCAAGCCGGAGTACTGGCATACGCAAAGGGTATCCTGGACAACGGGCTTCCTCCCGGAATTATAATGATCGACGATACCTGGCAGGAAGACTACGGAAAATGGGTCTTCCACCCGGGCCGTTTCCCGAACCCCAAGGCTATGTGTGACCAGCTCCACACAATGGGGTTCAAGCTGATGCTGTGGATATGCCCGTTCGTGAGCATGGACCAGTATCAGATCTGCCGCGAGATCATGGACGGCAAGGGCTTCCTGCTCACCGGCGCCCAGACTTGGGAAGAGGCTAATGACCCGTATCCCGTGCGATGGTGGAACGGGACCTCGGCCGTGCTCGATTTCTCCAACCCGGCGGCGGTAGAGTGGTTCGACCGGCAGCTTAAGCGCCTGACCGACGACTATGGGGTCGACGGCTTCAAGTTCGACGCGGGCGACTTCGACTTCTACCCGGCCGACGCTCTCGCGAAGGGCGGAAATGTCCCCGCGTGGGAGCAGTGCTCAATGTTCGTGGACCATGCCACCAACTATCCGTACAACGAGCTGCGTGCCGGATGGCGCAACGCCGGAAGGCCGGTGGTCAACCGTCTCCATGACAAGGGCCACAGCTGGGAAGACCTGCGCAAGCTCATCCCCGAAATGATGGCCGAGAGCCTGATGGGCTTCAGTTTCTGCTGCCCGGACATGGTCGGCGGCGGCAGCTTCGAAACCTTCCTGAGCGGGCAGACCGACCCCGAGCTCATCGTCCGCTCGGCCCAGGTCCATGCACTTATGCCCATGATGCAGTTCTCGCTGGCGCCATGGCGAGTGCTCGATAAAGCGCACTACGCTGCGGTCTTGAAGGCCGTCGAGATCAGGCAGGCCAGGCTCCCGCTTATCGAAAGCCTGTTCGAGCGCGCAGCCAAGACTGGCGAGCCTATAGTAGCGCCGCTCGAGTACGTCTTCCCCGGCGAGGGACTTGCCCGCGTGGTCGACGAATTCATGCTGGGCGACAGGGTGCTTGTAGCGCCCATGCAGGAGAGCGGCACCTCGCGTACCGTCATCCTCCCGGCAGGCCAGTGGAAGGCCGACGACGGCCAGGTTTATGAAGGCGGGCAGCACGTCATCGACGTCCCGCTCGACCGTTTACCAGTATTTGAAAGATTGTAAAGATATGAAACGCTTACTCACGTTCTTTGCAGCCGCGGCGCTGCTGTGTTCCTGCGATGATTTCCAGTTGCCCGACTTCGGCTTCAAGCCGAGCGGCGGCGACAAAACTGAAAAGCCCGACGAGAAGCCCGACGAGCCGCTGCCCGACAACACCGGTTCCGACGCCCCGGGCGGCTACGACTGGACCGGAGTGAAATACAATTTCGAGGAGTCTACCGATGTCATCGCCAACCCCGAGAGGGGCTTTATGAAGTATCAGGACTTCAAGAGCAAGACTTCGGCGCTCAAAGCTTCGGCCGTCAAGGCCCAGAGAGCGGAAGGCCGTACGCTTTACTACACAGGCTACTACCTTACCGACTTCATGAACGGCGACATCTCCGAGGCCTTCCTTCAGAAGATTCAGGACACGATGGACGCCCTGCGCGAAGGCGGCGCGAAATGCGTTCTTCGCTTCGCCTACAAGGAGAGCGAAAGCGACAAACCGTGGGATCCGACCGAAGAAATAGTGATGCGCCATATCGCTCAGCTCAAGCCCATCCTGCAGAGGAACGAGGACGTGATTTTCGTGCTTCAGGCAGGATTTGTAGGCGTCTGGGGTGAGTGGTACTACACCACCAATTTCAAGTACCAGCCGTCTACCAACGACGATTACCTGCCGCGCAAGAGAGTCGCCGAGGCTCTTCTCGACGCGCTCCCCGCTTCTCGCCAGGTCGAGCTCCGTACCCCTCAGTTCAAGATGAGGATGTACGGCCTTTCGCTTAAGGATACCCTTACCGCAAAGACTGCCCACAAAGGCCAGACCCTCGACCGCCTCGCCGGCCATAACGATTGCTTCGGCGCAGCCTACGACGACTGGGGAACCTTCGACAACGAGAGCAACGACCGCGCATTCTGGAAGGCCGAGACCCGCTACACCATCATGGGCGGCGAGACCTGCAACGTTTCCGATTACTGCACCTGCCAGGCATCGACTAAGGACATGGTCGATTATCACTGGACTTATCTCAACATAGATTATCACACCAGTGTCATCAACGGCTGGAAAAACAACAACTGCTACAATGAGATCGTGAACAGGCTGGGCTACAGGCTCGTCCTGCAGAACGTGGAGCGCAAGGAAGATCTGAAGGCAGGAGAAGATCTCGAGATCGCTATCAACTTCCGCAACGACGGCTATGCCGCCCCGATGAATCCGCGCCGCGTTGAGCTCGTCTTTGTAGACGCCAGCGGTAAGGAAACCAAGTTCCAGGTCGCATCCGACCCGAGGAAGTGGCAGCCCGGCGCCCACACCGTTCTTACCAAGTTCAAGCTCCCCGCAGAAAAGGGAACCCTGTATCTGAACCTCAGCGATCCCCTGCTGCCGAACAATCCGCTCTACAGCATCGCATTCGCAAACAAGAACGTATTCGATTCGAAGACAGGTTACAACAAACTGTTCGAGCTTAAATGAGAATCTACGGCGCCATAGCTGCAGCGCTGCTTGCAGTGCTGGCAGTATCGTGTAAGACCGAATCAATCAAGGGCTACTGGGACCGGCATGCCCCTGACATCAGTGATATCCGCACTGCGGAAGACGAGTTCTCGAAATTTGCAGAACTGGCTGTAGCAGCGCCGGAAGAAGACGCCCAGGCCGAAATAGACCATCTGTTCGACTTGCTTAAGAAAGACGAAGTCGCATTCTACGTCTACACGGAGTGGACGGTATCGGCGTTCTACTCAGCCGCTTCGCCTTGCAGGAACTGCCCTCTGTTCGTCTATTCGATGAACAGGATACTCTCAGACGGAATAATCGACGGTTACGACGCGGAGATGTACACCCGCTTTGTAACTGCGTGCTCGACCAACCTGGTCGGTGACAAGGTTACTCTCCCACCGCTTCGCGACGAGCGTGGTTCTGAAATCACCTTGGAGCATGGCCAAACCACCCTGTACATGGTCGTCAACCTTACCTGTCCGAGTTGCCTGAAGGCTCTCGACAAGTATGCGGATTTCAGGCCTGATGCCGTCCATATCGCCCTATGCAGCGGCCCCGGCAGGCTTCCCTCTGCAGCAGGTTGGGAATACATCAGGGCGGTTAATACCGACGAAATATACGATGTTGACGCAGCCCCGTTCTACTTCGTAGAGAACGCCGACGGAACAATCGAAACAACCTACACAAGAGCTTTATGAGAATGAAGAGAATGATGATTCCGGCGCTGGTTTTGGCCGGAGCGATGCTTTTCGCCTGCAACACGGATAATCCCGGCAAAGACGAAGGCAAGAAAGAGGAAGAAAAACCCGTTGTGGACTACACGCCCCAGCCCGGCACCTACACTTTCGTGATGCCCGACTATAAGGTCAAGGGCGGCACTTCTTACGGCAAGACTACCTGGGAAGCCGGCGACCAGATTTATGTCCACGGCAACTATGATCCGTATTCAATCATCGTAACCCTGAAGGCAGAAGATATCTCCGCAGACGGAAAAACCGCTACGGTCGACCTTACCGAGGTTCCTAAGACAGGCGCCGCGCCCGATAAACTCTACGCGGCCTTCCCTGCCGACCATGTAGCCATCGAATCCTCCTTCTGCGACGCCACCAACCGCTATATCCCCAACGGAGACATGCTGATGACAGCTTATCTGACCGAAGGCAATAAATTCGAATTCATCCATGTCACCGGCGCCATGGCATTCACTACTACCGAGCCATGCGACAGTTTCGTCGTCGTAGGAAACGCCAGCGAGGAGCTCGTATTCGATTGCCTCGGAGTGCAGGTTACCAGCGAGGTGGAACTCTACCGCCTCGAAGTCGGCGAGGGCCATCGCTTCTACCGCCAGGCGATGAACGATGGTTGCGGAATAGCCTATATCCCCGTCAGGACCATCTTCAGCGAGAAGGGCTTCAACATCTACCTTAAGAAGGGCGACAAGTATCCGAAGGTATACCGCCATATAGAATCAGTTACAGTGGCCCATGGCACCGTAATTGACCTGGGCGACATCACCGCACAGCTCGAAGATTACGAAGGTCCCGACCCCGTAGATCCTATTATGCCTGAGATTGGCACCTACGAAAGGATCATGGTCGACGTCGAAGAATTGTCCGGCATATGCCTCACGGCCGAGAAGGATGCATTCTGGGCTGTCGGAGATCAGGGCCAGCTCGCAAAGGTCTCGTTCGACGGCGAAGTCACAAAGATCAAGAACTTCAACAACGACCTCGAGGCCATAACTCTCCACACCCCGTCCGGAGATCTCTGGATAGCGGCCGAGGGTTCTCAGAAGGTCTACAAGTGCGAAGCCCCATACACCTCCTACACGTCTATGTTCACGGTCGACGATGCCAAGAACTACGGCAACAGCGGCCTCGAAGGAATTGCATACTACAAAGACAGCCTAATCTATGTAGGCGCCCAGACCGGAGCCAATCTCTGGACTTACACTCTCGATGGCGAAAAGCTCGACATGGTCAGCCTCAAGAAGCTTTCGAGCAAGGTTATCGAGATCGGAGGACTATGCTATGACGCTGTCAACGACTGGCTGTGGGTAACTGATTCGGAAAGCCATCGTGTCCACGTCTTCTCCGGAGATGCCACCACCTTCCTTAAGAGTTACCGTGTCCCCTATTGCGGCAACAATGAGTCTATCTGCGTCGACCACGAACGCGGCTATGTTTATGTCGGCGACGATGATGACAGCAATCCTTCCATCTACAAGATACATTTTACCGGACTTAAACCCGAAGATCGCAAATAATGAAAAAGACACTCGTTTTTGCCGCTTTGATTGCGGTATTGGCTGTCTCCTGCAAGGAGAAAAGCGGCCTGCAGTACTACCAGACCGACCGCACCTACGATATTGTTTCAGTTAAAGAACCCGCGCAGGACGCCGAAGTTCGCAACGTCATCATCATGATTGGCGACGGTATGGGCCTCGAGCAGGTCAGCTGCGGATGGGTTGTCAATAAAGGTAAACTCAACCTTGACAACTTCACTGCCACCGGTCTCTCGCGCACATGGTGTACGGACAAGCTGATTACCGATTCGGGCGCGGGCGGAACCGCCATTGCGGCCGGTGCAAAGACGGCCTACTGCCATGTGGGCACGGCCCCCGACAACTCCGACCTGCCTAGCGTGCTGGTTAAGGCGCAAAAACTCGGAAAGAAGACCGGAACCGTCGTAACCTGCCATTTTGCAGACGCTACGCCGTGCGATTTCTGCTGCCACAACGAGCACCGATACAACCAGGAAGACCTCATCGCCGACTACATCGAGAGCGGTGTTGATTACCTCGCCGGCGGCGGACTGGACTGGTTCACGACTAAGCGCACCGACGGACGCGACATCACCGAAGAAATGTCCGCCGCTGGCTACAACGTCGCCCTCGACGAAGCCGCTCTGATGAGCGCCGAACTGCCCGTTATCGGCATCCTTTCGCCCGACAATCTGCCCGTGGCGAAGGAGAGGGGCGACCTCTTCCGCAGGATGGTCAAGCGCGGTCTCGATCAGCTTTCTGCCGAGCCCAAGGGCTTCGTGATGATGATCGAAGGCTCATGCATCGACGACTGGCTCCATGGCAACGACATCGGCAAGGCCATGGAGGAGCTGCTCGACTTCGACCGCACTATCGGCGACGTTCTCGAATGGGCGGCCAATGACGGCCACACCCTGGTAGTCGTCACCGCCGACCATAACACCGGCAGCCTGACCCTGCAGGACGGCAATCTCGAAGAGGGCGTCATCGGCGTCCATTTCGCCAGCGAGGGCCACAACGGCATCGCGGTCCCGATTTACGCCTGGGGCCCCGGTTCGAAGGCGTTTACAGGCATTTGTGAAAACGAAGACTGGGGTAAATTGATCGCAACGTTCGTTAAATAGATTCCTTCGCTTCGCTCGGAATGACACTGTCATCCTGAGGGGCCCCCTCATTATTGTCATCCCGAGGAGCGTAAGCGACGAAGGGATCTTTGATATTATGACAAAAATGAAAGAGAAAAAGCATAATTGGCTATTGTATGCCCTGGTGACGATGTGCACCTGGGGCGTGTGGATGACGTTCTCGGACCCGACTCTCGGCAATATTTATCTCGGCATACCCGAGGCATTCCCTTCGGAAATGGTCTATGTCGTGTGGGCCCTGTCGATGATACCCTGCGCGCTTCTGGCGCTTCATAACATCAAGTGGAAGCTCGACGTGCGCCCGAAATCGATGGCGCTAAGTATGGGCGTCGGCCTGCTCGGAGCGGGCGGACAGCTGGTGCTGTTCCTGGCGCTGAAGTATGCCCCGTCGTATCTCGTAATGCCCATGATTTCCGTGGCGCCTATCGTGACCGTTCTGCTGTCGGCGACCTTCCTTAAGGAGAAGGTCTCGAAGCTCGGCATACTCGGTATCGTGCTGGCATTTGTCGCCATCATCTGCTTCGCCATGCCCAGCGATACCGGCGGCGAGGGAGGAGCCCAGGGCTGGCTGTGGATACTTCTGGCCGCGGTCGTGTTTATCTGCTGGGGCACCCAGGCCTTCGTCATGAAACTGGCGAACAACAGCACCCCCGACGCGGAGAGCGTGTTCGTATACATGGCCATAGCCGCTGTCGTGCTGATTCCGGTCGCGTTCCTGCTTAAGGCGCCCGCGGAGCTGACTGCCTACGGCTGGGCCGCTCCCACCAAGGTCTTCTTCGTTCAGATTCTGAACGCCATCGGCGCGTTTACGCTCGTCTACGCGAACCGCTACGGCAAGGCAATGGTCATCGCCCCACTCGCAGACGCCTGCTCGCCGGTCATCTGCTGCTTGCTGTCGATCATCCTGCTTGCCATCGCAGGCCTCGACGCCATGCCGACTTTCTGGCAGATTGGCGGTATGGTCGCCGCCATCAGCTGCGTTTTGATATTCAGCAGGGAGTAATTCTTAGTTGGAAGAGTTTCGATACTGCATGGCAGTGATGCCGGTCGCGTGCTTGAAATAACGATAGAATGATGACGGCTCGGAGAAACCGAGCATGTAGGATATCTCGCTGAGGGTACAGTCTGGCCTTGTATCTATCAGTCGCTTTGCGTGGGCGATTACAAAGCTCTCTATGCTGTCGGCAGGAGACAAGCCTCCTGTCTCGCGTGTTATCACTTTCGAGAAATATTTAGGCGTGAGGTTAAGTAGTTTTGCATAGTACTTGACCTCACGCGATTCCTGGTAGTGCTCAGCTATAAGGTTGCAGAAATCGTTGTAAAGCCGGGATGAATGGGACAATGCAAGCCCTTTGTCGAGTTCACGGCGATAATAATTCACAAATTCATAGCCTACCGTCAACTGACCGATTAACAAATGTCGGCGCAGCTGAAGGTCTTTCTTATCGTGGTCTGCTATAATGCCCAGCAAGTCTATTACCTTAAGCAGGCGCTCGACCTGAGTATCAGTCAGATTACAAAACGGACTTAGGTAAAACTTTTCATAGCCATGGCTGAACAGCTGAGCCTTCATCTCCGGGTAAATATCGTGGGAGATATACAAACGGGTAATCACAAAGTCAGGAGAGCACTCCAATTGCCTGAGTATATGGCCAGGCATTATAATCGACAAATCGTTCTTATGGTATTCGTACTCCTGAAAGTCGCACAGAACCTTTGCGTTGCCCTGAAGACATATAGAGACCACGACATCCGGAGAAGCAATGTCTTCATTCACCAATTTAAAGCCGCTTCTGCGTCGAACGATATAAACGTCATTCTGTCTGATGAGGTTACTTATTCGCTCCAACTCATGGGCCAAACTTACATGATCCATAATGATTACCTTTTGTCAGCAATTATAGCAACTATGATCAATTTATACAAATAGTCAGGCGACTTTTTGTCATAAATTAAGAGTTTCTCGCCACCCTTTTTCCCGGTAAATAGCGGTAACTTTGCGCAATTTGAATTTAGAATGGACTCTTGGTGGCGCGAAAGGCCGTGGCGGAACACTTTATGAAATTAATTTCATAACTTAGTAGGTTGAGGGAGAAGCCACCCGGAAAGTGACAATGATTTTGGAAGCTGTCATATCATTCCTTTTGGCAACCGGTAACCCCGTAAATGGGGTTGTCGCGGTACCTGTGAGTGTGCAGTACACACCCACTTATGCCCCTGCCGACTCTACAGCCGCGCAGGAGGAAATTGATATGCAGCTGGGAGGAGAATGGACTTCTACTACTGCCGAGCCGGCAGCAAAGCCGCGCAAGGGTACCGTCCACTTCCGTTGGAATAAATACCGCTACGAGTCCACCTACCTCGATAATGCCCGTGCTGCCGAGAACCTGCGCCAGATGCTCGAAGAGATAGGGCTGGAACACGTAGATTCTGTGGTCGTGACCGCGCATGCTTCTCCTGAAGGTGTTTACGAGCACAATATGTGGCTCTGCCGCAAGCGTGCACACGAGTTCGACGAGGTCGTTCGCCGTGAGATCGGGCTTGACCGCGACGGAATACAGATTACCGTGCGGCCAGGTGGCGAAGCATGGGCTTTACTGCGCGCGCGCGTGGCAGACGATCCGAACCTGTCGGAGATCGGCCGTGAGCGTATCCTCAAGCTGCTCGATGACCCGAAGGTCGGCTGGGATACGAAGAAATGGCGCATGGAGAACGGCAAGCTGGGCTCGACGAAGAAGGAAGGCGAGCTTTATCGCTGGCTGCTCGTGAACCACTACCGCTATCTCCGCTCGCTCGCAGTCGAGATTTATGTGCGCGATGTGGTTGTCGCAATCGACGGGCCAGTGGTAGATGTTATCCCCGAAGAGCCCACACTCGAACCCGCAGAGCCCGTGGCGGAGCCCGCAGACACCGCCGTGGCCGTGTTTGAGCCGGAGCCTGTCCTTACCGACGAGGTGCCCGAACCCGAGGTGATCGTGAGCGTGGAGCCGGAACCGGAGCCCGAGCCGAAGCGCCAGTACAAGGCTATCGAGAGGCTCGACAGTCTGATCCGCCTGCCCGCCGAGCTTGAGTATGAGCACAGGTGCAAGCTGTACCGTGGGTATGAGCAGGAGTCCAGTCAGGAGGAGGCCCGTCAGGCTGCTCAGCGCGCCGCCGAACTCGCTGAGACAGCCGATTCCGCCGAGACTACCCAGGCCCCCGATTCCACAAATGTCATTTCGAGCGAAGTCGAGAAATCCGCTCCATTCTGGCCGGTTTTAGGACTCAGCACGAACCTCCTATACGACGCGACCTATGTCCCCGGCTACGGTCTCACCTCCGTTCCTTCGGTGAGCCTCGAGTATTACCCGGAGGACGGCCATTATACCATCGGCGCCGATCTTGAGTGGCCCAACTGGAGACATCCCGACGAGCATCGCTATCTCCAGGTCCACAACGTCGGCATCTGGGGGCGCTACTATTTCAAGCCCGAAGAGTATCGCTTCAACGGACTCTATGTCTCTGGTACTCTGAACCTTGCGCAGTACGGACTGGGCTGGGACAAGAAGGGCTGGGAAGGCGAAGCCGTAGGAATTTCGGCAGGGATTGGCCACAAATGGACCTTCGGACGCATCTTTATAGATGCGGGGCTCGCACTGGGCTTTATTTACGGCCGCTATGACCCCTATGTTTGGGGCGATGACATCACAGGTTGGTATTACTACGACTATACAGGAGATCCAAACGAATTCACGAAACGCAGAATGGCCTTATACTGGTTAGGACCGACCAGGCTGTACGTCTCGATAGGCATAGACCTTTTCAATCGTAACCGCAAAAGGAAGTAGATGAAAGGAAAGAGATACATATGGGCATTCATCGCCGCCGCAATCCTTGCGGTGGGTTGCACCATCGAGCCTCTCCTCCACGTAAGGCATGCGATTAGGGTCCTCGTGAATGTGCTCTGGAAGGCCGAGGTGTATCCGGAGGGCATCAAGCCTACCGGAGTTTCGCTGTATATCTTCCGCGACAACAACTTCTACAGAAGACACACTACCGCCAGCGTAGACTCCTGCACCATGAAACTGGATCCGGGCGAATACAAGCTCTATATGATCACCCAGAGTCCGGAGGAATTCGGTCAGATGGAGTTCCTCAACATGGAGAGCTTCGACAGCGCATGCGTCCGCCTGGTCGAGACCAAGAGCAAGTGGTACACCAGAGCCGACGGCGGCGCAGTTGTCGGAAACCCCGAGGAGATGACAGTCGGCATGTCCGACAACTTCGAAATCTCCGGCGAGATGATTGAAGAGTACATGAAATCGCTCGTCGAGGCCGGCCCTGCGGGAGAAGATTCTACAACCCGCTACTACACCATCAAGGTTCCGGTGAATCCTAAGAGCATCATCTCCCAGTACTGGATATCCATCTACTCCGACAATGCAGACCTGCTCAGGGGCGTTCGCGCCAGTACCACCGGCATGGCCCGCAGCTACAACCTCACAAAAGATATTACCGGAGACGAAGAATGCGTCCAGATTATTTCTGACTGGAAGTTGGTCATTGATGATCCTATCAGCCGCGTCGGCCACCTCGACGGTATAGTTACTACCTTCGGCTTCCCTCGCGGAGAACTGCCCAGCCCTGACCGCAACCCCGAACTCAATGTTGCCACATTGCTGGCAGACAACATAACTACAGAAAATTACGTTTTCTTCGTCGGAAAAGACATAACCCTCGAAGAACCCAACGAAGGCTATCGCCATCTATACAGACTTATTTTGGGCAGCGTGGAGGCGCCCGTCATGCATCCTCCGGATGTCAGGCCGATAGACGACTCCAGCGGATTCGATGCATCTGTTGATGACTGGCAACCTGGTGAAGATGTCATTGTCGATATGTAAAAATCATTAAATACAATATATAACTCACTAATTATTAACTTTTTAACATTTTTCATTATGAAAAAGATTTTAGTTCTCGCTGCAGTTGCAGCAACCGTCCTGGCCTCATGCGCCAAGACGGAAGATCTCCAGAAAAACACCGGACAGGGCGATGCTGTCAACTTCGGTGTTTATGTTCCCTTCACCAAAGCTGGTGCTGCCGGTCAGACAACTACGACCAGCATTCAGCGTTCTGAGGCTAATGGCGGTGGATTCGGTGTATTCGCTTATTATACCGATAACGCCACCTATTCTGGCGCAGGCACTCCTAACTTCATGTACAACCAGGGTGTGTTCTATAACACAGATCATTGGGAGTACAGCCCTGTTAAGTACTGGCCGAACGAATATGGCACTGGCGCCAACAGTACTGGTACAGACCGTATCAGCTTCTTCGCTTACGCTCCTTACGTCTCTGCCGCTTCCGGTTCATACGGCATTACTGCTATGAGTGCCAATACTGCGACAGGTGATCCTACCATTACTTACGTAGTTGATCCCACTCCTTCTTCTGCAGTTGACCTCTGCTGGGCAGTTAATAGTGCCGATGGCTTTGCTTGGAAAGACCAGACCAAGCAAACAACTACAGGAACCGTTGCTTTCTTATTCAAACATGCTCTCGCTCGTTTCAATGTTAACGTTCGCGGTTTCTTTGATGCTGTACGCCCTTCAGACGGCGCAATCAGCAGTGAAGACATTGACGCCAACACCAAGATCACCATTGAGACTATCGCCATCAAGGGCACCTTTGCTCCTTCCGGTGTTCTGAATCTCAACAACACAACTGCTAACGTTCCCCTCTGGACTCCGGCAGCCGCTGCTGAGACCACTCTCACTATTCCCAATGCAGACATTGCAGCCAGCCTGAAGGCCACCGTTAACGGAGAGACTTCTTTCCCGTCCATCGCTGGTGTAACCAAGACCAACGTAAACGTATTCACCGGTGCTGCTCCGGCCAAGGCTGATGCCACTTATTACACTTTTATCCCGACTACGACTTCAACTACTCTCAATGTCGAGATTACCTACTATGTGACTACTCAGGATTCTAAGCTTAACGGAGGAATCAGCTGCGTGAAGAATGTCATCAACAAAGATATCACCTTCGCATCCGGCTTTACTGGTGGCCTTAACTACAACCTGAACATCGTTCTGGGTATGACCACCGTCAAGCTCGAAGCCACAGTGTCCGAGTGGGCAGATCCTACCAATGTTGATATTGATCTTCCTGTAAACACTGCAGCCTAATGCTCTATTTGCCTGAGCGGGTTTGACCGCCCGCTTGGGTCCCAAGACAATGAAAGTAAGACGCAACATATGGATTTTGATGGCAGCGGCCCTCGCAGCCGTCCTTGCCGGTTCCTGCCTGAAAGTGCAGAATCCCGACGAGGAGGGTGATGAGTGGACCATCCTGGACAGCGACATGCCTGTCATCTTCAGGTCCAATATAGTAGAACCGACGACTAAGGGATCCTTCCCCGCCGGTTCCACCTTCGGCGTCTTCGCATACTATACCGGAACCAGTAACTGGAGTTCGTCGGCGAAGCCCAACTTCATGTACAACCAGGAAGTGGACTTCGACGGTACTGATTACACCTATTCTCCTATCAAGTACTGGCCCAACAACACCGGCTCCAAGATTACTTTCTGGGCATACAGTCCCTATTCAGCTGATGCCGTGCTCTTGAAACGTGGGACCACCACTGCGTATACCAACACAACTGCCAACATTCCCGATATCAAGTTTACTGTTACCGACGGAAACACCGACTTCATGCTCTCGACTGTTGCCAGCAACAAGACGAAACCGGCCGTGAACACTCCCGTGAACCTCACATTCAACCACGCCCTTTCGAAGATTTCCTTCTACGTAAAGAAGGTGGATGCCGCGGTTCCCGAGAAATACACGGTCAAACTTAAGACTGTTCGTTTCGACGGCATCTATATGACAGCGACTCACAGGAATTCCGGTTGGGCAGAGTGGGCAGCTCCCCGCAACTCGGTTACATCCTTTGCTCCGGCAGATGCTTCCGAGTATATCACGCTTTCCACCAGCTATCCGGCAGCAGGATCGCCTCAGGCCGTCTCCATTCTGATGCCTCAGTCGCTTGCTTACGAATATGCTCTCCTCCATATCGAGTACACCATCGATTTTGAGGGACTGCTCCACACCAGGACTATGATCAGCAATATTCCTCTGAGCACAGTATTCTCAAACGCCTCGGGAGTTTGGAGCGAAGGAACAGAGTACAATGTTTATGTCAGCATCACCCCTGACGATCCTATCGAGTTCTCGGTAACATGGTCCAACTGGGGCGAGGTCCACAACAACCATATAACAAGTTAGGATGAAACAGCGTTTGTTCATATTCTTCGTGTTGGCCGTCACAATCCTTACGGGATGCGTGAAGGACAAGCCGTCGACCATGGACGAGGGTAAGCATCCTATTCTCTTCTCCGCCGCATCCGGTGTCACGACCAAGACATATGATCCTTACGATAAGATGAGGCCCAATGATCCGTCTACCCTGATCAAGGTCGGCAACGAGATCAGCGTCTTCGGAGTCTGGCTGCCCGACAAGGACGAGGACGCCGACTATGAGACAGTATTCTACAACCGCAGGCTTCGTTGCGACCACGTCTACCTGTCGGATCCCCTTGATCCTACTTCTTTCGACCCCGAAGACCAGAACAGCAGCACCTGGAACTACGACCCTCTCGAGTATTGGAAGAATACCGGAGCATACAAGTTTACGGCAGTCTCCCCTTACACCGCCAGCGATGCGACTATCAACAGTACCTACGACCTGAAGATATCATACAGGGTCGGAAGCAACCAGGACCTGATGGTGGCACGTTCGTTCCGTGTCGAGCCCGATAACGGAAAAGACAGGGTTGAGTTGGACTTCAAGCATGTCACTTCAGCCGTACGCTTCCTGTTTGGGACCGCATCGGACGAGGGCGACAAATTCAAGCTGACCGCCTTCCACCTGGAGAACCTGTCGCCGAGAGGAACTCTGACAATTGACAGCCGACTGACCTCTCCGATCAATTTCGATCCTTCAGACGGAGTCAATCCCGCCGGGCCTGATTATCCTCTTAACTGGACTGCCGGTGCGATCGGCGTGCTTGGCAGCCTGTTTAGCTGGTCGGCCGATACCTCTGACCCCGAGAAGACCATTACCTATCCTACGGATCCCGACGATCCCGACGGTTACGCCCAGATGGGCTGGTACTATATGGTTCCCCATACGCTAAATTCCGGAGCCGCAGTAGTGTTCTCAGTATCCTACGACGGACAGCCGGCAGTGGAAACCACTATCAACATCTCCGACTGCGAGCTCCCTGCCGGGGCCGACGTCTGGAGCCCGAACCACGTTTACAATTACTTCGTCACCGTCGAGCAAAGCGGAGCCGACATCCACGTAGTGGCTACAGAATGGGAGGAAGTATCAATAACTACTGATCCGTTCCTGTTTGAATAAATGAGAAAGGTAAGATACATACTGGCGCTGACGGCAATCATCCTTGCGGGATGGTCTTGCCTCAAGGAACCCGAAGCCGAGCTTAAGGCCAAAGGAGAGGGCGCCGTCGTGTTCAAACTTACCAGCAACGACGCACTCAGGCTCCAGACCAAAGCCGATTCCGACGACCTCCTGGACGGACTGCGCTTCGAAAACGTTCTAGTAATCCTGGTGGACAATGAGAACAATGTCGTCGGCAACGTCTACAAGCAGTATCCATATAATCCGGCCGCAAGCGGGAACGATCCCGACCAGGAAGAGGTGACCGGCTCGTCCATGACCGAGGATGTGATTCACTTCGAACATCTGAATCCCGGCAACTATACCGTCTACGCATATGCGAATATAGATGCCGAGGCCTGGCAGAAGAGCGGAGAAGAGATTTCCGCGACAGGACAGGAAAAATCAAAGACATCCGGAGACTTCACCTCATTTATCTCCCGCGAACTGGCATCAGTATCACCTGCCCCAGTCACCCCAACTACTGCAGGCGAGAGCGCGATGCTTCTGACGGGCAAGGCCGAGGTTCCAGTAGGCCTTTCTGTCGAAACACATATAATCTATCTTCAGCGCCCGGTGGTTCGCTTCAGGGTGTATATAAACAACAACACCCCCTTCCCCGTCAGGGTAGACGAGCTGCGTTTCAGCCACTTCAACCCCGACAAGGCCTATCTGATCGACCATCGCGACGAGTCCGGCGTTCCCGTTCTGCCCGGCGATGTTACCTACGGAGCGCTCCCCGACTATCCCATCCTTCACTCGCCTTCTCTTGAAGTCGCGCCCGGAATGGATGATCCCGCGTTTGAGGAAGAGTACCTGGTTTACGAAACCCTTCTTTATGAGAATGTTTCGACCAATGCTTATAAAGTATTCTCGACCCTTACCCTGGACCCGTCAAATCTCAACAAACAGTTGTCGCTGGGACAGAGATCGTTCGGTTACCTTGACTATGAGACCCTTATCGGAATGGATGAGGGAGAGGAAGTTAAGGTTATGGTAGTCAATCCTCAGAAGAGCGTCCGCTCAGGCCGCATCTTCTCTTATATCAGCGCCGACAACCGTATTGCATGGGAAAGCGCCGGCTATAGCCAGTATATTGACTTTTTCAACAGGGCACAGGCCATCTACAATGAGACATCCTATAATTACTCCTCATACTCATACTCCAACGCAAACGGCTACTCCGGATGGGATGGTTTGACCGCCCACGATCCCAAAACCGACGCCAGTTTTACTTACACAGGTGCAAAAAACACATATTTCCACACGCTCAAGAAAGAAGGCGGGCTGTATTCGATTGAAGGATTGGCTATAAATCCCAGCGCTACAGGGGCATGTAGCGGGTCTTCCATTACCGGGATGCGACTGGAAGAGGGAAAGGTAAACGATAAGAATAAAATTCCTGAGGATATGGGCGGAAAGCTGGTTCGCTTCATCAGGAATTCTGACGGCAAATACATTCAGGCCAACGCCAACTGGAGCGCGAACACCCCAGCAAAGGAGTCCAATTTAATGTGGGTCAACGACGGCAAGAACCAGGACCGTCAATTCGTACTGTTCGGCCAATACTGCGCAGGAGGAGCAATGAAACGTATTCTCAAAGACAGCCACAAAGAGGTGCCTCTGACATATATGTCCAGAAACGAAGACATAAAGCTGGTTATCAGCGTTTACTATGCAGAGCAGGAGGGAGTGCTGGACTTCGATGTTGACAACAGTGACTGGACGACCCCGACGGAGTCATCCCACTCATTCAATTGATTTTTGAATATGAAACGTGTTATTCTGAATATTTTCTGTTTTATCGCAGCGACCGTTCTTTTCGACGGCTGCATAAAGGAACTGTTCGAGGGGCCATCATATGGAGAGGGAGAGATGATAGATCTTGTCATCCCCTTCGGCTCTCCCAAGGGACCCGTGGTCACCGTTTCTACAAAGTCCGCTTTGTCTGAGGCGGATGAAAGCCACGTTTTCAATCTCTACCTTCTCATTTTCGACGGCTCAAACAGCGACAGCAAAAAAGTATACGGCCACTATTTCGACGGGACCAATCTCGGAAGCGGGACAGACCCGAGCAACTGGTGGACCGTCAACAACGGGGCCTCTTCAACGACTGGCAGTCTCCACATAAAAACCGCCAAGAAGGGTGGTTGTACGATAGTTGCCGTAGCGAATATGAATCCGGATGATCTCGACGTCTCCCCCGGTCTGCTCTCTACCATCAGGACTTATGGAGCCCTTCAGGGCATCATAGCGACTCAGGTCCGCAGCGAAATCGCCGCCAACTCCGGCTACTTCTTAATGACTGACCAGATTTCCGGTGTGGATATTCTCGGTAATGGTTCGGCAAACGACATCAGCAACAAGACTCTTCACCTGAAGCGCCTCTACGCGAAGATTTCGTTCGAGGTCCAGGTCGGTAAAGCCGGTGCCGCCGCAGGCATACGCAAATTTGTTCCGGACAGATGGCAGGTCGTAAATGTACCGACCTGCTCCTACCTCCTGGAAAGAAACCTGGGTGATTCCTGGCCGGTTTATGATGCCGCGCAAGATGCCGATCAGTTCTTCCAGACCAACGATCAGGGATTCGAAACGGAAAAACTGGCAAAGGATCCGGACAACCCTTCGGAGTATGTGTATTACCACGACGGTGTCACAAAAGCTACATGCTACGGCTTCTCGTTCTACATGATGGAGAACCGCAAACCTCCTTATGCCCGCACAGGAGACGTACTTCCGTCCCCGTTTACATACGCCGACAGGGAAAGGCAGATTAAAGACGGTTCAGGCCACAACACCGGGTTACGCTATGCCGATGAACGCGCGACCTACATCATCATGACCGGAAAGATAGTTATGGGAGTGACCTCCGAGTTCGGCAACGAAAACGCCACCCTGGACGCAAACGTTCAGTACATAATCCATCTGGGCAATTTCGGCAGCAGCAACTCCGATTTCAATATTCTGAGAAACCATAACTACTTATACAAGATCTACATCAACGGAGCGGAAGACATCAAGACGGAAGTCATAACGGGTGTTGAAAACGAGCCGGGCGCTACAGGAAGGGTCGTCGTTGCGGAAGAGAAAGTGTTTGACAGCGACTGCCACTATAGTACCCAGGTCATCTCCTTCCACTACAACCTCATCGACCCCAGCCAGATCAGCTGGTATGTCGAGACTCCTTTCAATCCCGAAGGAGCCGGTCCCGACGAAGGCCTTGAGCTCAGCGACATCGACTACAAGTGGGTGGAGTTCCATGTCAACGAAATGCAGAACAACGGACTCTATTCCCAAAACAGGGTCGAATACAAGCCCCATGACTGGCCCAGGTACGATGAGTTGGGTATAGCTCCCGGTACGAAAGGCCATACGATGTATGTCAATGAGATAGTCGAATATCTGAAGCATCAGAAGAATCAATACGATCTGTGGCTGGCCGATCACAGCCTGCCCAGAGGCGATTTCGACGAAGATGTCGACGAGCACGGCAATCCCGACCCCAAAATATCCGTAACCGCCTTCGTCAACGAGTACTACTACGAAGAGCATCCGACCAAGGGAGGATTCGACCCCACCCTCTGGAAACTCGTCGTAAATCACCCTATGAGGCGCCTCCACATTCTGGCGTCTTCACGCCGCTCGGCCGACGGGGAAAGTATGAGCATCGGCTCTTCATTCACTCTTCAGCAGCGCTCCATCCAGAGCATTTATGCCATCCACGAAGTAGATGGCCTGCATTCAGCCTGGGGAATGGAGTTCACCGACGACAACAACGAAACCGGACTTACAAAATTCTGCAAACCGGGAACTCCCGCAGAAAACTGCAATAATTTCAGCAGCACTAACGGGCGCTTGAACACCCTTAAACTCTGGAATGTGTTAAATCCCGACGGCTCACAAAATCCGGCGGTACGTTACTGGGCTGATTATCTTGACCTCAACGGCACCAACGAGACACCTCAGCTATGGGGTGATTACAATTACCTGCGCTACAGTTGCCTGTCCAGAAACAGGGACAATGACGGAGACGGAATAATCGACCCGGAGGAAATACGCTGGTATATGGCATCTGACATCCAGCTGATCGGAGTCTTCCTGGGCGCATACAGCATTGAAGGCGATGCTCGCCTTTATCAGAAAGGCGCGGAAGACAGGGAGGCCTCTTATTCGGAAAAGGATAAGTGGAGGCAGCACATAGTAGCCAGCAACCAATACATCTATCACAGCGGTATTCCAAACGACTGGCCAAACAGCAACAAATACGCACGAGTCATTTGGGCTGAGGAGGGCATCAACGGTAGCCATATGAGTTATTCCAGCGCTACTGAGCAGACGACCTATTTCAGCACAAGGTGTGTGCGCAACCTGGGTTACTACTACGATGCGGGCTCAAACCAGAATGTAGACATCACCGAGGCGCCGCCGGAAATCGAACCGGATCCCTATGTCACCATGACCAGAAAGAAACTGAACGACGACGGAACCGTTTCCGATTATCCCGAGAGCAATCCGGCCAACACTTACAACGACAAGACTTTTTACCAGTTTGACTGTTCCCGCATCAATGCGACATCACTGCGGGAAGCGGTCGACCACGAACTGGTCTCACACGACGAGAACAGCCCTATGGCATGCCTGTCCCGCGGATTCGAAGCTGCTCCGGTCTCCACTTCCATCACCATGAAGAGCTATCAGAATTATTCTTTCGGCGGAGAGACCTACAACCTGCAGTACTTCAATCATATGGACAATTATCTGGCCGCTTCGTTCGGCGGACTCGATGTCAACCTTAACGTATGTCCTGCTGGATACCGTCTTCCCAACGTACGCGAAATGTCGGTGATATGGAATGTTCTCTCGGCTCTCAATACCGGAGACAGCGACTACATCGGAAAGGATCCCGTTCCATCCAGAACGCATTGGTCGCTAGGTTGTCATGGAACAGGAAAAGTCACCAACGCCTGGGGCTGGGGCATGACAAATCAGAAGAGCCTCATGGCCAATAAAAATGGAACCTCATCGCATCTTATCACAAAGCCCCGCTGCGTCAAAGACCTATAGTTTAGCGAAGTGACATTCTAGAAGGCGGCCGTCGTGCCAGTTGTGCATGCCGCCGCCCAGGCAGTCGCGCCAGTGCTTGCAGCCAGCGCACTGGCCGTCGCGGCGGGCCCACTCCCGGTCGCGGAACGGTAGAAAGCGCGTTTGCCAGACTTCCCAGAAATTGTCCGTGTAGATGCTTCCCTGAGAGAAGGCGTCGCGATCGATGTTGGGGCAGGCGCAGATGCGGCCGTCTATCAGGATTGACGCAATGTTGATGCCGGCATGGCAGAAGAAGCGGTAGTCGCGGACCTTCTCCTCGTAGGGGCCGACGAACGCTTCGCAGCTGAACGTGACCTTCATCGGGCCTTTTTCGCGGCGCTTCTCGGCGATGAAGTCCATCAGCTTTTTGAGCTCGCCCGACTCCAGGCGCATGTCGGGGTCCTTCGCGGCGCGGCCGATGGGGATGATCGTGAAGAGGCGCCACTGACGCACGCCCATGGCCTCGAGCATGGCCCAAATCTCGGGCAGCTCGGCCAGATTCCGCCGGTTAACGCATGTGACCACGTCGGAGGTCAGCCGTGGATCCGCCGACATCACGCTGATCACCCGTAGCGCGCGCTGGAAGCTGCCGGGCCTTCCGCGCATCCAGTCATGGGACTCCTGAAGGCCGTCGAGGCTCACCGTAAGCGCGCCCAGCCCGGCAGCCATCAACCGACCGTGCATCTGCTCGTCGTAGAACCATCCGTTCGAGACCATGCCCCATTGAATGCCCCTTTGACGTAGTGCCTGGCCGACCTGCTCGATGTCAGGCCTCAGCAGCGGCTCGCCTCCCGTCAGGACCACTATCCGCGGCTTTTGCGCCTGCGGGATCGTGTCGACCGCCGCGAGAAAATCCTCCAGCGGCATGTCCTTCTCGCGGCTGACGACCGTGCAGTCGCTCCCGCAATGACGGCAGGAAAGATTGCAGCGCGTCGTGCACTCCCAGAAGAGGTAGCTCAGTTCGTGCTTCCTTATTTCGTTGTCCCTAAGGGCCCTGAACAGAAATCGGTTCATGTTACTACTGCAAAGCTAAGCAATTTTTCGCTCTACGATGTTTTATTCTCCCCTCCATCATACTCAATCTTATTGCGCCGTAAAGTGGAAGCGCCTAATAATCAGGGGATTACACAAAATCGCCTACCCGAAATCCTTTGGGCGATTTTGCGTAATCGACAAATGAATGTGGTCAGGCATGAGTGAAACCATCAGTATGCGTATATGGTATTTATTAGCCAGTACACACATCAGAGTGTAATATACGAGGTAGTCGCTTACGCAGTAGAAGATTAGTGAGCGGTTAACTGTCCTCTGGTAAACATGATTGAGAACGCCTCGCGAGAAGCGTCGTTGTTGAAGTTTTGAAGTTTTCATAGTGTATCATAGAATTGTTATCAGAATTTCCATCCGACTCCGCCATGGAACATGGTAGCGATTGGGGAGAATGTGTTTTCAGCGTAAAGGTAAAAATGTGAGAAGCATATGCGAATACCAACAGGTGTAATGCCTGGTAACAGGTAGGTGCGATCTGCATTTCCAAAGATGGCTCCCAGGCCAATTTCACTGTAAGTCTGGATGACGTTTTGGGGATTCCAGATGTGTCTGAACATCAATGTGGCAGTCCAGGACCAGCTGGTGCTGATGCGGTCTATTTTTTCTGCCTGGTTATAATCCAGAAGATAACGGGGCTTATCGGAGGGGTCAATACCGAAGACCGGGTACTGAATTACATCGCAGTTGAACCACGACACTCCGCATTTTAAGGCGATTGACCATTTTGGCGAGCAGTTGAAGACACCTGTTATAGAGAGCGCAACTGTGCTCTTATTATCGGTGGTTTGGCCAACGGATGCCAGACTTCTGTCTATAGGGTCCGTATTGGTTAAAAGATTATGGATAGGCATGAAACCGGTGCCTGCCTCCAGGGAGAAAGATCTCCTGAAATAATCGTAGTCGGAGTCCTGCGCATATGCAGCCACCCCGACCAGTAGAAGCACCGTTACAAGCCAGTTACGCATTATTTCACCGAATCGAGTTTGACCACAACCTTGCGTTCCCGAAGATCTGCGAGGGTAGTATCCTTAGGTGCGTAATTGCCTTTAGGGTCTTCGAACTTGATGAACGGACCTTCCTGGTTGCGAAAATACTGGAGAGTAACTTTGCATATGCCGTCCGCACCGGTAGTTCCAAGATCAGTTCCTTTTCCTTGATAATCATACACGCTTGAGAAGATATGGACCCCTTGAATAGGATTTCCTGAAGCGCGGTCAAGCAACTGGAAAGTCATAGGCGCCTCGCCGCCATCTTCGTATAATGGGGGCATAGGAACGCCGTAACAAGCTTCCAATACAAACAGGGCGGTTGTAAGAGATGCGCCCTTAATTATTTTTGGCAGTATCTTCATATGAGCAAAGATAACAATTCATCTAATAATGCACTTAGATAAGATGCATTTATGGCGGCCAGAGTTGCAATTATGGGATTAACAATATGGTGCGGTCTTTGTCGCCGTAAAGTGGAACTCGCTGACTGTCAGACTATTATCGAAAATCGCCCCAACGTTTTTCAGTAGGCGATTTTGCGGTTTATACTGATATTCAAATACTTACACTTTACGGTCCCAGGGGAAAGGGACGAACGGGCGAAGCTTTACGGCTCAAGTGGGGAGGGACGAACGGGCGAGGGAAGGTGCGACGGACGATTGGGGAAAGGGGGACACTCTACTACCCGAAAGGGGACGAGAAAAAGGGGACGGGCTAGAGGATCAACGACAGGATACGGCGGGCGGTCTCGGAAGGGCCACTGCAGACGAGGGTGATGTCGCGGAGGGCGGGGTCGCCGGGGGCGGAGTGCGCGATACTCTTAGAGTCGAGAAGGCGGACGAGTTGGCGGGCGGCGGCTGGAGCGGGATCGATGAAGCGCACTCCCTCTCCGGCGACCTTCTGGAGGACGGGCAGCAGGAAGGGATAATGCGTACAGCCAAGCACGACGGTGTCGGCGCCGGCCTTGAGCAGCGGCTCCAAGCTGGCGCGGACAACCTCCTCAGCGCGCGGGCCTTCAAGCTCAAGGCTCTCGACGAGCTCGACGAAGCCGCGACCGACGCGCTCGACGACCTTGACGTCGCCGGCGTAGGTATCGCGGGTGTCGAGATACTTCGAGGCCTTGAGGGTGCCGGCGGTGGCGAGAACGCCGATCACGCCGCTGCGCGTCCCGAGGGCGGCAGGCTTCACCGCCGGCTCCATACCGATGAAAGGCACTGAAGGCCATTCGGCACGAAGCGAAGCGATTGCCGCTGCGGTCGCAGTGTTGCAGGCGATGACGACAGCATCGGCCCCCTCAGACAAAAAACCAGCGACTATCTCGCGGCAGCGACCGAGGATAAACTCGGCGCTTTTCTCCCCATAAGGACAGTTGGCATTGTCGGAATAATACAGGAATTTATCGCCCGGAAGAAGGCGCAGAATCTCCCTGAGGACTGAAAGTCCTCCGGAGCCAGAATCCATAATTCCTATCGTTGCCATACTATCTACAAATATACCGATATTTTTCTTTAAATTTGTTCGATATATGACAACTCAGGAGCAGATAAAGGATTTGCACGCCAGGATCGACACCCTCAGGCGCTGCCTGGACATCGACGGAAAGCGCAAGGAAGTCTCAGCGAAAGAAGCCGAGAGCCAGGCACCCACTTTCTGGGACGACCCGAAAGCGGCGGAAGCATTCCTCAAAAAACTCAGCTCTCTGAAAGCCTGGGTTACCCAATTCGACAAAGCAGCCTCCGCGGTCGACGACCTAGACGTTCTCGCCGAATTCGCAGAGGGTGAAGAATCTGAAGAACTCGACGAAGGATACAAAACAGCCCTCCAAGCAGTCGAAGACCTCGAACTCAAAAACATGCTCGGCGGCGAGGGCGACAACCTCGGCGCAGTCCTCACCATCAACTCCGGCGCCGGCGGAACCGAATCCAACGACTGGTCCGCCATGCTCATGCGCATGTACCTGCGTTGGGGCGAGCGCAATGGCTATAAGATGACCATCACCGAGAATCAGGAAGGCGACGAAGCCGGCATCAAGAGCGCTACGATAGAGTTCGAAGGCGACTATGCCTACGGCTACCTGAAGGCCGAATCTGGCGTCCACCGCCTGGTCCGCATCTCCCCCTTCAATGCCCAGGGCAAGCGCCAGACTACCTTCAGCTCGGTCTTCGTCTACCCGCTGGTCGACGACAGCATCAACATCGAAATCAACCCGGCCGACATCGAATGGGACACCTTCCGCAGCGGCGGCCATGGCGGACAGAACGTCAACAAGGTCGAGACGGGAGTGCGCGTACGCCACATCCCCACCGGCATCATGGTCGAGAACACGGAAACCCGCAGCCAGCAGGACAACCGCCAGAACGCCCTCAGGATCCTCAAATCCCGCCTCTACGACATCGAACTGAAGAAGCGCCGCGAGAAGCAGGCCGAACTCGAAGGTCAAAAAAAGAAAATCGAATGGGGATCCCAGATACGCTCCTACGTTCTGCATCCATACAAACTGGTGAAGGACGTCCGCACCGGCTACGAAACCGCCGACACCCAGGGCGTCCTGGATGGCGATCTCAATGCCTTCATGAAAGAATTTCTGATGCAGAACTAATGAGTTTCAGAAAGTTACTGTTCCTTGCTTTCGGAACGCTTATTATGGTGTCCTCCTGCGGAGGTGGGGCGGAAGAGGATTCATGGCGGAGCCTGCTCGCCGAGAGCGACCGCCTGGCCGCCCTTCAGCAGTGGGAGCCTGCGACCGAATGCGCCCTGAACGCGTTGTCTGCAAGCGACTTGACCCAGGGCGGTAAGTCTTTGGCCCTGAGCCGTCTGGCTTCCCTGGACATAATGACCTGGCGCGATGCGCAGGGGTGGGAGCATGCCCTCGAGGCGGAGCGTATCGCCCGTGAGGTCGGGGCGGACAGTCTGGTCGCCATCGCCCTGCTTCAGAAGGGCCGCCTTCAGCTTTGCGGCGCAATCACCGAGGGAGAGGCCCAGGATGCCGAGGCCCTGGAAACCCTCCAGGAGTCGCTCTCCCGTGCATCAGGTAGCCCTGATCTCCAGGCCGACATCCTTCTTCAGATCAGTCAGGCCTACATCGGACTGAACCGTTTCAGCGACCCTATAGATCCTGATATCTATGCCAAGGCGGGCAGCGCCATAGACCAGGCGGTCGCAGTCTCGAAAGCCCCGTCTTTCCCCTCCAGGGCCCTGCCTTATTGGATGCGCTGGTACCGCCAGGGCGGCAACTGGGAAGCCGGCATTGCCTGCTGCCAGAAGGTGCTTGAAGGTCTGAAGGAAGACGATTACCTGATGCAAAGCCAGTGCTGGAACAATCTGGTGATGCTGTATGCCCAGGCCGGCGACGTGCAGAATGCCGCGACCGCCCATCAGCAGTATGTCTATGCGATGGAGTATTATATGAGGCAGAAAGCCGATGCGCGCCTGCAGGAGATGGAAACCAGCTATGAAACTTCCCTCAAGGAGGCAAGGATAGCCAGGATGCGCATCTGGGTCATACTCCTGATAGTCCTTACCGCGGCCCTTGTCGTGATAATTGTGATGTTCCAGGCCTACACCCGCAGCATAGTGGCATCGGACCGCGGGAAGGAGCAGCTTCTGCGTCTAATTTCCAAGGATCTGACCAGCCCCGGGATTAAAGAGTCTCTGCAGGAAGCGTCGTCAACACCGGATAAAGCCACAATCCGTGCCCGCTGCCGTGAACTCCTGGGTGAGGATGATCAGAGTATGGCGGACGACATCGCTTCTTATATCTCCACTCTCGCCGAGGAACGCGACCGCGAAGTGAAGAAGTTGGGCCTGACGGCGCGCGAACTGGAAGTGATCCGTCTGAGTGCCGAGGGCCTATCGAATTCCGCAATTGCGGACAGGCTCCATGTCAGCGTCTACACCGTCAAGAACCACAAGCAGAACATTTACCTCAAGATGGACGTCCGAAGCAACGCGGAGATGCTCCGGGCTGCAAATCGGTTGGGAATAGCCTAAAAATAGTTCTTTCGTGCTATACGACAAAGATGGGCGCTGCCTATCTTTGCTTACAAATAATTGTATATATGAAACGTATTTTATCTGCCCTTGCGATTCTTGCATCGTCTTTGATGGCATTTAATGCCTGTGACGAATTAGAAATCCCTGCTGCAATCACCATCCCGGACGCGGAAAGTCTGGAGCTGTTCGACACCGGAATCACTTTTTCCGCCTCCAAGGAAGGTGGAGTTCAGACAGTACAGCTGTCTTTTGAGACCACCTACAAATGGAGCGTTTCCATTGAAGATATGGAGGGTGACTGGCTCACGGTCAGTCCCACATCCGGAGAAGGTGGCCCGGCAACTATTACGGTTACCGCGACTGACAACACGTCTACTGAGCCTCGTAGCGCACAGGTTACTGTGGCCTGCAGCATCGTGAAAAAGTCTGCGAAGGTGACTCAGCTGGGCGCTGAACCTGCGCAACCTGTTCCGGCCGAAGAAATCACTCTCAATATGCAGGCTGCTGAAATGAAGGTGGGGGAGACGCTGCAGCTCATTGCAACCGTTAAGCCTGAGAATGCCACTGACGAGGTGGTGTGGGAATCCCTTATGGAAGAGAATGCTACCGTGGACCAGACCGGACTTGTGACGGCTTTGAAGGAAGGATACGCTTCCATCACAGCCACTGCCGGGAAAGCCAGCGCTACCTGCCGTATAGCCATTAAAGAGGCAGGAGGAGATGTTCAGGTGGAATCCATTAAGCTGGATCAGGAAGAAATCCATATGATGCCCGGCCAGACATTGCAGTTGAATGCCACAGTCGTTCCTGCAGATGCCAGCGTGAGCTGGAGCAGCAGCCGCACTGGAGTGGCCACCGTGGATCAGAAGGGTGAGATAACGGCCGTGGCTCTCGGAGAGACGGTGATCACGGCAAAGGCTGGCGACAAGTCGGCCGAGTGCCTTGTGAAGGTGGAACAAGAAGTGGGCATCACCGGCATATCTTTGAATGAAACTGCACTGACGCTGAAAGAAGGGGAGACCTTCCAGTTGGTTGCAACTATTCTGCCGGAGACCGCCACCCCGCAGACGATAGAGTGGGTATCTTCCATTCCCGCAGTGGCAACCGTGGACCAGACAGGACTTGTGACGGCTGTCCGGAAGGGCGGCCCGGCCAAGATTTGGGCCGTAATCAAGACTTCTTCCGGTTACGATATTAACGCCTACTGTGAGGTGACCGTCACCAGTGACGCCCCTTCAATCGAGAGCATCACCGTCAGTCCCGCCACGGTTACCATTAATGCGACGGAGGAGACCATCCTCACCGCAACCATTACTCCCGACGGCACAGGCGCCGTGATTACCTGGACTAGCGATAACACGGCCATTGCCACCGTGGAAAAGATCTCCGACACTCAGGCAAAGGTGACTGGAGTTGGAGAAGGCAGGACAAAGGTCATTGCAAGCGTCGGCGACGTGTTCGACTACTCTGAAGTTGAAGTGAAGGGGAAACCCTCCGGCGGTGGTGTTGAGGAGATAGCGCTGAATCAGACGACACTTCATCTTAGCTTCTATGAAACAGCCCAGTTGGTGGCCACTCTCAGACCGGCCGACGCTTCTGCCGAGATCACCTGGACCAGTTCAGACGAAAGTGTCGCTCTTGTCTCCAATGGCAACACTCCCGGCGCTGACGGAAGCATCATGCCTGCCGGAACTGTGATTGCCAAGAACAAGGAAGGTCAGGCTGTAATTACTGCCGTCGCAGGAAGTGTCGCCGCTTATTGCACGGTCACAGTCAGCGCCGGCTCTGACGTCCCCGTGGAGTCCATCTCGCTCAATAAGACGGAATTGACGCTTCAGGTGGGCGAAAGTTACCAGCTTGTCGCTACCATCCTGCCCGCAAATGCAACGAACAAGACCGTAGCATGGAGTATGTCCGGGGCCCGTTCCTATCAATTGTCCCTTGACACCAACGGACTGATTTCCGCTCTGGCCGAATGCGAAGCCACTATCACCGTCAGAAGCGCGTATGATCCCGCCAATTTGTATGCAACCTGCAGAGTCACTGTCGTAGCCGGATCGTCCACAGGAGACGAAGCCGTGGACCTCGGTCTGCCCAGCGGATTGAAATGGCGTTCCATGAATGTGGGCGCCTCCAAACCCGAAGACTATGGTAATTATTACGCCTGGGGAGAGACTGGCACAAAAACAAGCTACATCTGGTCCAATTATAAGTATTCCTCAAATGACATCTACGGCGACGGTGTGGGTAAGACAGGCAAGAAAGTGCTGACCGCCGAAGACGACGCAGCCACCGTCAATGTCGGAAGCGATTGGCGCACTCCCACCAACAAGGAGTGGAAAGAACTGAAGGAGAATTGTTCCTGGAGGTGGACAACCAGTAACGGCGTGAATGGAATGCTGGTGACTGGTCCGAACGGCAACAGTATCTTCCTTCCTGCCGCCGGTTACTTCAGGTCCAGCCTTACCAACAGGGGATCTTACGGAAGCTACTGGTCTGCATCTTACGGCTCAGACGAGAATGCACTTGGCTGGGATTTCATTAACTCTGATGTCTCTTCAGCCTACCTGGACCGCAGCATGGGCTGCTCCGTCCGTCCCGTCAAGGACTAAGCTAAGACGCATTCACTTTTAGGGGTATCTCTGCGGATTGTTCCGCAGAGATACTCTCTTTTTTTATCCTTGCAAAGCTTGGAGGGATTGGTTAACTTTGTGAGAATTGAAACTACAAAACAACACTATAATGGCAGAATTTCGTTACGCGCCGATGTTCCAGCTCGGCGAAGACAAGACAGAGTATTACAAGATTCCGGGTTCGGAGAAACTCGTAAAGACCTCCACACTGGGAAATAAGACCATCCTCGAAGTATCCCCCGAGGCCCTTACGCTGGTAGCCCAGCAGTCCTTCCACGACTGCGAGTTCATGCTGCGCCGCTCCCATAACGAGCAGGTCGCCGCAATCCTCAAGGACCCCGAGGCCAGCGAGAACGACAAATATGTCGCCCTGCAGTTCCTGCGCAACGCGGAGACTTCAGTCAAGGGCGTCCTCCCGTTCTGCCAGGACACAGGAACCGCAATTATCCATGGCGAGAAAGGCCAGGCCATCTGGACCGGCTTCGAAGACGAAGAGGCCCTGAGCCGCGGCGTGTTCAACACCTTCACCCAGGAGAACCTGCGCTACAGCCAGAACGCCCCGCTGGACATGTACAACGAGGTCAATACGAAGTGCAACCTCCCGGCCCAGATCGACATCGAGGCCACACAGGGCGACGAATACCGCTTCATCATGGTCGCAAAGGGCGGCGGCAGCGCGAATAAAACCTACTTCTACCCCATGACCAAGGCCACGATCCAGAACGAAGGCACCCTCCTCCCGTTCCTGATCGAGAAGATGAAGAGCCTCGGAACGGCGGCCTGCCCTCCCTACCACATCGCGTTCGTGATCGGCGGAACCTCGGCGGAGAAGAACCTCCTCACCGTGAAGCTCGCCAGCATCAAATACTATGACGGCCTGCCGACCACCGGCGACGAGACCGGCCGCGCATTCCGCGACGTCGACCTCGAGCAGAAGCTCCTGAAGGAAGCGGCCAAGATCGGCCTTGGAGCCCAGTTCGGCGGCAAGTACCTTGCCCACGACATCCGCGTCATCCGTCTCCCCCGCCATGGCGCCAGCTGCCCCATCGGCATGGGCGTAAGCTGTTCGGCCGACCGCAACATCAAGTCGAAGATCAACGCCGACGGCGTGTGGATCGAGAAGATGGACATGAACCCCTCGGAGCTCATTCCGGAGGAGTACCGCCGTCCGGGCGAAGGCCCTAAGGGCATAATCATAGACCTGGACAAGGGCATCGACGCCGTGCGCGCAGAGCTAACGAAGTACCCGGTCAGCACCCGCGTAAACCTCAACGGCACGATCATCGTCGCCCGCGACATCGCCCACGCCAAGTTGAAAGCACGTCTGGATGCCGGCGAAGGCCTGCCGCAGTACTTCAAGGACCACCCGGTTCTGTACGCCGGTCCCGCCAAGACCCCGGAAGGATATCCTTGCGGCTCCATGGGCCCGACTACCGCAAACCGTATGGACCCGTATGTCGACGAGTTCCAGGCCAACGGCGCCTCGCTGGTGATGATCGCGAAGGGCAACCGCACCCAGCAGGTTACCGACGCATGTAAGAAACACGGCGGATTCTACCTCGGAACCATCGGTGGAGTCGCCGCTATCCTCGCCCAGAACAACATCAAGTCGATCGAGTGCGTGGAATATCCCGAACTCGGGATGGAGGCTGTCTGGAAGATTCGCGTAGAAGACTTCCCTGCATTCATCCTCGTCGACGACAAGGGCAACGATTTCTTCAAGAAACTCGGACTTTAGGATATGAAACGCAAAGGCAGGTGGTGGAAGATCATACTGATCGTCCTCGCATCGCTCATTATCCTGGTATTGAGCGCAATCCACACTGTACTTTACACCCGTGTAAAGGATAAGTTGATCACCAAGTTCACTGAACCTGTACTCGAGGGTAAAGTAAAGGTTGACAAGATTCGTGTCAAGTTATTATCGACACTGCCTGACTTTTCGCTTTACATCTACAACACTTCGCTGACCTGGCCGACAGATGCAGACACCGTTCTGTCAATCAAACGTGTACAGGCTCAGCTGAATCTCAAGTCACTTATCAAGGACGGATGTCTGGATCTGCATGACGCAGGTATATTCGGGCTTTACGCCAATGTAACACCTGCCGATACAGCCATCCTCAAGCCGACAGGTCCGAAGGAAGAGAAGGAACCCGAGCCGCTGAACCTGCCCCACTTCAGGGCGGATTTCACACTGGCCGATACCAATCTCAACTTCGCCGACCTTGTCAGCGACGGCTCGCTGGAGTTCAACCTGAAGGGCGTCAACTCCAAGGAAGGCGTTCTGGACGCCGACCTTACGGGCTTCGGCCTGAAGGCTCTCGGCGTCACGCTCGATGCGACCGTGCTCGGTCGCGATCTGCTGGGTGAGAACCCGCAGATCGATCTCGACGCCGACGCGCTGGCGCGGCTCCGGGCTCTGCGAGCGCTGTTCCCGGAGGGAATGTCGGCCGACGGTGATCTGAAGATCACGGCCGACGGCTCGCTCGCGCGGTCCGGAGCCGACCTCCTCGCGTCGGTCTCCACCGGAAAACTTCGTGCCCAGACCCCCTTCGGACGCATAGCCGCCGATGACGTAAAGATAGTCGCAGGAGCGCAGAACAAGACTGAGTCGCTGCCGCGCCGCCGTCCTCATCGCGAGGGCATGGAAGTCCCCGACTTCCTGCGCGAGGAGGATTTCCGCGCGGCGGATATCGATGTACAGCTCGACACCGCCCTCACCTCGCTCGTCAAGACCTGGAACCCCCGCGGCTCCATCCACATCGGCCACGCCGTCGTGATCACCCCGAAGTTCCCGCTGCGCAACTCGCTCGACGGGCTCGACGCCAGCTTCAACACCAACGAAATCAAGATCGACACCGTCCACGTTAAGACGGGCGAATCTGATTTGGCGCTTAAGGGCTTCCTTCGCGGCTTTGGCAGAGTCCTGACCGGCCGCGGAAAGGGAGTCTTCAGACTTGACCTTGACGCCAAATCCCGTTACCTCAATGTCAACCAATTGTTGGCAGCAATCGACACCGGCAAGGACGCCCAGGTCGACACTTCCTCCACTAAAACCGACGAGGAATACATGAAGGAAGTCGAAGCGGCCGAAGTTGATTCCGAAGGCCTGAAGTTGTTCGTGATTCCGGCCAATGTGATAGGCGATGTGCGCCTGAAGGCCAATCTGGTGAAGTACGACGACTACGACGCACGCGATGTAGGCGCCCGCGTCCGCATGAAGGAGCGCACGGTCCTGGTCTCCGACCTGGCCGCAACAACCGATGCGGGCTCGATAAGCGGCGACGCCTTCTATTCGACCAAAACAAAGCAGAACATAGGCGCCGGCTTCGACATCTCGCTGCGCGACGTCACCGCCGAGAAGATAATCGAGATGGTCCCGGCAGTGGACTCGCTGGTTCCTATGCTCAGCTCATTCAAGGGCAAGCTGAACTGCACCTTCTGTGCATCGACCAAACTCGACACATCATTCCGCATCCACCCTCGTTCGCTGGACGGCGCGTTCTTTATCAAGGGCCAGGACCTCACCCTCAACCAGGAAGGCGACTTCAAGAAACTGGCCCGCATCCTGATGTTCAGGGATCGTAGACAAGGACGTATAGATTCGCTTTACATCGGCGGAATCGTCACCGACAGCAAAGTGCGCGTATTCCCCACCAGAATCGACCTCGACCGTTATTCCCTGTCGCTTGGCGGAACCCATGCCTTCGACGGCGATTTCGACTACAAAGTCTCGCTGCTGCGCTCGCCTATTCTGATCAAGTTCGGCGTTCAGCTCCATGGCCCCGACTTCAATCACATAGATTGGAGACTGATTAAGCCTCAGTTCGTCGGAGCCTATATGCCCGAGTTCAGAAACGAAGTCGACAAGATGATACGCTACCAGCGTATGACCATACGCAACGTCTATAAGGAAGGCGCCGAGTCGGCCTCACAGGCCGGAAAGCGCGCCCTGAAGGAGCTCGACTCCCGCAAGGCAGACATAGAGATGCTCGACCGTGTCGAAGAGCTCTCCGAAGACGACCGCAGGCAGATCGACTCCCTCCAGAACGCTCCCGCCGACTCCACCGAGATCTCTCCACGCGCTCCGCTTGGTCGAGATGACAACGAGGTTGTCATTCCGAGCGAAGCGAAGGAATCTATTGTAACAGACCATGAGTGATATCGAAATAATCCAGGTAAACATCTCCGGCGACGACAAGCCGGGCCTTACCGCCGCGTTAACAGGTATTCTGGCGAAGTACGATGCCTTTATTCTTGACATCGGCCAGGCCAATATCCACAAAACCTTGACACTGGGTATACTTTTCCGTACATCCACCAAACAGTCGGGCTTCATCATGAAGGACCTTCTGTTTGCAGCATCGGAGCTCGGTGTACAGATTCGCTTTACACCCGTGTCAAGAAAGTCGTACAACGCCTGGGTCACACGCCAGGGCAAAGGACGTTATATCGTCACCCTTCTGGGCCGCCAGATCAACGCATCCGATATCGCGAAGGTTACCGACGTTACAGCCAAACATGGCTTCAATATCGATGCTATAAGGCGACTCACCGGTCGTATGCCCCTCGTAGGCCACGACCCTCAGTCGCGTTCATGTATCGAATTCTCAATCCGCGGCCATGTCGACGAGCAGACCAAGCTCGCCTTCCAGAACGACATCATGGGATGCACCCGCCAGGGACTCGACATCTCCTTCCAGAAAGACGACATCTACCGCAGGTCGCGCAGGCTTATCTGCTTCGATATGGACTCGACTTTGGTCGGTGCCGAATGTATCGACGAACTCGCCGCGCGGGCGGGCGTCGGCGACCAGGTCAAGGCCATCACCGCCGCCGCGATGCGCGGCGAGCTCGACTTCAAAGAGAGCTTCACCCGCCGTGTCGCCCTCCTCAAGGGCCTCGACGAGTCTGTGATGGAAGACATCGCAAAGAACCTACCTCTGAACGAAGGCCTCGAGCGTATGATGAAGATCCTCAAGCGCGTCGGATACAAAACAGCCATCCTATCCGGAGGTTTCACATATTTCGGCAAGTATCTCCAGCAGAAGTTCGGCTTCGACTATGTCTATGCGAATGAGCTTGAAATCGTAGACGGGAAGCTGACCGGCCGCTATGTCGGCGAGGTCGTCGACGGCCGTCGCAAGGCCGAGCTCCTAAAGCTCCTCTGCCAGTTCGAAGGCATCAACATCGCCCAGTCGGTAGCAGTCGGCGACGGCGCCAACGACCTCCCGATGATCGGAACGGCCGGTCTGGGCATCGCCTACCACGCCAAACCAAAAGTCAAGGCCACCGCGGAGCAGAACCTCTCGACAGTTGGCCTTGACGGTATTCTATATTTCCTGGGCCTGAAAGACTCCCAGATTGATCAGTAGGACTGTTACCAGGTGTAGTTCTGGAGCTGTCCGAGGACTTCGAAGTAGGCTTTTCCTTCGCTGACGGTCATCCTGTAGATGGTTTCGTCGACCTTGAAGTATTCCCTGCCATCGCTGAGGACTACGACCTCGTAGTCGTCAGGAAGTTCTTCGACGAGTGCGCCTGCAGGAGGTACGATAGTCTCGTAGCGACCGTTGGCATTGAGGACGAAGAACACGCCGTCGTCGTAGAAGTATTCCATTCCTACAGCTGCGTAGCTCTGGATGAGGCCGAGCCTCATAGCGAGCTGATATGATTCAGATGCCATCTGGGTCTGCTTGGCCTGATTTGCCCTGATCTCTGCCTGCTGCCTTGCGATAGTGGCGTTGTTCTGGGCTATGATGGCGTTCTGCTCAGCTATAGTACGGTAGTTGTCGTTGATCAGATGATACTGATGATCTGCGTAGCTGTAATACCTCATGTGGCACCTCATAGGGCTGTAGTAGTAAAGGCCCGGATCGAAGTAGTAGCCGAAAGGAGGACGGCAAACGTAGTAGACACCTCCGCGATAGTAGTAGTAGATTCCGTCGTAGTAATAATAGCGGCGTCCCCAGTAGTGATAAACGGTGTGACGAGGAGGCAGGCTGTGGACTCTGTAACCGTAGTAGTGGAAACCGTGGTCATAGAAGCGTGAAGGCCTGTTGTAGTCGATTCCACCGCGGCTTGCCGGAGGTGTTCTGTGGCCGTTGTTATCCCTGATAGTTCCTCTGCCTTCCTGGCTGGCCGAGGCGTTACGGGTCGCGGCCGAAGGTTTGGTAGAAGAGCTGCTGCCGGAATTGCGGCTGACTGCACCTTCTGCGCGGGTCGCTGCCTTTGACTTGTCGTTCAGAGGACGGGTGGTAACCGAAGATGACCTCTGGGCAGGAGTCTTGGCCTTTGTCGTCGTGTTAGTCGAACGGGTAGCCGTAGAGCTCTTCTTCTGCTGAGTAGCGGAAGACGATGAGTTGCGGGTTACGGTTGTTCCGCTCTTCTGTGCGCTTGAAGTGCTGCTGCGGACTGCGGATGAACTCTTGTTGCTGGAAGAAGAACTGCGGGTTGCAGTAGACGAGCTCTTTTTCTGCTGAGAGCTTGAAGAAGAGGATGATACCTTAGCCGCCGAGCTCTTTTGAGCTGATGAGGTGGTGGCTCTGGTAGCTGATGTACTCTTCGAAGACGAGCTCTTGGATGCAGAACTCGAACTCTTCGAAGACGAAGACGTACTACGCGTTGCGGTAGTAGACTTTGAGCTTCCTCCGCCGCGCGTCTGCGCTGCTGCAGGAACGGAGCAAACGAGTGCGCCTGCGAGGAGAGCTGCGAGTGTGAGCTTAAACAGTTTCATAATACTATAGTTTTTATTGTCCCCAGGTGAGGTCAATCGCCTGACGGACGTTGGTTAATATTTCAATTGTCAAGCCTTTGTAGGCTGGCGGGTTAGGATTAGCAAGTATCTCGGCCCGCCTCCTGATTACCGCTTTCTTTGTTTCTTCGAGCGGAAGGTCCGCGCTTAACTCCTCGGACATCTTGCTCAGAAGGTAGTTTTCGATACCGATATGGTTACTTGCACGAATCGTGCCACCTTCCACCGTAAAGCGTATCGAACCCGCAAATTGCATTGGCTGAGCGCCATGGATAATGAACGACGCCGGGGCGAAAACGGTCGAACGTGTGACGCTGTCGAAGTACAGTTCGTCGTAGAGCGCGCCGCCGTAGTCGATGCGCCCCTCGCAGAGGCTGACTCGCTGCGGCCCAGCGCCGTCGGAGATCATCTCGAACACGATAGAGTCGCCCGAAGCGATGGGGACGTCAATCTTTGGTTGACGGCGCGTCATTCTCCACGCGACCATCCTCTCGTCTTCGGGTGAGATGCAGACTTCGTCGAGTATCTCGTCGAGCAGCGCGCCGGTAAGCTTGTCGTAGTCTTCTTTACGCGGGCAGACGAACATGCCGGCCATGTCGGCGGCGCCGGGGGTCATGGTCAGATGATCCGGGCCGTCGGAGTAGTAGTGATGCGAGCGGACCGCACCGCGAAGGACCACGAAGCAACGGTATTCCTCCTGGTAGCAGTAGCAGAAAAGGTTCAGGCGCGGTTCGGGCTCGTTGCCGATGATCGGGCAGCAGTCCACGAGCTGGTAGAACAGCTTCGCGAGCGACTTGGGGGTATCGGACCTTAACGCGTAGACGCCGCGACAAAAATGAGGGAAGTGATAGAGCTTGGCGTCCTGCCCCGTCGCGAGCGGAGTCTGGCCTTCGTCGAGCCAGCGGTCGATCGCGTTCTGGAGCGGGAGCATGCCCGTAGGGATGGCCTGGTAGTGCATGTGGTCCGGGGCGGATGCGCCGCTGTCGGGGCCGTTGTAGAAGACCAGGTAGTCGGGGTACTTGCGGGCGAAGTCCATCATGTCCACGAAGTTGTGCCAGACGGACTGCGGGACATGGACGTCGCGGGCTATGACCAGGTGGTTCGGGAAGATCGGGAACGGGTTGACCTGGACATTGTAGCGGCGCCCCTTGCGGCCGTCGAACTTGATGTGGAACTGCTCCTTGGGGCGGTTAGGGACGCAGAGGAAGCACGGCCGTTCGATAGGGGTCCGCGAGTCGACCTCGGCGGTAGTGCTGGCTATGCGGCAGGGGTTATGCTGCGCTTTCACGGGGATGCCGCCGACCGTGAGGTCTTTGACGTCCGCGACCTTAAGCGCGCGGAAGTTGGTCGACGCGAGCGGCCAGACGGACAGCTGGTCCTGGATGAATTTGGTCAGCTCGTCGGTCATAGCAGCGCGAGTATTTTGTCCCGGTAGAGGGAGTATTCGTATTCGAAGGCGGGTGTAAAGATATCCTTGCCCATGGCCGCTTCTATCTCTTCGATAGTCCAGTAGCGGCCCTCGGAGACCTCGTAGTTGTCCGGGTGAAGGTCGAACGCGCCCACGGTCACGTACAGCCCCACCATTTCGTGGTCCCCCTCAGCATCGAAGAGGTAGTTGTCGAGGTACTGAGGGTGGAAATCGTACAGGCCCAGCTCCTCGCCCGCCTCGCGGAACAGCGCTTCCTGGTAGAGCTCCCCATAGGCGACATGGCCGCCGACGGCGACGTCCCAGCGATCCGGGAAGACGGCCTTGTTGGGGCTGCGGTGCTGCAGGAAGAGGCGCGAGTAGCGGTCGACTATCTGAAGGTGCACGACGGGGTGCAGGAGATTCTGGTCATGGGCATAGTCACGGCCGGCGCGGGCAATCACCAGTCCGTTGGGGTCCACGACGGGCACGGTCTCCGACGCATCAGCTTCCGGCCCTGTCAGCGGCACCGGCTCGAGGGGGTAAACAAGCTCGATCATAAGCCTTTGATGATTGCGAGCTCCTCCTCGGAGTAGAGAAGTTTGTCGATGAAGTCCGGGGCGTAGGTGCCCAGAAGTCGGAGAGCGATGACGGCGAGGACTATTACACCGACTGTGATAATCGCGGCCAGAGCCCACTTGGGGAGGGGTTTGCGGGATGTCATTCCGCGCTTCTTGTTTGTCATTCCGAGCGAAGACGAAGTCTGAGCGAAGGAATCTCCAGGCTTATGACCCTCCTTATTTTTCAGCGATACCGCCTCCAGCCCGAAACCTTCGGGATAGATATTGGCGTCTTCATCCTGTACGAAGAAATACTGGTCGCCTTTGGTGAGGCGCAGCTTTCCGAGACCTTTCAGCTCCACGCTGCGGGTGTCTTTGAGTTTCTTTTTCAGGGATTCCACGCAGGCCTCGAGGCCTTCGCCCTCGACAGTGGGCGGAGCTGGAGTGTCATTTCGACCAAGCGAAGCGCGTGGAGAAATCTCTGCTTCAAACGACAGTTTCCTATACGGCGGATTTACAGTGAACCCCTTATCTGAAAAAGAAGCCGGGACGACCTCCGCGCGGAAGGTGCCCAGTCCCGGAACAAGGACCTCGTCTGAGTCAAGAATCAGACTTCTGACGAGAGTGGACAATTGATCTATATCCATATATTGTTTTGTCACCCCGCATTCCTCGCAGGGCCTCGAAGACAAAGATACGATTTTTTGAGGATCCGCGTAACGGTATAAGGAGTTTTTACGCGCTGATTGATCTCGATGTTTGCTTAAAGTGTAAATATCTGAATATCAGCGCACTATGCAAAATCGCCTCCATGTTTTTACCTGGGCGATTTTGCGTAAATCCCTATAGATCAGCGCATTACACTTTACGCACCAAGAGTCCAGATATAACGTTTTGATTTTTTTGCCCATATTTTTTGCGGAATAGAATTTTTGTACTACTTTTGCAGTCCCGCTTTTAAGCGGAACTATGAAATTCCTCCTTAGCTCAGTTGGTTAGAGCACCTGACTGTTAATCAGGGGGTCCTGGGTTCAAGTCCCCGAGGGGGAGCACAAAAGCGGACAGCCGAAAGGTTGTCCGCTTTTTTCGTTAAACGATTGTGGGCGTTTTTTGCGGTATAATGGACATTTTCGGTTGGTGAGACCCGGTATAACCCTTTGATTTATAGAGAATTATAGCTAAATAGATGAAACGCGTTTCATCTATTTAGTGATATGGCAAAAATAAGACGTCGTAAAAGGTGTCCAAAATGTGGTTCTCTTGACGTAATGAAATGGGGTTACAGAGCCGGTCATCAACGATTCAAATGTAGGTCTTGCGAGTCGCTTTTCACATCTAGTCGTAAAGATATCAGTGCAAACAATCGGTTTGTTTGGTTCCGTAAATGGGTGTTGGGAAAA
>JAFZWV010000018.1 GCA_017617035.1 Bacteroidales bacterium
AACTAATCCTATCAGCAACCGTATCGGTATCACACGTGGTTGGGACTCTAACTGGTGTGGTGGAAACTATGCGGAGAAGATCGCGGAAGATTACGAAATCCGCAAGTATCTGGGCAACCGCCTCGCAAAGGCCAGCCTCTCGAGGATTATCATTGAGAGGACTCTCAAGCTCGTCACCGTCACTATCTATGCCGCTCGCCCCGGTTTCATCATCGGTAAGGGTGGTTCGGAAGTCGACAAGCTTAAGGAAGAGCTTAAGAAGGTCACTGGAAAGGATGTTCAGATCAACATCTACGAAGTCAAGAAACCTGAGGTCGACGCCAACATCGTGGCCGACTCCATCGCTCGTCAGATCGAGGGTCGCGTCAGCTACCGCAGGGCCATCAAAATGGCCGTTGCCAACACGATGCGCGTAGGCGCAGAAGGTATCAAGGTCCAGATCAGCGGCCGCGTTGGCGGCGCCGAAATGGCTCGCAGCGAAATGTTCAAGGAAGGCCGTACGCCTCTCCACACATTCCGCGCCGATATCGACTACGCTCTTGCAGTTGCAAGCACCAAGGTAGGTGCTCTTGGCATCAAGGTCTGGATTTGCAATGGTGAGAAGTACGGAAGGCAGGATCTTACTCCCGCCGCCGTGGCTGCCGCCAACGCCCAGGCATCCGGCGCTCCCCGTCAGGGTGGTCGCGACCGTGGCGGACGCCGCGGAGACCGTCGCCCCCGCAGGGACAACGGAAAGTAGTTTTCCTCACGGAAAAATTACTTATATTTACAACCGGTTTCGCTTATGCGAGCCGGTTGTTTTTTTACGTTTATGAAGAAATCCATTTTTATTGCAGCGCTTGCTACCGTGATGGTAGTTGCCTGCTCCAGCGGCTCAATCGAGCAGAAGAAAGCAAAGTTCCAGCAGGACCTTCAGGCTGTCGTGGAAGAGTTCCAAGCCAAGGTCGAGGCCATCGAAGCAGATTCGACTATCGCACATCTCCAGGATGTAATCGACGCGAAGATTGGCGAGGCTTACGAAATCGCCAATACAAAATACATTGATATCTGTCTGAAGACCCTGAAGAAGAACCGTGACAATGAACTCGGTCTGATGGCCTTCAAGGAGGTTTACAACGATCTTGAGCCGGAAGATGTCGAGAAGCAGATAGCCCTTCTGAGCCCCGAACTCCAGCACGACGCTTTTGTCGAGAGGGTAAAGAGTCATATTGAGGCCCTCAAGCTTACGGCAGAAGGCAAGCCGTTCGTCGACTTCGAAGTAGACGGAGTCAAGTTCTCCGATTTCATCGGCCGCGGCAAGTGGGTCGTAGTCGATTTCTGGGCTAGTTGGTGCGGTCCCTGCAAAAGGGAAGTCCCCAACCTCAAGAAAATCTATAAGACCTATGCTGGTCCCGAGTTCGACATGCTCAGCGTAGCTGTTTGGGATAAGCCTGAGGACACTAAGGCTGCCGCAGCAGAGCTAGGCATCTCCTGGAATCAGATCATCAATGCCCAGAAGATCGCATCGGACGCCTATGGCTTCGACTCGATCCCCCAGATTATGCTCTTCGGCCCTGATGGAACAATCGTCAAGAAGGGTCTGCGCGGTGCCGCAATTGAGGAAGCAGTAAAGCAAGCCCTTGGACGTTAGGGAAAAAATAGCGCTCTTTCCCCATTCCCCCGGAGTCTACAGATACTATGATTCCGAGGGAACGGTCATATATGTAGGCAAGGCAAAGGATCTCCACAAACGGGTGGCTCAGTATTTCGTGCCGCCGGAGAGACTGAATGCCAAGACCAGGGTCCTGGTCAGCAAGATTGCCGACGCACAGTATTCGGTGGTCGACTCCGAGGCCGATGCGTTGCTGCTTGAAAACAATCTGATAAAGCAGTACAAGCCGAAGTATAATATTCTGTTGAAGGACTCGAAGACCTATCCGTGGATATGCGTCACGGGCGAGCCCTTCCCGCGGGTGTTCATCACACGCAGGGTCGTGAAGAACGGATCGCTGTATTTCGGGCCCTACAGTTCGGCGCGCCACGCCCATGCCCTGGTGGAGTTTTTCGAGTCGGCATATCCCTTACGTTCGTGTAAACTCAAGATTGACCTTGAGGGGATACTTCGCCGCAAGTACCGTCCATGTCTGGATCTCCATCTGGGCAGGTGTAAGGGCCCTTGCGTCGGAGCCTATTCTCAGGCCGACTATGCCGCAGACATAGCCGAAATCGTGAGGATCCTGAAGGGCGATACTGCCGCGCTGATTCGCGAGTATACAGCCCGTATGCAGCAGGCCTCAACCGAACTCGATTTCGAGACGGCGCAAGTGTGTAAAGAAAGGCTTGACCTTTTGAGCGACCACTACTCCAAGAGCGTCATCCAGGCCGCCAACGGCTGCGACGCCGACGTATTTTCGCTTGACTTTGACTCGCTTGAGATCTCTCCACGCGCTTCGCTTGGTCGAGATGACAGTAATGGTGTCATTCCGAGCGAAGCGAAGGAATCTGTTTTGCGCGCATGGGGCAACTTCATGCGCATACGCCATGGCTCGGTCGTCCAATCCCTGAACCTGGCGCTCAAGAGCCAGATCGAAGAGACTCGCGAATCTATGCTGAGCACATTCATCGCAGAGATAGAATCGCAATTCGGGGAGTTGTCCAGGGAGGTTATCGTTCCGTTCCTTCCGGATGTGGAGATTGGCGGCGTGGAATTCAAGATCCCTTCGCGCGGCGACAAATTGGCACTGCTGGAACTTAGCGCAAAGAACGCTCGCGAGTTCCACTTCAATTCCCTGAGGCAGCTTGAGAAGACAGATCCCGAGCAGTTCAAGAAGCAGGCCCTGGAGGAGATACGCGATGCCCTTGGCATGAAGGAACTGCCCATGCACATAGAGTGCTTCGACAACTCGAACATTCAGGGAACCAATCCGGTCGCATCATGCGTGGTGTTCCGCGGCGGTCGGCCCTCCAAGAAAGATTACCGCAAATTCAAGATAAAAACCGTCATCGGCGCAAACGACTACGCTTCGATGAAAGAGGTCGTGAACAGGCGTTACTCCAGAATGCTGGCCGAGGCGCCGGATGACCTGCCTCAGCTGGTGGTCATCGACGGCGGCAAGGGCCAGCTAGGCTTCGCATGGCAGGCCATTCAGGAACTTGGTCTCGAAGATAAGTTCATGGTCGTGGGTCTGGCCAAACGCCTCGAGGAGATAGTGCGGGTCGACGATCCGTATCCGCTTTTCCTTGACCGTAACTCCCAGGCCTTCAGGGTGATAACCCACATCCGCGACGAGGCCCACCGCTTCGGTATAACCTTCCACAGAAACCTGCGCAGCAAGTCGCAGGTGCGCTCGGCGCTTGACGATATTCCAGGAGTGGGGGAGCGCACTCGCGAACGCCTGCTTCTGCACTTCGGCTCGGTTGCGCGCATCGCCGCGGCCTCCGAGGCAGACGTGGCCGCCCTTGTCGGCCCCAAACTCGCCGCCCGGATAAAACAAACTCTTTCCCCTGTCATTCCGGGCGAAGCGAAGGAATCTAATGTGTGATTATGAACGACGAAAAATTCAATAAATGGTTCAACGTTTTCATCCTTGCTGGGATGTCGATATGCGTTATTCTGTCCTGCATCGGTAAGCTTCAGCAGCCCGATGCCCGCGTGTTCCTGCTGATACTGTCGGCTTTCGGTGCGCTGATGGGTGTGGTCAGTACGGTCTGTTCTGCGAACGGGTCGATCTGGACCTTCGTTTTCGGCTTGCTGGACGTGGCAATTTACTCTTACATCCTCTTCGACAGCAAGAACCCCTCGCAGTTCCTGCTCCACGTCTTCTATATGATCCCGATGGAGTTCGTGGGCTTCTTCCAGTGGCGCAAGAAAGGGGCGGGAGCGAAGAAGCAGGTCAAGGCGCAGCGTATTGGCAAGGCATCTGAGTGGCTCAAGTTCGCGGCCATCTTTATTGGAGTTTTCGCCGCCTCCGCTGGAATATCCTGGTTCATCCTCTCCAAGTCCGGAAGCGATTTCACCGCCGGCAAGATCATTCTCGATGCCCTGGTCACCACCGCCAATATCGTCGCCTTCGCCATGGGCGCGTTCGCCTACATGGAACAGTGGTATCTCTGGACTCTTGTGAACATCTCATCTGTCATCCTTTGGACCACCACCCTCATCCATGATCCTTCCGCCGGATACGCCATCATCCCGCTGGTCAAATACTCCTTCTACTTCATCAACGGCCTGAATGGAATCCGCATTTGGTTGAAACTTAGCCGGTCGGAGGCGTAATTTTGCATAATAAAATTATTTATTAACTTTGCAGGTCAAATGGTTAGATAATTGAGTTATAAATAATAAGAACTACTAAAATTTAAATCACAATGGAGTACGCTGAAATCGTAAAAAAGGTTCAGGCTATCATCGTTGACAAACTCGGTGTAGAACCTTCAGAGGTTACAGAGACCGCAAATTTCACAAATGATCTCGGAGCAGATTCTCTCGACACTGTCGAGCTTCTCATGGAGTTCGAGAAGGTGTTCGGCATCAAGATTCCTGATGAGGAGACTGCAAACATCGCTACTGTAAAAGACGCTTGCGACAAGGTTGCCGAGAAGCTCGGTTAATCCAGACGCAACTAACTTATAAGGAGAACGACAGCAACGTCGTTCTCTTTTTTTTGTATCTTTAAGGCATGAAAAGACTGATAACCATATTTGCTGCAGCGCTGGTTTTGGCCTCTTGCGGCGCTTCTCATAAGAAAGTTCACTCCGACGACCCGTGGCCGGAGTTCAGTTACGAGAAGGTGGATACCTACAGCAAGGGAAAGATCGTTGAGGTCGAATATGCCTGCTTTATCGGGGTGGGCAGCGCGCCGACGCAGTACTTCGCCGAGATGCAGGCGGAGTCAGACGCCCAGGCCAGGATGGCGAAGGCGGTCGGCGGCGACGTCCGCCTCAAAGGCGTCACCCGCGTCGGCCAGTCGATAATCAAGTTCGATGAGCATACCCGGATGTACACCGTCTATGTCAGGATGGGCGTCCCGGCCAGCGTATGGGATACATATAGACACAAATAGAAGTTTTTTTCTTATATTTGAAGGCTAGAGTAACAATTTAAACCAATAAAAAAATAACACCATTATGAAACGCATTCTTTCAATCGTGGCGATTTCGGTCGCAATGGTAGCATTCGTTTCCTGCGGCAGCCCCAAGAAAGCCGCGGGTTCTCCTACTCCCGGTGAGGTCACCCAGACCGAGTCTGTAGAAGGAGTTACAGTAAACCAGGCCCCTTGGTCGCAGTTCGGCTATGCCTATGGAGAGGGCTATAAGAGCGGAAAGATCGTTGAAGTTCCTTTCGTATACTTCACCGCAGTCGGCGAGTCCAACAACCAGCGCATCGCTGAGGAGATGGCCCGTAGCGCAGCTTACTCCCTTATCTCCAACACCTTCAACGTAAAGAACATCGACCAGAAGGTATCGAACGCCATGAGCGAGATTACCGATGAGAACACAGACGAAGAAGTCACCCGCGTCACCCGCGCAACTGAAGACTTCAGCCGTTATCTCTCACAGGTATCGACCAGCACCGTCCAGGGCTTCACTCCCTTCGGCGAGACCGTTATCCAGTTCGATCCCGAGAGCAAGCTCTATAAGATCTGGGCTCGCGTAGGTATGCCTGCAAAGAACTGGGAGAAAATTTACAAGAACTGCCTCAACTACAAACCGAAGGAGCTCTCCACCAAGGAACTCAAGGCCTTCGAGAAGGTCCAGAAAGATATTCTTGGTACTATCTTCCCTGGTTCAGGAGAAGACGAGGAAGAATAGCATAAACAATGCGCAGACTGTTCGTCGCCGCCGCGCTGACCGTTCTGGTCTCAGTGGCGGGGTATTCGCAGGGCTACCCTAAAGAGTGGGACGAGTTCCTGACCGCCGAGTATTATTTCTCTCTCAAACACGAGGTGAATAAGGCCGGCGGTTCAGGGGCTGAGTGCGTCGAGGCCCTTCTGGCCGCGGCCCGCAGAGACATAGCCAGCCAGATCAAGGTCAACGTCACTACTACCACCCAGTTTAAGGACCGCGACGTCAACGGACAGGCGGAGACGGAATACACCTCAAGCGTAAGTTTCTCGTCTGACGTCACCCTCCGTTTCGTTGAGACCAGGACCTACTACGACAAGCGCAAGAAGACCGGCTATGCCCTCGCATTCCTCTCAAAGCAGGACCTGCAGGACATCTATTCGGCCAGGGCCAAGAAAGTAGAGGCCATGCTGGAAGTTGCCGAAAAGGCGGAAGAGGAGCGCAAGTACGATGTCGCCCTTAAGTACAACTACTGGGGACTGCTTTTGAACAGCACCCTCCCGGCGGCGGACCAGCCCGATTTCGGCGGTGAACCCGCCCAATGGCACGCCCGTTCAAGCATTGAGCGTATTCTCGACGGATTGGAGTTCAAGTATACAGGCCGTTCTCCCGAGGATAACCTCCTCGGACTTATGGATGTCACCTTCGAAGGTGAGCCCGTCACCTCGCTCGACTATACCGTCAACGACGGCCTTGGCGAGAGCGCGGTTCTCCAGGCCCGCGAAGGCATTGGAGTTATCGAGTTCAGGGCCAACATGGACATACGCAGCGTAGACATCCGGGTCGAGTATACCTATGAAGACGAGTCGATCTCGGATCCCGAGATGAAGCTTGCGCTAAATGAAATCGGCCGCATCCGTTTTGCCGACGCCTACAAGACCGGCGTGCCAGTGAGCATGGCCGTTCCGAAAACGAAGCGCCAGCTGAAGAAGGCTCAGGCCGCTCTTGATGCCAGCGCCGCGTCCAGCCTGGCCCGCGAAATCAACACCGACTTTTCCAAGACCCGCTTCTCGGGCGTGCGCGATAGCGTCTACTATGTCCGCAGCATCAACAAGGTCCTCGACGGCCTTGTGGCGAAGGACTACGAGTCGTGCCGCGACCTGTTCTCGACAGAAGGATACGACATCTATACCCGTCTGCTCAACTATGGCAACGCAAGGGTCGTCAGAAGGGGACCGCTGAAGCTCATCAACTTTGACGGTAGTGTTTATTGTAGGAGTATCCCTATGATATTCTCCTTCGGTAACAACTACAAAACCTTCATGGAGAATGTCGTGTTCTCGTTCGACTCCGAGGGTCTTATCAACGATGTAACCTTCGGCATCGAGTCCGAATCGCTCCACGACATCCTCTCGAAGACCCAGTGGGAAGACGACGCCAAGATGGTCCTCATCAACTTCCTTGAGGGATATAAGACCGCCTTCGCGCTTATGAACATCGACCACATTTCGTCGATTTTCTCCGATGACGCGCTTATCATCACCGGTAAGAAAGTTACCAGAACCGTCATCGAGGGCGGAATTCAACTGCAAGGCGAGGCTTTCGAGTACAACCGCCAGACCAAGGCCCAGTATATCAGAAACCTCGAGCGCAGTTTCCGCAGCAAGGAGTACATCAACCTCAAGTTCTCCAATGTAAGCGTCCTGAAGACCACCCGCGGAACCAATACCAACCTTTACGGTATCCAGGTAAAACAAGACTATTTCTCCTCCAACTACGGTGACTCCGGTTACCTGTATCTGTTGGTGGATATCGCCGACCAGAGCCGCCCTCTCATCCATGTGAGAACCTGGCAGCCTGAGCCGGATCCGGATTTCGGAATATACGGTATACAGAACCTATGAAACGTTTCCTCATTGCTCTGCAGGCATTGCTGATTCCGCTGATGATGTCTGCGCAGATCAATATGTCAGTGAACGGTCGGGCCGAGTTGGACCCGGACGACACCGACGCGCGTGCGTACTACGCCCTTAAGGACGCAAACGACCTGGACTGCGCAATCATCAAAGTCAGCCTCAACAATCCCGTGACCAACACCCTGGTCCTCCAGACCAAGGGCGGCGCGGCGACCGTGAAATCGGAAAAGCAGACCAATGGGGAATGGTGGTTCTGGGTATCGCCGGTAGTCACCAACATCATGTTCTCCTGCGAAGGCTATACCCCCACAGACTATGTGGGCGTGAACCTCAAGGGCAAGAACGTTTACCGGCTTAGGTTAACAGTCGACGCCGCGGTCGCGACAGTGACAACCTTCACTCTCGGCCAGAGCGTCATGAAACTCAATGTCTTCCCTCCGGAGGCAACCGTCCTTTACGGAAAAACCAAAGACTGCGACATGGGCAGCCGCGTCCTTACCGACGGCCTTTTCGAGGCTTTCCTCGACAAGGGAACCTACTACTACAGGATCGAGAGCCGCTTCTATGAGACACTCACCGGCAAGTATGAGGTTACCAACGACTCGCCCGAAGTATCCGTCTCGCTCAAGCCGGCCTTCAGCTACCTCAGCCTGGATACTAACCCCCAGGGCGCCGAGGTCTATGTAAACGGCCGTTTTATCGGAACGACCCCGATTGAGAAGTCGGACAAGATCCGCCGTGGTCAAGACGTAAGGATAGAGTTCCGCAAGGAAGACTACTACATCGAACCGGTCAAGGTCAACGTCCTGGGCGATGGCAATGTCCAGAAAGTGGATAAAGTCAATCTCCGTCCGCAGTTTGGCTGGGTCACCTGCGTCTGCGACGACCCTGAGGCCGAGCTCGTCGTCAGCGACGCCACCAAAGAGGTCGCACGCGGAAAGAGCGGCATGCGCGTTAAGCTCAACAGCGGCGGAACAACCTATAAGCTCGAATCCGTCAAGCCTGCCCATCACCCTCAGGCCCAGGGAATCAAGGGCAGTACGATCGAGGGCAAAGACGTCGAGATTAAGGTCGATCCTCCTGTCGGAATCTACGGCGGCCTGCAGATTACCTCGACGCCCTCGCGCGCAAAGGTCTTTATCGACGGCGTAGATACCAAAAAGACGACCGCATTCGTCAAGGAGCTGCTCATAGGAACTCACACTGTGGAGCTGAAATTGGACGGTTACCATCTCGACCCCTTCGTCGTGGAAATAAAGGAGGGCCAGACAGAGTCGCTCTCAAAGGCCATGATCAAGGGCCCCAGATACGTTACGGTCCAAATCAGCACAGCGAGCGAGAGCCATATAATCATGGACGGCGTCGCTCTTTCGGGTAATTTCCACTCAAAGGATCTGGAGGTTGGTAAGACCTACTTCTTCGAGTCCGAGCCCGACGATAAGTCGATAGCTTTCCGAAGAAGCTCCGTCTATTACACGCCCACCATCGACGACAATCAGAAGGTGAGCGTCCCCGGCCCGCACATCATTGCGGGGACCCTTACTCTCTCGACCAACGGAGTAAGCGGTGTCTCGGTCAACGTACGCGGGAAGAATGCCTCAAGGCGTCTTACGGCTCCGACCAGCACGACCATGCCGGTAGGAAGCTACTACATCAATGCGACTAAGCCGGGTTACAAAGACATCAATACAGACGTCAACATCAGGGAGGGGAAGACTTCCAATGTCAACCTCAACATGCGCAGGGAAATCCGGCTCGTCGACTGGTATATGGACGACGAGGAAGACGATTTTGCGAGGCACTTCCTCGACACCTCATTCGGAATCCAGGACTGGGAGGACTTCTCCCTCGGCTTCCATTACGCTTATTGCAAGAAGCACCTTGGCTTCTACGGCCAGTATCTCTACACGTTCTACACCGAAGAGAGTTCGTTGACCGCAGGTCCTGTGCTCAGGCTTACCGATGACTTCAAGAAGGTTGACTGGCAGGTCTACGCCGGAGGCGGTTGGATGTACAATACCTGGGGAGGCGAGTTCGGTACCCGTATCGGATGGCATAGTAATGAGTTCAGCTGGTGGGACTTCGGCGTCGGCTATCAGCTTTATGAGGGCGGAATGACCCCCGTCTTCCATATAGGATTAGGTATAACCATTTACGGAGTGCTGCTTTCGCTGGCATTAGTAGGAGGATTAGCAGGATGATACGCAAATTAATCACCATCATTGCGGTGGCGGTGTTACTACCCCTTTCCGCATCGGCTCAGAGCTCGAATTTCGACGCTCTGAAAAAGAAAAATGAACAGAGGTTCCAGGACCACAAAGCCAAGGTCGAGGACACATACAGATCCCACCGCGAGGCTTTCAACAAGAAGTTCGAGGAGGCTCTCCGTCAGCCTTGGGAGAAGAAGTCCGGCAAAAAGGCCGTACCTACTCCAAAAAATAAAGACAAAGACATTCCTCCTGTCGTTATAAAGGACGAGCAGAAGCAGGTTCCGCCCAAGGACAATCCCGTCGTCATTAAGGAGATTCCGCCCGTGCCGGTGCCGGATCCGGAACCCACTCCGACTTTCCCTATCGACGAGGTCCCTACATTGGACCAGAATAGCGCAACATTTACCATCTACGGCACGGAATTCAAGGTCCGCTATCCCGGAACGCCACAATTGGCCGGTGTAGAAGAGAATCAGGTCGCCGATTTGTGGATGGTGTTCTGCGGAGCGGACTACGACAATATGCTCGTAGACCTTCTCGCCCAGAAACAGCAGCGTTCGCTTTGTGACTGGGCCTACCTCAAGGTGGTGGACAAGTTCACCGAGACCCTCTACGGCAGCGCTACCGCTCCCGAGGCCGTGGTCCTTCAGACCTACATCCTCACACAGTCCGGCTTCCGCCTTTTCATCGCCAGGGATTCCCGCAAGAAACTCCATAAGCTTGTGGCGACCGATCTCGATATCTACAGGTACCCCTATGTAAATGTCGACGGTCGCAAGTGCTACCTGTTCGACGGCGCCGACGACAAGTCGTACTACGTCATGGGCAAGGCCCTCGAAGGGACCGTTCCCATGTCGGTTATGATGGTCAAGGAGAACTCCTTCGAGACTGCGGCCGCAGACCCGCGCACCCTCAAGTCCAGGGACTTCCCGGCCGCTACGGTTACCGTGACCTCCAACAAAAACCTCATGGAGTTCTACAACGACTACCCCGAGTCGTTCGCCAACAACGACGGAACTACCAAATGGCGTTTCTATGCCAACACCCCGATGAGTTCCCTTGCACGTGAAGCCATCTACCCCAAACTCAAGGAGGTCATCAAGGATATGAACGACTTCCAGGCGGCCAGCCTCCTGCTCAATTTCGTGCAGACCGCGTTCGTCTACGAGTACGACAACAAGGTATGGGGCCGCGACCGTGCGTTCTTCGCAGACGAGACTCTCTTCTACCCTTACAGCGATTGCGAGGACCGTTCCATCCTCTTCTCGCGTCTCATAAGGGATCTGGTAGGAAGGCCTGTCGTGCTCATCTACTATCCCGGCCACCTCGCTACAGCGGTGAACTTCTCTGGCGATGTGAGCGGCGACTACCTGATGATCGACGGCAAAAAATACGTCATCTGCGACCCGACCTACATCGGCGCTCCTGTCGGTCTGACCATGCCCGACATGGACAACTCATCGGCCAGGTACATTAAACTCTAGAGTATGAAAAAGCTGCTATTCATCGTCGCACTGCTGTTCGGAGGCCTTACCGCTTTCGGCCAGATCAGCATGACCGTCAGCTCCAAGGCCGAGCTGGTTCCCGACGATGCCGACGCAGCGTCGTACTACCGCCAGACCGACGTCAACGACAACGTCTGCGCGATAATCAAGGTCGTGCCCGACAACAGCATCTCCGGGACCCTGATCCTGCAGACCAAAGGTGGCATGGCCCCGGTCCCGCCGCCCGGCGGAGGGTCGAACTACCGCAAGGAGAGCGGCGAGTGGTGGTACTGGGTCTCGCCCAAGGTCACCAACATCATGTTCACCTGCGAGGGTTATACTCCTACCGATTGGGTGGGTGTCTCGCTGCAGCCCGGCAAGGTCTACCGACTAAGGCTGAGCGTTGACTCTTCCTTTACCATGGTCAAGACCTTCAGCGGCTCCGGACTCATAGGCGTTCAGATGACCATCAACCCCGCGGTAGCGCGCGTGTCCTATGGAACCAGCAAAGACCAGGTAATCAACTTCAAGGAAGTTACCGACGGCTGCTTCGACGCTTTCATCGCCGAGGGCCGTTACTACTTCCAGGTCGAGAGCAGGTTCTATGAGACGTGGGCGCAGGACGTCGACATCAAAAAGGGCATGAAAGAGATCAACGTCTCGCTCAAGCCCTCATTCGGCTTGCTCAAGCTCAACACTGTTCCCGAAGGAGCAGACGTGTTTGTCGACGGCGAGTTTATCGGGACCACCCCGATAGTTCAGTCCGATAAGATCGCGAAAGGTGATCACTCCATCATGTTCCGCAAAAAGGACTACTATGTCGCGAACCAGAAGATAAGCGTCAAGGGCGATGGCAGCGTTCAGACAGTTCAGTCTGTGACGCTTAAGCCTCAATTTGGTACGGTGACCGTCCTGTGCGACGACAAAGAGGCGGAGCTTGTAATTACCGACCCGTCGGGAAGTGAAGTGTTCCGAGGCAAGAGCGGAGAGAAAGTCCAACTCAACAGCCAGCTTACCTACAAGATCGAGTCGAACCGCCCTTCGCATATACCTCAGTCGCGCGGCATAATAGGCAGCACTATCGAGGGTAGGGCAGTTGATGTTAAAGTCGATGCTCCGGTGCCGATTTACGGAGAGCTTCAGATATCGTCTACTCCTTCGCGTGCGGAGGTCTTGATAGATGGTAAGTCCGCAGGTATGACCATCTTCTCGCAGACCATCCTCATAGGCGAGCATCTTGTCGAGCTGCAAAAAGATGGTTACGAGCCTCTTAGGTTCGTGGTGATGATCGAGCGCGACAAGACAACCCAGATTTCGAAGGAACTACAAAAGCCGGCTGAGTTCGGCGGCGAGGAGTATGTCGACCTCGGCCTGAGTGTTAGCTGGGCTGCCTGCAATGTAGGTGCGTCCAAGCCCGAGGAATACGGCGATTACTATGCCTGGGCTGAGACGAAAGACAACCACAACAGCTATTACGACTGGCAGCACTATGTATTTAAAAGCTCGGGTTCCTCAGAGGAGGATCTTCAACTTTCGCGCTACAACACGAACCACGAAAAGGGCTACAGGGATAACATGTTGAGGCTCATCCGCGGAGATGACGCTGCGTGGGTTACCCTTGGCAATGGCTGGCGCCTGCCTACCAGGGACGAGATAGAAGAACTCGAGGAGGAATGCGATTGGACATGGACCACTTACAACGGAAAGAAGGGCTGTAAGGTTACCGGTCCCAACGGCAAGAGCATCTTTATTCCGGCGGCCGGCTACAAAGCAGAATCTTCCGGCGGCAGCGAAGATGTAACAGGTTATATCTGGGCTTCAGACCTCGATTCATCGAGCCCTCTACACGCATCATTCCTTTACTTCAACAATGAGGGGGCTCATACTTCTTCCGCAAGTCGTTACTTCGGTCTTTCAATCCGTCCGGTGAAGGATTACTACGTAAACTACCTTGTCGATGGCGACTGGAGGCCGCGTCTGCAGAAACTTGTCGACTACGCTTCCTACTACTATGATAACGGTCGCTATAAGGGACAGGGCTCTGGGAACCGCAATGGACTCGGCGTTTACTGGTGGAAGGAAGACGGCGACTTCTTCTTCGGAGAACACTATAGCGGCCAGAGAGAAGGAAAGGGATTATACATTATCTCCAAGCCGTTGCCGTCCTGCGTACGCAATTGCGCAGACTGCGCATTCTATGTCGGCGACTGGGACGACAACAACAAGTCAGGCTACGGCGCCTGCTATGACCGCAATGGTAAACTGCTTTACTACGGAAGATTCTCCGGCGATAAGCCCACCGGTACATATCCCGACCCCAAGGCAGATGCCAACCGCAGGTTCATCTGTATGAAGTACGACGATGGCTCTATGTATCTTGGAGAAGTGCGTGTGGACGGCGATAAATACATCCGCGATGGCTACGGCATCTATATCTGGGACGACAATTCCTTCTGGGTTGGACCTTGGGAAAACGGTGGCCGCAAGGGCAAGGGCATCTATATCACCTACGAGAACAAGCAGACTCCCGGTCGCTGGGATGGTGATACCCGTTACGATTATTAATTACTGTCGGGGGATCGAGAACGTAATCCTGAATTTCGGGACTTCGGTAGTGCTGGCGGGACCGCAAAGCACTGTTCTGTAGTAGAAGTCCTTATCTAACTGATAGTCGGTTTTGGTGCTGGTAGAGCCACTGGCATACATTGCAGCCATCATGTAGCTGTAGTAGTTACTGTAGTAGTTGCTGCCATAACCGCCATATCCATATCCGCCGTAACCGCCGTAGCCTCCGTACATACTGTTGTAGTAACTCTGGTAAGCGAGATACTGATAGTACTCGCTGAGGTCGGAGTTGCCGGATGATGTGGTGGTCGTTTGCACCAGGTTCATAATCAGCATCCAGATATCGTAGTTCCCGCGGATAAGGTTGTCGTTGTCGTCTTCCAGGCTGAGAAGCTGCTGGAGGTGGTAGGTGATATCCGGAGTGTAGCTGCAGATCGAGCGATTGATATTGCCCTGATCTTCGTTTTCGGAACTGGCGTCGGTAAGGCCCATGAAGGTTGAAGTAGTGTCTGTCCTGATTCGGCAGGTAGGGCTGAGCCTCGGAGGGTAGTAATTGTCGAGATCGGTGTAGTCTCCTGGCATGTCGTAGGGCAGGACTATAGTCGCCTTGTTGATAATGGTCTTAGCCAGAAGCGAGGCATCCAGACCCTGAGCTGTGATAGTATCCGCAATTGCCTTCTTCGCGAGATCGATAAGAGTCTTCGCGGCGACTACCGGCTTGAGTCCGCCGCCGCCCTCGATATAGAGCTTGTCGGCGGCAGCGCCGGCCAGGCCGCGGGTACTGTGATTCGTTACGTTGAATGCGTACTGCGGGAAGGTTCCGGTCTTATAGTCGGTAAACAGGGTTTCTATCTCGGTGAACTTCTGGGCTCCTACGTAGAAGTAGAAGGTGGTATCAATAGCTCCTACGGTGTCGTCGTAGATGGTATTGAGGGTAATTTTACCGTAGTTGTCTTCGAGGTAGTACTGCGAACTGTTGAAGTTCATCTGGAGTTCGAAGGAGTTGAGGCGTCCGCCGTTGCCTGTCGGTACGTCGGTTTCCAGCCATATTCCGGGGAACTTCTTGATGAAGGCATCGAAGGTAAGCGAATCCGACAGAATCTTACCATTCAGATAATCGACGTACGCGCGCGCGAAGGCGGGGGTAAACTCGAGGTCGAGGTCGTCGGCTCCGTTGATCAGCGGAGTCCCCTTGATAATGCTGGTTCCCTGATGTCCGAGTTTTCCGGCGACATCGTTGGCGTCCATGAGTTTGGTCCAATCGGTATCGGAGTTGAGCTCATATGCGTAGACGTTCTGGAGAATGCGGTCCTGGCCGGCCTGGCTAGTTGCGGTGGAATCGAAGGTGGCGTGGAGATGGAAAGATTTTACCGACTGGACATTGCCGAAATCGACAGTGTCGATCAGCGGGACTATCGTAAGGGCGCAGCTGCGGGTCGAGAGTCCATATACATCATCCCTGACGGCACCTATCACAATGCGTGAATCGGAGAATCCAGAAAGGCTGTCGGCCATGCGCATCTCCACCTTGTCGATGGGCATCTCGGTCGAGAAAATCAGGTATTGCGAGTCTATGGGAATGAGGTTGCCCCCAATGAGTCCGTTGGTCTCAACACAGGAAACGCAGCCGATTAGGGCTACGCTTGCGATAATGTGATTGAGTAATTTCATCTACAGCTGATCGTAAAAAGCGTTGTATTCGTCTATGTAGCTTCCGTCGGCGAAGCTCTTCGCCTTGATCTTCGCGACTTTGAGGCCGCGGTCCTTGCAATAGCTGATAAGCGATGCGGGGATATTGTCGCTGGCCACAACTACGCCGTCGGAGAACCTGGCCGCAGTTTTGGCAAGATTTATGCCATCGGGGGCGGCCTTCAGGAGGTCTATGTCTTTCTCGCTGACGGCGCCGAAGAAGATCTTGTCGGCGAAGGCGGGGGAGAAGGACTCCTTAGGGAGGTCGTCGTGGAGGGAGAGCACTATCTTGCTGTTACTGAAGATAGGGTCGTCTTTATACGCTTTCTTGAGGTAGAGAGGCAGAAGATGCGAAATCCAGCCGCTGCAGTGGATGATATCCGGAGCCCAGCGGAGTTTCTTGACGGTCTCGAGGACGCCGCGCGCAAAGAAGATGGCGCGTTCGTCGTTGTCGGCGAAGAACTTGCCCTCTTCGTCGCGGTCGATCTGCTTGCGCTTGAAATAATCGTCGTTGTCGATGAAGTAGACCTGGGTATGAGCGGCGGCGATGGAGGCGACCTTGATAATCAGGGGCCTGTCCATGTTGTCGATAATGAGATTCATACCCGACAGCCTGATGACCTCATGGAGCTGATTCTTGCGCTCGTTGATGCAGCCGTAGCGGGGCATAAACGCACGAATTTCCTTCTTCCGCTCCTGCGTACCCTGCGGGAGGTAGCGTCCTAAGGTCGCTATCTCGCTCTCGGGAACGTAGGGGAAAATCTCCGAGCAGACGAAAAGTACTTTTTGTGCAGAATTATCCATTTGGCCCAAATATACGAAAAAATATCGTAAATTCGCACCGAATTATGTCCCGAAAGCAAAACAAAATTATTCGCAGGAGACTTGCAGGCTCTCTTTTGTCGTCTGTAATAAGCATCAGTCTGGTGCTTCTGCTAGTCGGCGCGGCCTCTTTCCTGGTCTTCAATGCGTCAGCCGTTGGGGCTTATTTCCGCGAGCATATCCATGTTACTGTAATCCTTAAGAAAGACACCCCTGCCGTACAGGCCGTGGCCTATCAGCGCAGAATAGAGGCCGAGCCCTTCGTAAAGGAAACACACTATGTAAGCGTGCAGGAGGGCGAGAAGGAGATGCGCGAGATGCTGGGCGAAGACTTCGTCGACGTCTTTGAGTCATCTCCGGTGCCCAGCTCGGTAGAGGTGACAGTTCGTGCGGCATGGATGAACCCCGACAGCCTGCTCGTAGTCCACAAGCGCCTGTCGGATTCGCCAATCGTGGAAGAGGTGGATTGCAACATACCGCTGGTCGAGTCGATGAGCGTGAGCTTCGGTAAGCTCGGACTGGCCGTGCTGCTAATCGTGGCGCTTTTGATGGTCATCTCCGTGGCGCTGATTGCGAATACTGTCCGCCTCAATCTTTATGCAAACAGGTTTACGATCCATACCATGCAGCTGGTCGGTGCCAGCCGCAGCTTTATCGCCCGCCCGTACGTGCGCCGCACGGTGGCCCAGGGGCTGATAGGTTCGCTCATAGCCCTGGCTCTCATAGCCGTCGCTGTCTATCTGGTATGGAAATCGCATCCCGATATTTATGAGATCTTCACCGTGCAGGCTTTCATAGGCACTGCGGTGGCGGTTGTCGCCTGCGGCGTGCTGCTCTGCTGGATTTGCAGCAATGCCGTGGTCGGAAAAATTGTGAAACTGGACAACGACGAACTTTATGGATAAAATGCCCATGTCAAAGAAGAGCATCAGGCTGCTTCTGGCCGGACTGCTGGTCATGGTGGCCGGTTATGTGCTCCTCGCAGGCGGCGGGGTGAAAGACCCCGAAGTGTTCAACTACGCTATGTTCGACTTCAGGAGGCTGGTCGCAGCCCCTGTCGTGATAGTGGCCGGTATAGTGGTGATAGTAGTCGCCATCATCCGTAAACCGAAGGAGGAGGAATAGTATGGACTGGTTGCAGGCTATCATACTGGGAATCGTTCAGGGCCTCACGGAATTCCTTCCGGTGAGCAGCAGCGGTCACCTGGCAATCTTCAAGGAACTGCTCGGTGTCGAAGCCGCTGAAGACCTTATGTTCGAGGTTACGGTCCACGCCGCCACCGTTCTGGCGACCATAGTCGTGTTCTGGAAGCCTATCGTGAAGCTCTTCTCGGGCCTTTTCAAGTTCAAATACAACGACGAGACGGACTATATCTGCAAGATACTCGTAGGTACGGTTCCGATTCTCATCGTCGGCCTTTTCTTCAAGGACAAGGTTGAGGAACTGTTCTCGTCGCTCTGGGTGGTAGGCGGCTCTCTGCTGATTACGGCGGTGCTGCTTTACTTCTCCGACGCTGCCGCCAAATCGAAGGCGGCTCTCGAGAACAGCGCCCGAAACGGCATCTCGTTCTGGCAGGCGCTGCTCGTCGGCATCGGCCAGGCCTTCGCCGTGCTACCGGGTCTTTCGCGCAGCGGCGCTACCATCTCGACCGGTCTGGTTTCGGGCGTGCGCCGCGAGGTCGTGGCCCAGTTCTCGTTCCTCATGGTCATCATCCCGATACTCGGAGAGATGTTCCTGGCTATCGTAGGGGGCGAGCTGGCCGCTTCTTCGACCGGGCTGCTGCCCCTGGCGCTCGGGTTCGTGGCCGCTTTCGCCACCGGCCTGTTTGCCTGTAAGGCCATGATCGCGCTGGTCAAGAAGGCGCAGCTTAAGTGGTTCGCGCTCTACTGCGTGGTCGTCGGCTTCATCGTGATTCTCACCCAAATCTTCTAAGCCATGGCCGCAGAACGCACGCTCGTCTACTTCACTTCGGACGTCCACCTCGGCCTCGCTACCGCCGATCCCGCCGAGAGGGAAGACCGCTTCGTGAGCTGGCTCAAGGCCCTTCCGCGCGATGCGAAGGCCCTGTACCTGCTGGGCGACATCTGGGACTTCTGGTACGAGTACCGCGACGTAGTCCCGAAGGAAGGAACGCGGGTGATCGCGCAGCTCGTGGACCTCATGGACCATGGCGTCGAAGTCTGGTTCATGCCCGGTAACCACGACATATGGTGCTACAGCTTCTTCGAGAGTCTTGGTATCCGCAAGATACGCCAGCCGTACTACACCGAGATTGGCGGCAGGAAGTTCTGCCTTGGCCATGGCGACGGCCTTAAAGACGCCCGCGCGGGCTACCGCTTCATGCTCCGCATCTTCAACAGCCGCTTCCTTCAGGCGCTTTTCAGCACCCTGCATCCTTGGATTGCGTTCCGCCTGGCAACCCGCTGGTCAACCAAGAGCCGCTATACCCATATCCCGTATGAATGGAAGGGAAGGGAAGAGGCACTGGTGCGCTTCGCCGAAGAGGAAATCGCGGCCGGCAGAACCGCAGACTACTTCGTCTTCGGACACTACCATGTCCAGGCCCATGAGAAACTCACGGACGGAAGTGAACTGCTGGTCATGGATACATGGCTGAAGGGTGGAACCCCGGGCCTTATTTTTGACGGGAAGTCGTTGAAAGTTTGTCAGTGACGATAACCGTCTTGTCGGGGTATCTCCCGAAGATTTCCCAATAGAATTCATCCCAGGATCCGCTGTCCCAGATGCGGATGAGTTCCTCTGTCTGCTTGTCTACCCCTTCGGGGTCGTAGTGTGACTTGAGGTCCTGGTCGAAGAGTTTGCCGACCAGATTCCAGAAACCGGCGGCGAATCCGCCTTCATAGTCTTTGATTATGTCGTAGACGGTGTGGCCGCATTCGCGGTCGACAAGCCTTACGAGCAGGAAGCCCTGCGAGATGGTCGTGTTGCGGATGTCTTTTTCGAAGAGCCTGAGAAGCTCTTTCTCAACGTCATTTATGAATCGCGCGCGCACGCCCTTGTCAAGGTTGTCGGCGGCGATAGTGCTGTCTACCTGGTCCATCAGCTTGCGGCCAACGAGCGCGAAGGGATATACCCTGTTGAAGTTGTAGACGAGCCTGTAGTACTTGCGCCACTCCCTGCGCTCTTTGCGGCTGGGCTTGCGGCGCCCGGTGACTGAGCTCGGCTCGATAAAGTCGTAGTATTCGACCTCTTCTTCGGTTTTAGACACGCCTTCCTGGGCCATGGCCCACGGGCCAAGACACAGAATAATCAGAAAAGCTGTAAGCAAGCGTTTCATAAGGCGTTGCGAATTAGTGCAAAGATACGCAAATCACAATTCGCGCCAAACTCTTCAAAAATCGTGGAATTCCGTGTCGAAAACTTCGCAAACTTTTTTTGAGTCAGTTTCGTAACTCGCGAAAATTCAGGAGAGTTAACTATTCAAACTTTGTGTCGAAAATTTTAAAAAAATATTTGCATTCTCCAGAATTTGTGTTAATTTTGCAGCCCTTTTCAGGAAGAGAGAAACAAATTAACTAAAGTAATATAGAGATGTTACAACCAAAAAGAACCAAATTCAGAAGGGAACAGAAGAACCGCATGAAGGGAATGGCCCAGAGAGGAAACCAGCTCGCCTTCGGTTCTTTCGGCATCAAGACCCTTGAGAACTGCTGGCTTACAGCCCAGCAGATTGAGGCTGCACGTCAGGCTATCTCGCGTTATATGAATCGTGAAGGCCAGATCTGGATCAGGGTATTCCCTGTCAAGCCCGTCACCAAGAAACCTCTCGATACCCGTATGGGTAAAGGTAAAGGCGATCCTTACGGATTCGTGGCTCCCATCACCCCTGGCCGCATCCTCTTCGAGGCCGAGGGCGTTTCGCTCGAAGTTGCTAAGGAAGCAATGAGACTTGCGGCAAACAAGCTCCCCGTAGCTACCAAGTTTGTCGTTCGCAGAGACTATGTTGAATAAGAAAACCCAGGAGACAAGATGAAAGCAGCAGAAGCACGCGAAATGTCTGTAGCAGACCTGCGCGACCGTATTGCAGTCGAGAAGTCAAACCTCGACCAGATGAAGATCAACCACGCCATTTCTCCCCTGGAGGACACATCTAAGTTTCAGAAGACCAGAAGGGATATCGCTCTTATGATCACTATCCTTGCTGAGAAAGAAAAACAGAATTAATTATGGAAAGGAATCTTCGTAAGGAAAGAATAGGCATCGTGGTCA
>JAFZWV010000019.1 GCA_017617035.1 Bacteroidales bacterium
CCCGATCAAGCCAGGTCCCATCCACCAGCATTCTTACGCTCTTACGCCTCTGTATAGACCACGCCGGGGCCTTATCCAGATACTCATCAAACCAGCGGCGAAGATGGCGTTCACTGACACCACTCTCTTTAGCTATGTTCCAAATGGTTTGTTTGCCTAGTACCCATTTTCGGAACCACACAAACCGATTATTGGCACTGATATCTTTTCGACTGGATGTGAAAAGCAACTTGCAATCCCTGCATTTGTATCGCTGATGACCGGCTCTAGAACCCCATTTTATTACGTCAAGAGAACCACATTTTGGACACCTTTGACGACGTCTTATTTTTGCCATATCACTAAATAGATGAAACGCGTTTCATCTATTTAGCCATAATTCTCTATAAATCAAAGGGTTATACCAGGTCTCACCAACCGAAAATGTCCATTAAACCGCGAAAGCTGAGCGACGGCACAAGAAGAGCATCGCCGCAAGCGATGCTCTTCTTGTGCCCAAAGCCGGGATCGAACCGGCACGTCTTTAAGGGACACTGGATTTTGAGTCCAGCGCGTCTACCAATTCCGCCATTCGGGCTGGTAGGGTTGGGGCCCAGAAGGGCGCAACCGAGGGCAAAGGTAGCGCAAAAACGCGATTATTCAAATATTATGGCTAATTTCGCGTATAATGAAGAAACAGGCATACATAGTTTACGACCTGGCGGTAGAGGAATTTGCAACGCGGCTGCAGAAGCAGTGGAGCAAAGACGGATACTGCGAGGTGAAGGGCACAATGAGCATTGTGGCCACCGAAGAAGATAAAAGTCTTGCGACGGTTCAAGCGATATGCAGTTGGCTGCTGGCGATGGGGGCGCCGAAGGGCGCGACGCTGGTGGCTGTCGGAGGCGGAATCACTACAGATGTCGTGGGGTTGGCAGGCGCCATCTACAAAAGGGGTATGCCCGTAGAGGTGGTTCCTACGACCCTTCTGGCTCAGGTCGATGCTGCGATAGGGGGCAAGACCGGAGCCAACATCGACGGCGTGAAAAACGCGGTCGGAACTATTACCCTTCCGGCGAAGGTCCACCTGCTCGCCGAGCCACTGAAGACTCTGCCGGCACGGGAGCTGAAGTCCGGCTCGGCCGAGCTTATCAAGACCTTCGCCCTCTTCGACCCCGAACTCTACGATAAGGCAGTTAGACTCTTCTCGTTGGTCAATGGCGCAGGATATACCCGCGAAGCAATCGATGCCGCAATTCCGGACATAATCGAACTCGCCAGGCAGGCGGCAAAATACAAGGAGAAAGCCATCAAAGGCGACCTGTTTGACAAAAACAAACGGCATCTGCTGAACTTTGGCCACACATATGGCCATGCAATAGAGTGGTGGCAGAATGTCGAAGGAGGCCATGTCGCGACAAAAGTCGGGACATCTCCCTACGACGGCGTAGGGAGTAGTACCAACTTTTTACTCGCGGATTACTCCCATGGCGAGGCGGTGGCGATAGGGATGGTCCAGGCCGCACGGCTGTCGGAGATCGACGGGCTCGCGGAGCCGGGGCTGGCGGCGAAGCTCGCCGCAGATCTCGAAGCGTGCGGCCTCCCTACTCAGCTCCCGACCAAGGCGGAAGACCTCCTGCCTGCAATTGAAAACGACAAAAAGATAGACGGCGACAAGATAGATTTCGTGTACATCAAAGCACTCGGCAAACCCGTTCTTAAAAAGCGTCGCCCCAAAGACATACTGATCCAAGGATGATCTGCACAACAATCCAGAATAAAACCTACGAGGAGATTCTGTCTATTCTCGACGACCCGTTCGTGGAGATGGCGGAAATACGCCTCGACCTCAACAACCTTTCGGACGAAGAAATAAAGGACCTTTTCGGTAGTAGCGAAAAGCCGCTGATTGCGACATATCGCATAGCCCCTCAGCCTGACATAAAAGCGCTAAATCAACAATGGGAAAAAGCCCTGCGCAAAATGTCGCAGGCTGTCGAGGCGGGCGCGCGCTTTGTCGATGTCGACCTCGGCGCGCCGGTTAATATCAGCAAATACTTCCAGAAGCTTTGCCACAAAACCGGCACTGAACTAATCAGGTCCTACCACGACTACGAAAAGACTCCCGATCTGGAATACCTTCAGCAGATCAAACAGCGTTGTTTCCGCTATGGAGCCGATGTGGCGAAAATCGTCACGACGGCCCAAACGGAAGAAGACAACGAAATCATAAAACGACTCTACGACCAGGAGCAAAGCAGGCTCGTCGCTTTCGCGATGGGCGCAATCGGCCAGCAAACCCGTATCGACTGCCTCAAACAGGGCGCCCCCTTCACCTACGCCGCCTACGACGAGCCGGCCGCTGAAGGTCAGCTGCCGATAGTAGAAATGCACGAAAAGGTCTACGGCGACTTCCTGGGCCTCTACAGAGCAGATTTTAAAATCCCGGCTTCGAAGAGTTTCGCGCAGAGGGCAATCATCGCCGCGGCGCTTGCCGAAGGCACCAGCCACCTCAGCAACTACACCCCCTGCGACGACTCAGAATCGGCCGTGAGGGTAGCGCGGTCGCTCGGCGCGAAGGTCGCCCGCAAGGGTAGCGCGCTGACCATTGAGGGCCTTGGCCCGATCAAAAATAAGCTCACGGTCGAGCGCATCAACGCCGGCGAATCCGGCATCCTCGCCCGCCTGATGATCCCCATCCTCGCGCAGGTAGCCCAGTGCCCCGTGTCGATCGAGGGGCGCGGGACTCTGCTCAAACGCCCGCTCGCGGCCGCATCCGATATCATGGCCGCGTTTGGCGTGATCCTGCGCAACGAGGCCGAGTACGAAGGCCGCGAAATCCATGTCCCCCTCGCGGTCAAGGGCGAGCTCATCGCGGGCACGGCCGACCTCCCGGGTAAGCCCGGTTCGCAGTTGGTATCCGGTGTCCTCATGGCCCTGCCGCTGAACCCCAAGAACTCGAAGGTCTACGTCGGCGAGCCGAAGTCCATCCCGTACATGTTTATCACGCTCGACGTCCTCCGCAAGTTCGGCATCAAGGCGGGCGCGCAGCTCGAGGGCAACGCCGACATGCTGGCCCAGCAGGACTGGAGCTACTGCACCGGCATCAACTTCACCATCGACGGTGGGCAGAGCTACAAGGCCGCGGACCTGACGCTGGAAGGCGATTGGAGCGCCGCCGCCAACTTCCTGGTCGGCGGCTCGCTCTTCGGCAGCGTGGAGCTCCGTGGCCTCGACACCTCCTCACTGCAGGCCGACATCTCGATACTCGACGTGCTGGTCGAAGCGGGCGCGGCTGTGGCCTACGATGAAGACACGGTCTGCGTGAAAAAAGGCCCGCTCGAGGCGTTCGACTTCGACCTCAGCCAGGCCCCGGACATCTTCCCGATAGTCAGCCTGCTCGCCGCATTCTGCCAGGGCACGTCGACCATCGCGGGCGTGGGGCGTTTAAGGGGAAAGGAGACGGACCGCGCTGCGGCCATAGTCGAAATGCTCACGAAGATGGGCGTGAGCGCGTCGATCGAAGGTGACATCCTCTCGGTCGAAGGTGAGACGCTGGCCTCACGCATCCTGAACGGCCGGCTGCTCAAGGGCGGCAACTACACTGCCCATAGCGACCACCGTATGGCCATGGTCTTACGCATCGCCTCTATCGCGGCCGACAGCCCGATAGTGATAGACGACACCGCCTGCGTGGCGAAGTCGTTCCCAGAATTCTTCGAACAGTTCTAGTCGATTTCGGCCTCGAAGCAGATTCGCTGGCCTTTAACGAGGTGGTCGCACTCGATTGCCGGTGCGCCCGTTGCATCCACCGTTATCCAGACTTCGTTGCCAGGCATCAGGCTGGCGAGGTTGTAGTCGGCACGCTTGCTGCCCACGGCCACCCATGCGTCGCGGTAGATAGGTGCAACTCCTACGTTGGCAATTAAGATGGCGGTCTTGCCGTCGCCTACTCGGTAGTCGCGTATTCTGAAGCGGTATCCCATGGAGAGCGAGGCTTCGCGTATGCGGTCCCAGGTCTGGTATGAGCGCTGGTCGGCGCCGATGATGAAGGTCATGTGGAACTTCGCGACTTCGTCTTCGAACTTCCTGCCGTACATGCCGGCGGCGTCGAGACAGTGACGCTGATCATAGTCTGAATAGTAGCTGAATTCACCTCCAAGCGGAGCGGTCTTGTAGCGCTCTTCGCCGAAAAACTTCCAGCTGCGGTAGTTGTAGCCGTCGTGGTCCTCACACATGAACGAGTCGTCGAAGTTGCCGAAGCGGAGGTTCAGCAGGTCGGGATATTTCTGGAAGGGGCCGTAAGTGTTGTCGGCCGCATCGATGGAGATGCTCCATGTCGTATGCGTGAACCACTCAGACATGCCGCGCATGAACTCTGCTTGGAAGTCCTTGTCCGGGAAGGTCTGTCCCATCTTGAAAGGACCGTCGTAGATGTGGTACTCAGCCCATAGACCGAAGCCCGTTTCGAGGAATGCGAGGCGAGGGTCGGTGTCGTAGCGTTTGGCCAGAGCTTTATGGAATTCGAGGTGGAAACGTTTCAGCTCGTCGCAGCGCCAGTCGGGGAAGTAGGTCGTGCGGCCCTCGGACTTACCGACAGTCTCTTCGTAGCCCGGCCATGCCTTTATGTAGTCGGGAACCGTGCATTTCTTGCCGACATAGGTGTAATGGAAACGAATCACCGCCTGGTGGCCGCGGCTGGCAATTCCTTCGAGCAGATTGTCGAGAGCAGTCCAGTCATATACATCCTTTTCCTTGCAGATGGAATTGTACTCCATGTATGAATACTCCAGCTGGATGTCGTCCGTTTTCGAGGGGGCCCACATGACGATGCCGGTCATGGGCTGCACTTTAGTGATGCTGCTCTTGAGGGACGTTCTTGTCAGGGAGGCGTATTCGTCCGGGACGGTGATTTTGTCCGAGATGGTCTGCTGGTCGTCGGTTTGCTGCTGATTGTCGGTCTTTTCAGGCCCGCAAGCTATCAGGGTCAGCGCGGCGGCAAAAAGGGTGAGGAAACGTTTCATGTAGGCAAAGTTAGAAAAATAGTGGTAACTTTACGTTATGAAATTCCGCCGCATTCTAATAACGCTTTTACTGATGGCTGCCTGTCTGCCGCAGCCAGCTGTAGTTCCTTCGCCCGAGCCTGAACCCGTCCCCGTCCCGCAGGAGGAAGCGCCTTATCTCGCGGCTAAGGCTGATGTCCGGTCTGTCACGGAGCCCGGCTCACTGGTTACTGTTCTTGTTCGCTCCAACTACGATTGGGCGTATTCAATAGACAGTCCGCTCCTGGTGGAGCATTCCGTGACAGACAGTACTCTGGTGCTGTCTTCCCGCCTGAACAGGTCTGCCGACGAAACGGTTTCGATTAGCATTATTTCGGGTAAAGACAGGAACCTTTCGACTACCGTTCAGGTTAAGGTCAAGTGTGGTTTGATAGTGGATTTTGAATTCGCAAGCGACGGAACGGCCCGCGATGCATCACCTAATGCTTATGGCGTGATTACGCGGCCTGGTGTCAATATGATAACCTACTACAACGAATCGGCCGGGCGAAATGTCGCGCGATTCGTGGGAGGACTGGGCGATTTGATTTCGGACGGGTTCTACAAGTTCGACTACAATATCAACAACACCGTAAAGGAGGGTTTGGCTGATGGGCATTCCATGGAGGTTATGTTTATGCTCGGTCAGGAACTTGGTTCTGTCGGCGAGGTGAAACCGTTTTCTTCGATGGAGCAGGGAGGGACAGGATTCTTGATAACTGATGCTTCTCGCGGTAGGGAGATAACATTTTTGCCCAACACGACCGACGCCGGCGGTAAGAGCTGGCGCTGGTGCCGCAGCGGGATAGTGCCCGAAGTGGGCAGGTATTACCATGTAGTAGGTGTGTGGGACAAAGCCGCCGGCAAGGCGCGCATCTATGTGGATGGCTCGCTTTGTGCCACGGTCGATGCCGCCGGGTCGTTCAACTTTCCTTCAGGCGGGGCATCCCAGTGGTTTGCGGTCGGTGGCGATCCGTCGGGGGCGTCGTGCCAGTCGACATGGAACGGAGACATCGTGATTGCGCGCATTTACGACGTCGTTTTGGATGACGCTGCGGTTGCTTCGTTGTGGGCTGAAGCGCCTAAGAATATGGCGGAGCCGTCTATTCAGATATCGAATGTGTTGTATTTGTCTGAATGCCAGGTCGCTCCGGGAGGACAGTTCGTAGTTGCCGGAGATGGATTCAAGGCGGGGGATAAGCTGATCTTCGAAGGTTCGGAACGTTATGAGTGTTCGACTGTTATCGAGAGCGATAGGGCAGTAGCTGTGATTCCTGCAGGGCTGGCCAGCGATACATATAAGATACTGGTTGGCCGCGGGGCGGAATCCGCTCCTATAGGGGGCGTTCAGTTGACCGTGACTGCCAATCCGCGCGCGTTGCGTGTGCCGAAGATTGTCGCCCACCGCGGATTCCACATGGGCGGCCGCCCGGAAAACTCTATCGCCGCATTGAAAGCCGCGCAGGATGGAGGCTATTATGGATCAGAATGTGATTTGTGGATTACTACAGACGGGGTTATTTATATCAACCACGACGGAGTGATTAGTGGTAAAAAGATTCAAGACTGCAGCTCTGCTGATCTTGCTTCGGTTACGCTTTCTAACGGCGAGCCTTTGCCGACTCTCCAGCAGTATTTGGCGCAGGCTAAGTTGAATACTTCAACCAGGTTGGTAATCGAAATAAAACAGCATTCTTCCGAGGAGCGCTCTTTAGCTTGTACCGATGAGATGCTTCGTCAGGTCGCGGAGGCGGGTTTGTCTGATTACGTAGATTACATCAGTTTCAGTCTGCCTGTCTGTAAGCGCATCGCCGCCGCCAGGCCAGGCGCGACCGTCGGCTATCTGACATCGACCAAAGATTTGTCCGGCTTGAGGGCTGATGGGATCAACTGTATAGACTTCGCCTATACATATTTATTCCCTTATTCGTTCTTGTTCGACGAAGCCCACGTTCTTGGCATGACAGTCAATATCTGGACTATCGATTCCGCCTCCGACATGATGCGCGCCATCGGTCTCGGCGCCGACTACATTACCACCAACCGGCCTGATATTTTGGCCGATATTATCGACAGATTCTTTTAGCGTCCACCCGGCGGCGTGAAATGTAAAATCCTGAATATCAAGCGATAACGCAAAATCGCCCACCTGGTTTCGGGTAGGCGATTTTGTATAAGCGGCTAATTATCGGTTGGTTACAGTTTACGGCGATTAATGAGGGAGCTCGGAGATGATGATTGCGGAGGTGACGATGCGCTCGGCGCCGTCGGATGGGTTGTTCAGAATCTTTCCATCAGATCCTACTATGCAGGAAGATCCGCCGCCGTCGAAGTTGAGGGCGTCGACGCAGCCGAGAGCGCGAAGTTTCGCGGCGAGTTCGGCGAGGGTGTAGCCTTTACTGCCGCCCGAGCCGCGGCCGTCGCAGACGAGCAGTATAAGTTTACCGTCTGCCGTGATTCCGGCACCGGTGCGGGGATGCCGCCCGAATGCAGCCGTACCTCCGGCGTTGAGGCATTCGCCCCAATATGCATCAGTAGATATATCCACTCCATTTTTCAGGAGGCGCGGGCCGCCGCCCATGGCCTCCTGCGGCTTCCACTCGAAAGCGCCTTCGCAGTAGTCGGCGGTCGGCGGCTCGCTCATAAATGTCTTCGTCTTTTCGTTGTTGTCCAACCAGGAGGGGAAAGCGGTGTGACCTTTGAATGCCGGTCTGGTGCAATATGCCCACTGTATTTCGAAATGACCGTCTTCCATCAGACCTATCGCGGATCGCACAGGATAAATAGTACATTCGGCGTTCTCGTCATTGGGCCAGTTGAAGGCGCGGAAAGCCGAAACGGTAAAATCTCCCAGATGTGCGACAAGGCTGACTGAAGTAGAGCCGGCGAAGTATCCGCCGTTAGTCGCCAGACATGCCTTTCCCAATGAAGTGTCGAAATCTGCGAAAAATGCGGTCGGACCTTTCTTTCTCAGAGACCTGATACAATTGAACTTCAGATTGGGATTCTCCTTAAAATCAAGAGTTGCGACAAAACCGCTGCACTTGTTCCCGTCGGAGAAGGTCTCGGTGAAGGGCTCCACAGTCATTCCTACAGGATATCCGTTCACCCAACTCCAGTCACGCTCCGGCTCCGGAGGAGTCTGCTGGGTGGTGTCCGCGGGTTGAGTCTGAGTCGTATCGACGGGCTCTTCAGGAGTCTGAGGACCCTGATGAGTCTGCGGAGTACAGGCGAAAGCCGCGAAAACGGCCGCTGCCGCGATAGCTATCAAATTGTTACGGAACATCGTCAAATACTGGTTATTAGTAACCACAAAGATAGCATTTTTCGACTACTCCCCGTAATCGAGGGGGGAGAAGTCGAAAAATCCAAGATTTTTCGTAATTTTACGTCACTAACGCTAATTGATAACCAATGACCAAAACTAAACGCTTGAGATTCAAGCTTCCGGTTGCGGTTCTGACCTTGCTGTTAGTGGCCTCTCAGGCATTTGCTCAGACGCAAGTGACGGGAAAGGTGCGAAGCGAAGCAGGCCCTGAACCGGGAGTAATAGTCTTCGTGAAAGGTAATGCCGGCAGCGGAACTATGACAGACGCCGACGGCTCCTATTTCATCACGGTTAAGGGCCCGGGCGACATCCTGGTCTTCAGCCTCATGGGCTATAAAGAACAGGAAGTCAAAGTGGGCAATCGTACTAAGATCGATGTCCTGCTCGAAGAAGACGAAAACATCCTCCAGGAGGTTCTCGTCGTGGGTTACGGAACTCAGAAAAAGGAATTCGTCGTGGGTTCCGTCTCGCAGGTTAACAGCAAGGACCTCCTCAAAGCCCCGAATACTAACGTCAGCACGATGCTCACCGGCCGCCTCGCCGGCGTGACCGCCGTGCAGACCACTGGTATCCCTGGCGGCGACGCGGCCAGCCTGCTCGTGCGAGGAACCTCGACCTTCAACGACTCGTCACCTCTTGTTTTGGTCGACGGCGTCGAGCGCTCGATGACCTACCTCAACCCGAACGATATCGAGACTGTCTCCATCCTCAAGGATGCCGCGACAGCCGCTATCTACGGTGTGCGAGGCGCCAACGGCGTTATCCTCGTCACGACCAAGAGCGGCTCCCGCGGCAAGGCCCAGATAGTCTACGACGGCTCGGTATCCTTCGATACGAACACCGTCATCCCCGACCTTCTGACTGCAGACGAATACATCTACTGGCACAACAAGGCTCGCGAGATGGATAACCAGACCCCGTTCTGGACTCCGGAGCGCATCCAGAGCCTTAAGGATCGCGGCCTCTATGCCGAGACCGACAACTGGGCACTCATCTACAACGACTACGGTCTTACAAAGCAGCACAACCTATCGGCCAGCGGCGGAACAGACAAATTCCGTTACTTCACCTCGGTCGGTTACATGAACCAGCATGGTATCCTGAAGAATACCTCGATGGAGCGCTACAACATCCGCGCAAACATCGATGCCCAGCTCAGCAAAGGCCTTCACTACAATGTTAATATGTCGGCCGCCAACACCGACAGGCTGTGGCCGGGCCTCAGCATGCGCTCCAGCAGCGGCACATGGCAGGGCGAGTTCTCGCCGCTGCGTCAGGCATGCTATGCAATCCCTATCCTTGCAACAGAGTATAACGGCCTGCCTCTCGGATACACCAACGGAACTTATACCTACACTCCTCTAGCCGCCCTCGAAACCGGTTTTCAGAGTGAGAAGAGGTGGATGGGAGAAATCAGGTCGAACCTCGAATACGACTTCACTGCCCTTGACCTGGAGATTCTGAAAGGCCTCAAGGCTGGAGTCAACCTTGCATACAACTTCGACTACACCCTCAACCGCAATTACCTGGAGAGCTTCCAGCTTTACTCCTACAGCGCCACTACCGATCAGGTGGACCAGAAGACGTCGCTGGGAATCGGCGAAAACAACTTCAACAAGTCCCATTCGATAGGCTACAACATGACCATCCGCCCGCAGGTCACCTATAACCACGACTTCGGAAAGAACCATGTTTCCGCGCTGTTCTTTATGGAGCGCTATACTTACCATGGTGACACGATTACCGGTTACAAGACCGGCTTTGCCGAAGGATCGCCTATCGACCTTAACCATGGCGAGAAGTTCCCTTCGACCGCAGCATCAGGCGGCTACAGCAATTCCGGCCGTTTCGGAGCGGCTGGGCGCATCAGCTACGCTTACGACAAGAAGTATCTTGCCGAGGCTACGCTTCGCGCCGACGCCTCCTACAAATTCGACCCGGAACACCGCTGGGGCTACTTCCCCTCACTGGCCCTCGGTTGGGTGCTCACCGAAGAAGATTGGATGAAAGACATTCAGTTCCTCAACTTCTTCAAGCTCCGCGCCTCCGCCGGTATTCTCGGCCGCGACGATACTGAAGCATATCTATACATGCAGACCTACAGGTCGACCTCGCCAAGCATTACCCATTACATCAACGGCTCGCCGACCTCGATCTACTACACCTCCAACTACGTCTACAACGACCTGACATGGTCGCGCACCAACACATACAACGTGGGCTTTGAGTCCAAGGCCTTCGGCAACAGGCTTTCGGTCGAACTCGACGTCTTCTACAAACTTACCTCGCGCATCCTCGAGTATGACGACACCGGTTTCTACGCCCCGTCGCTGGGTGGCAACAACCCCGTATGGATGAACACCGGTAAAGTAGACAACCGTGGCTTCGATATGACCGTCAGTTGGGGTGACGCCTTCGCCAACGGCTGGAGCTACACGGTGACCGGCATCATCGGCTGGTCGCGCAACAGGCTCATTTCCAGGCGCCTGTCCGACTCCTACCCTTCGTACCGCGCGCAGCTCGGCCAGCCTATGGGTTCGTACTACGGCTTCCATGCCCTCGGCCTCTTCCAGACCCAGGAAGAAGTCGATCAGTATCCCCAGGCCCCTACCGGCTGGGCTGAGGTCGGAGCGATCAAGTATCAGGACGTCAACGGCGACGGCAAGATCAGCTCGACCGAAGACTTTGTGAAGATAGGCCGCTCCAGTACCCCGGAGATGACCTTCTCGATGAACTTCGACGTCGCTTACAAACGCCTCTCGCTCAGCGTCCTCATGCAGGGCGCGACCCTTTGCGATTACGTCCTCTGCGGTACATGGTCCAACGGCAACATGGACAACACTATGTACACCCGCGCCTTCTACGGCGGCGGCAACACCCTCCGCTATCTGGTCGAAGACGCATGGACACCCGAACACACCAACGCGCATTATCCCAGACTCTCGTCTAGCACCAACGCCAACAACGCATGGCTCTCCGACTGGTGGGTGCGCGACGGTTCCTACCTCCGCGTGAAGAACGCACAGCTGGCCTACGACTTCCCGTCGAAGTGGTTCGAAAAGACTCCTGTTTCCAGCTGCCGCATCTTCGTCGCAGGAACCAACCTTCTCACTTTCTCGTCGTTCAAGTACATTGACCCTGAGAATCCAGGTATCAACAACGGATACTATCCTCAGCAGAGGACTGTAAGTTTCGGCGCTAAAGTCACATTCTAAGATGAAAAGATTATTTGCAATTATAGCAGCGGCACTCGCGCTCAGCGCCTGTTCAGACTGGATCGACGACGCACTTGATATAGATCCCTCCGATCGTTACTCTGTAGCTACCGTATGGTCCAGCGCAAACAGTGCAGATCAGTATCTGCTCGGCCTGTACAACTACATGAAGGAGACCAACGGAACGGTCGGTGGCGACAGCAATATGGCTATCTTCTGGGATGCTTACTCGGACCTTATCAAGTCCAACTCCTGGAACCAGTACAACCATCCTTACAACACCGCCTTCCTACAGGGAACCTTCCCCAACACATATGCGGGCGTCTTTGAGACATGGAGTGATTCATACACCAGAATCCGCAGGTGCAACGAGTTCCTGCGCGACGCTCCGGTCTACGGCCCCAGAATAAGCGATGATTATGCGACTACACGCTCCGCTGAAATGCGCTGCGTCCGTGCGTACATCTACCTCCGTCTGATGAAGATCTACGGTAAGTGCATAATCCGCGACAAAGTCGACGGTCCGGCCGAGAATGACAAGGCTCTCGCCAGCCCCGACGAAGTATGGGACTTCATTGAAGATGACCTCCGCTATGCCGGTAGCAATATCAGGAAGAACCAGCCTCGCGGGCGCATCACGCGCGCCTACGCCTGGGGTCTCCTTTCCAGCGCGGCCCTCTATGCCCAGCGTTGGGACCTTGCCATCGAGGCCGCAGACTCCTGCGAGGCCTATGGCGGAACTCTCGATCCCAGCTACGCCAACATTTTCGCGGACATCGACAGCCCCGAGCACCTGCTGACTTTCGAGTTTATGCAGAATAAGCTCACGCACAGGGCCGACGTCTTCTTCCGTCCGCTCGGCGACGGTGCCCAGGGCGGAAAGCACCCCGGAGCCAACGTCTACGCGGTGTTCGGCCCGACTTCGGAGCTGGTCGACTCCTACGAGATGGCCGACGGTACGCCGTTCAGTTGGGAGACCCACGGCGCCGACCCGTACACCGGCCGCGAGGAGCGCTTCTACGCCAGCATCCTTTACAACGGTGCGCCTTGGGAGGGTAGGACGATTGAGACCTTCGTCAGCGCGGACACTACCGTGTTCAAGGACGGCCTCGACAAGATTGTGGAGTTCAACATCTCCGGAGCCGCCGGTTCCACGGTCACTGGCTACTACCTCCGCAAGTTCATAACCGAGAACCAGACCGGCTGGGAGAAGTACGGCAGCGACCATTTCGGCATCTCGATGCGCTTCGCCGAGGTTGTACTCAACAAGGCCGAGGCCTACGCCCAGAAGGGCGACTTCGTCAACGCCTACCTGCAGCTCAACCGCATCCGCGGCAGGGTCCACCTCCCCGAGAAGAACGGAGCTGACCTCGCTACGGCCATGGCCGACATCAAGCATGAGCGCATGGTCGAGCTCGCGGGCGAAGGCCAGCGTTTCTGGGACCTCAGGCGCTGGAAGGACGCGGTCGATGTGATCAACGAAAAGAATTTCCACGGCTGCAAGATCACCAAGAAAACGGACGGAACCCTGACTTACGAGCAGGTAAGTTGCGACGGCACCGGGAAGATCCACACCTTCCTTGAAAGCTACTATGCCTTCGCCCTGCCGCTGACAGAGATCAACAATAACAAAGCAATCAGCCAGTCGGACCAGAATCCGGGATGGTAAAAAAGGAAGAAGTATGAAAAGGATATTCAGCATAATTGCTATTGCGGCGCTTGCCCTTGGGGCGAACTCCTGCGCCAAGCCCGACGCCGATTTTGTCCACGACGACGCTTCCATCAGCGCCATCTACATCTGTACTACCCAGAAAGATGTGACCGGAAAGGAGAAGCCGATAAGCTTCGCCGGAGTGATAGACCAGGATTCCGGCAATATCGTTTTTACGGTTTCCAAGGATAAGCGTAAGGATATCGACCTGGATGCCGTCAAAATCAGGGCGAACATCGGTTTCGACGCATATGTAAAAGTTACCCGCGAGGGAGGAAAAGATGTGGACCGCACCCTCTACGGAATCCACGATATTACCGATGTGATAGACCTGACCGTCACGGCTAAAATGACCGGAACGACTAAGGATTATCACCTCTATGCAAAGATTGAAAAATAACCGCTTAATACTTTTAACACGATGAAAACATCAAGATTTTTCTTTGCGGCGCTCGCGGCAATTGCAGCGCTCGCAAGTTGTGATCCCGAGACCCAACCCGAGGATCAGAAACCGGTTGAGGAGCCGAAGAGCAATGAGTGTAAACTCTCCGAGTTCGTAGTAACTGCAGGAACAGAGACCATCAACGCTTTTATCGACCCCGTCGACAAGACTGTTGAAATTACTTATTTCGCCTATCAGTTCGAGGCTCTCAAGGCAGCTACCGCAGTCGCGACTATCTCTGAGAAGGCTACCATCAGCCCCGACCCCGCTACCGCTATCGACTATACCGTCGAGGGTGGAGTTGAGTTTACCGTAACCGCAGAGGATGGAGAGACAAAGGCCGTCTATAAGGCCTTCATCGCTCTTGCCGAGATTAAGGAAGCCTGCACAATGAAATGGGAGAAGACCTTTGGTGAGCTCAGCAATCTTGGAGCAAAACCGAACTTCGATTGCGGTATTGGCTTCTGCGACATCGACAAGTTCGCTTATGCAGACCTTCAGGTATTCAACCTTGAGGGCACTAAACTCGGAACTCTCAATGTTGAGGGTATCCCTGGCCTCCTTGTCTATGGTGACGGCGCAGTCAAGGCTACGAATCAGCTCGCAGCTGTGACCAACGATGTCAACGGTGTTCTCGTAGCTATCATCAGCTATGAGGGAAAACATGCCGACGAGTCAATGGGCATTATGACCGAAGTTTACGGATGGCTTGATGGCTGGGACAAGAAACCGACCAAGATCTACGGACCCGTAGAGTATCAGTGTATGTACATGTCGGTAGCAGGCGACGTGAAGGGCGACTTCGTCCTGAATTTCCGTACCGGTGTTTCCGCCCCTCCTCAGATGCATCATGTCCTCGTCTATAAGGGAGGCAAGTACTTTAAGGATGATGGCAGCCCGGCATGTACCTGGTACGGTCCTATGATCCCGCACCCTTGCAACGACGGTTGCTGGGGCCAGATGCTCTCATTCTTCAGCGGCAATCCTGAGGATGGCTTCGTTTGCTGGGATTCGCTCGCGGCAGCAGAGTATGGCGAGTCAGGCAACGCTTCCGCCGCATTCTATGTCTACGACGAAGGCCTTACCGCCTTCATGGCAGGCTCTTACGACGAGGTCGCCCTTACCGGTAATGTCCACTGGGGCGAGCCTTGGGGGGTCCAGGGTCAGCGTTTCAGCTATGGAAACTACTCGACCGGCCATGTACGCGCATTCATCTACAACGGACAGAAGTACATAGTTGCATGCTCCAGCTCATGGCCTTGCAACTGGATCACCGTCCAGAAGGCAAACAACCTCGTAGAGGATGACCTTGACACCGACGAGGTCGACGAATCACTGGTCAACTACCTGATGATCTCCGACCAGATCGACGGTGCCGCATCCTGCGCTCCTTGCAGCGCCTACGTGCTTGACCCTGCGACCCGCACCGGCCACATCGTAGTCGCCGCCCAGAGCGCCAAGGTGCGTCTCTACGACATCACTACCGAAATTCTCTAATCGATGAGATTTCTCCACGCGCTGCGCTTGGTCGAAATGACAGCGCTCGCCGCATTGTTTGTGGCTTCCTGCGCCCAGTCGGGCGCAGAGAAGCCCAAATATATGTGGATGGCCATCGACAACCATGCCCGGTTGTCGAGTCGGGACTCCGTCGTTTACTACCTCGATAAATGCAAGGACACCGGTTTCAACTGGGCTGTCCTTGATGTTCGCGGTTGCGACGGAATCCTGTACCTCGACAATGTCAACATGTTTATCGAGGAGGCCCACAAGCGCGACATGAAAGTATCGATCGCCGCGACTATCTTCCCGGCCGGTTCGCCTTACTGGCATCGTGGCCTGGTCTACGACGATCCAGCCATCAGCAGGCTTACCTGTCTGATGTATACTCCGGATGGCTTCAAGAAGATTGAAGACATGCCGGGTGAAGTTGCCGCTTTCCTCAATCCGCTCCTTCCCCAGTCGCAGGAGATAGCGATGAACAACATCAAGCGGATCTTCGCCAGCTGCGATCTAGACGGTTTCGCTCTCGATTACTGCCGTTTTCCGAGCGCACAGGCCGATTTCTCGCCCGAGACCCGTAAGGCCTTCGAAAAGTACGTCGGCGAACCTTTGGAGCGCTGGCCGGAAGACGTGTTCAGCTATGATGATGCGGGCCGTCGTGTACCCGGGAAGTACTACAAGCAGTGGTGGAAGTTCCGCTCGCAGATTATCACCGACTTTGTTGCAAAAGTCAAGGCCTGGAAAGACGAGAACTACCCTAAGGTAGAGCTTGAGTACTGGGCCGGAAGCTGGCTCCATGCCCTTTACGGCAACGGCCAGAACTGGGCCTCGAAAAAGGCCGACTACTGGAAGGCCTATGACTGGGCAGCCCCCGATTACGGCGAGACCGGCATGGCCGAAGAGCTCGACGTGTTCATGACGGGCGCCTACCTCGAAAGGGTGTGGGGCCTGGATGACCTCGAATCCATGGAGTACGCGATGATGCGCTCCAACCGCGACGTCGCCGGAGTTTGCAAGATGGTCGGCTCGTTCCAGATTTGCAATCCCATCGACCTGGCCGATGCGGCCTATGTCTGCCTGACCCAGTCCGACGGCATGATGGTCTTCGACATGTGCCACACCTTCGGCAAACCTCAGGCATGGGATGACCTCAAGCGAGGAATTCAGCGCGCGGAGGCCTGTCCCGAAGGAAGAAAGAAATAGATATGTATAAAAAGATAGTTTTAGCCCTGTTTGCAGCGGCGCTGGTATTCGCTTGTGAGACTCCGGTAAAACCGGGGCCTATAGATATTGATCCCAACGATACCATCGCACCTCCGGATACTACGATCATCGACCCTGTAGACTCAAACTACATCGCGCCCGGAGATACCGTCCGCGAGAAACCTCTCGTGATGTGGATAGACGCATCGGCGAACTTCAGCCGCTTCGCCCGCAAGCAGGATATCAAGTCTACTTTGAAGAAGGCGCGCAACGCCGGCTTCAACGGAATCGTAGTGGGTGTTAAGCCGGGCAACGGTTGCGCACTCTACGAAAGCGAGTTCCTCCAGCCTTGCGTCACCCTGGGAGGAAATACTGTCCAGAGGGACTATGACTATCTCGAGTACATACTTCAAACGGCAAAAGAACTCGGAATGAGGGTTGAGGCTTCGGCCTCAGTAATGGTGATGGGGGAGAACTCCCGTCGCTATGGAGCCTTGTTCGACGACGACTATTTCAAGGAATTGGAGTGTGTCGAATGGCTGCCTTCCGGTCTTAAGAAGATAAGTGAGGAAGGGCAGTTCGGAGCTATCAACCCTTGTCATCCGAAAACGGTGGCTTACGTCAAGCGTATGCTTACCGAGATGTTCTCGAATCCCAAGTATGCGGCTCTGGACGGCTTCGTCCTCGACTACTGCCGCTATATGGACTACAACAGCGACTTCTCCGACTATTCACGCGCCTGTTTCGAGCAGTATATCGGAAAGAGCGTTGAGAATTGGCCGGCGGACATTTATTATTACACAAGTCCGGACAAGTCGAGAACCGATTTTACTACCGGTCCGCTGTTTAACCAGTGGATAGAGTGGCGCGCGAAAGTGATCCACGACGTTGTCGCGGAGTGTCGCGCCGCCCTTAAGGAGGTCCGCCCCGATTCGGACCTGTCGGTCTGGGCGGCCGCCTGGTATCCGCTACCCCACACCGGCCAGAACTGGGCCAGCCCCAGATATACTTATGCCGACAATTACTGGTGGTCGACAAAGAATTATCACACTACCGGTTATGCAGATCAGCTGGATTATTTCCAGTTGGGTGCATACTACAACAAGGTGATGGGTTTCGATACCGACTGTATCCAGTACTCGCTGACTGTCGCAAGACAGTATCTTAAGGGAGATTGCGATATGTGGGGCACCTTCTCGGTCGCGAAGCAGAATTTCGATGCAAAGTCGGCCGTGAAGCTTTGTCTGACACAGACAGAAGGATGTATGGTCTTCGACCTTGTCCACATAGCCAATTGGAACTACTGGAGTAAAATCAAAGCCGGAGCCGACGAGGCATGGGAAGAACTCGGGGTCAATTCACCTCTTAAGTCCAAACAATTCCCCGAATAATGAGATTTCTCCATGCGGCCTTCGGCCTTAGTCGAAATGACAAAAAATAGTTACCTTTGTTAACTGTCATTTCGAGCGAGCGAAGCGAGTCGAGAAATCTTAATGGACGAAGCGTTAAAGGAAATAACCTCCAAACAGTACAAGGAGGGGTTCGTGACGGATGTCGAGCAGGAGTATGTGCCGAAGGGCCTCTCCGAGCAGATCATCCGTCAGATTTCTGCCATCAAGCAGGAGCCCCAATGGCTGCTGGAATTCCGTCTGGACGCGTTCCGCAAGTGGCAGAAGATGACGCCACCGACATGGGGCCATCTGACGCTGCCCGATATAGATTTCCAGGACATTATCTACTACGCCGCACCGAAAAAGGACTCCGACCGCCCGAAGGAGATAGATCCCAAGCTGCAGGAGACCTTCGATAAACTCGGCATTCCCATCAGCGAACGCGAGGTTTTGGCGGGGGTGAAATCGAAGGTGGCCGTAGACGCGGTCTTCGACAGCGTCAGCGTCACAACCACTTTCCGCAAGACCCTGGCTGAGAAGGGCATTATCTTCTGCTCGTTCTCGGAGGCTGTCCGCGAGCATCCGGAACTCGTACGTAAATACCTGGCCTCAGTGGTTCCCGCAGGGGATAACTTCTATGCCGCCCTGAACAGTGCGGTCTTCTCCGACGGTTCTTTCTGCTACATTCCGAAGGGCGTGAAATGCCCCATGGACCTGTCGAGCTACTTCCGCATCAATGCGAGCGGCACGGGCCAGTTCGAGCGCACGCTTATTGTGGCCGATGAGGGTTCCCAGGTCAGTTATATGGAGGGTTGCACCGCGCCTATGCGCGACGAGCATCAGTTGCACGCCGCGGTGGTGGAGATAGTCGTGGAGGCCGGGGCGGACGTGCGCTACAGCACCGTCCAGAACTGGTACCCGGGCGACGATCAGGGCCGCGGCGGCATCCTGAACCTCGTCACCAAGCGCGGCATCTGCAAGGGCGAAGGCTCGCATCTAAGCTGGACGCAGGTCGAGACCGGCTCCGCCATTACATGGAAATACCCGTCTACCATTCTTAAAGGCGACAACAGCTCTTCGGAGTTCTATAGCGTCGCACTTACGAATAACTATCAGCAGGCAGATACAGGTACTAAGATGATACACCTTGGGAAGAACACCAAGAGCCGTATCATCTCGAAGGGCATAAGCGCCGGCCACAGCCAGAATTCATACCGCGGACTTGTCCGCATGAATTCGGGCGCCGCCGGCGCGCGTAACTACTCGCAGTGCGACTCGCTGCTTATCGGCTCACTGTGCGGAGCTCACACTTTCCCGGTAATCAAAAACGATTGTCCGCGAGCTATAGTCGAACATGAAGCTACCACCTCCAAGATAAGCGAAGACCAGCTGTTCTACCTTAATCAGCGCGGAGTGCCGCCGGAGGAGGCCGTGAGCCTGATAGTCAACGGCTACGCGAAGGAAGTTCTTCAGCGCCTGCCTATGGAGTTCGCTGTTGAAGCACAAAAATTATTGTCGGTATCCCTCGAGGGATCAGTAGGATGATTATGGAAGCATTACTCGAAATAAAGGGCCTTCACGCCAGTGTCGAAGGCAAGGAAATACTCCACGGGGTCGACCTGACCATCCGTCCGGGCGAGGCCCATGCGGTCATGGGCCCCAACGGCGCGGGCAAGTCAACCCTCAGCGCAGTGCTCACGGGTCGGCCGGGCTACGAAGTTACCGCCGGCAGCGTACGGTTTGCGGGCCGCGACCTGCTCTCAATGAGCCCGGAAGAGCGCTCATGGGCGGGCCTTTTCCTGAGCTTCCAGTACCCGATCGAGATACCGGGGGTCTCGATGACCAATTTCCTTAAGGCGGCCGTGTCCGCCCGCCGAAAGGCCGCTGGGCTACCAGAACTCAGCGCAGGGGAATTCCTCAGCCTTATGAAGCAGAAGATGGCCCTGCTGAAGATGAAGCCGGAGTTTGCAAAGAGGGAAGTGAACGTGGGCTTTTCGGGAGGAGAAAAGAAGCGCGGCGAAATTTTCCAGATGGCCATGCTCGAGCCCGTGCTCTCAATTCTCGATGAGACCGACAGTGGTCTGGATGTCGACGCCTTGAAAATCGTCGCCGACGGCGTGAATTCACTGAGAACGCCCGAGACTTCCGCGATTATTATCACCCACTACCATAAACTTCTGGAGTATATAGCTCCCGACGTGGTCCATGTCCTTAAAGAGGGGCGTATCGTGAAGACCGGCGGGAAAGAGCTCGCGGATCAAATCGAAGTCGAAGGATTCGAAGGAATAGATGGATAGGTTGTATGTCATAGGATGGGATGAGGTCCCGCAGCACATCACGCTGGGGGCGGGGGAGTCGCTGAAGGCTACCTTCGTATTCCCGTCGCGTGTTGATGCGGCCCTCGATCTCACGGTCGATCTCACGGGTCCCGGTGCCGAATTGGATCTCGCGGGTATCTTCGTTTGCGCAGACGCCGAGACGGTCGATATCCGCACTCGCGTCCGCCATTTAGCCGGAGGCTGCAAATCAAATCAGCTCTTCCGTGGAGTCGCGGATGGACGCTCGCGCGTGCGCTTCGACGGCCTGGTTTATGTCGCGCCGGACGCCCAGAAGACGGAGGCCTATCAGTCGTGCAATTCGCTCCTTTTAAACGAAGCAGCCCGTGTGGAGACCGACCCTCAGCTCGAAATCTACGCTGATGATGTGGTCTGCTCACACGGGGCTGCCATCGGATATCTGTCTGCCGATGAACTGTTTTACATGCGCTCCCGCGGAATTCCGGAAGAGGAGGCGCGCCGGCTCCAGATTTTGTCTTTCCTTTCGCCTGTCTTAAGCAGGCTGCCAGAATCGGCTTATTCGCTTATCGGCTTCCAGAGGTGAGTCTCGCCGATACCCATTACCTTTCCTGAAACCTGAAGCATGCCTTCCTTAGTAAAGAGGATGGTGCAGTTTGCTTTGATTCCGCGGGTGGGGTCGCTGATCTTAGCGCCGTCCCAACGCTTCTTTTCTGCGTTGTATTTGAGGCCGTTGACGAGGATGATGTCTTCAGCACCATTTTCAGCCGACCAATACACGAAACCTTTGTATGTTCCGTCTGCGTTCTTTACGAACTCGACCTTGCTGTCATTCTTCTCGATGAAATACTTGCCTACAATAGAGTCGGCTTTGTCGTTCTTTGCGTTCTGTGCGAATGCGACTACTCCTATAAGGAGAGCGGTGAGGGTAAAAAGAAATTTCTTCATTTCGTTTAGTTTTAATGTAGTTGCAAAGGTAATTATTTTTCGTATATTTGCAGCCGCTCTCGAGTAGAGCACAACGCATTAATTAACTTTAAAACAGATTCACAATGGCTGTTAAAATTCGTTTACAGCGCCACGGTAAGAAGAATTTCGCATTCTTCCACATTGTAGTGGCAGACACGCGCGCCCCGCGTGACGGTCGTTTCATCGAGCAGATCGGTGTTTACAATCCCAACACCAACCCTGCTACCATTACCCTTAACTTCGAGCGTGCTCTTGCATGGCTGAAAGTTGGTGCAGAACCTACTCTCGTATGCCGCAGGATCCTCTCCTATGAGGGTGTTCTTCTTCGCAACCACCTCGACGGTGGCGTAGCTAAGGGAGCTCTTACTCCTGAGGCCGCCGACAAGAAGTGGAACGACTGGAAGGCTCAGCGCGACGCCAAGATCGAGGCTAAGATCACTGGTCTTAAGAACGAGGCTATCGCTGCAGCTAAGGCCGCCAAGGCTGAAGAGGCAAAGGTCAATGAAGCAAGGGCTGAGGCTATCGCTAAGAAGGCCGCCGAGCTCGCCGCCGCTGAGGCAGCAGCAAAGGCAGAGGCAGAGGCCGAGGTCGCAGCAGAGGCTGAAGTTGCTGAGGAAGCTCCCGTTGAGGAGGCCCCTGCAGCAGAGGCTGAGGCTCCCGCAGAGGAGGCCTAATGCTCCGCATTGGCAAAATTCTCAAGTCTAACGGAACCGACGGAGGTCTGCTCGTAAGCGCTCCTGAGGTTGAACTTGAACAAATCGAGGGTCCGGTATACGTCGAGTTCGACGGATTACCGGCCCCCTTCTTTTTTGACTCAATCGCCCAGCGCGGTTCTTCGCGCTATATAGTCCATATGACCGGAGTGCGCTGCTTGAAGGACGCCGAGGAGATGGTCGGAAGGGATATTCTTTTCGATGGAGAGTTTGAAGACGAGGAGTCTAGCCCGGATTTCATCGGCTGGACGCTTTTCGACCAGTCTGTCGAGGTCGGCCTCGTCGAAGACTACGAGCCTATCCCCGGCAATTTCTGCCTGTATGTTCGCACTAAGTCTGGCTCGCAGGTCATGATTCCCCTCCACGAAGATTTCGTGGTCTCGGTAGATACAGAAAGTCGCCGCCTGGTCCTGAACTTGCCAGCCGGACTATACTAGCGTGTCATTCCGAGCGCAGCGAAGGAATCTGTGCTTGTCATTTCGACCAAGCGAAGCGCGTGGAGAAATCTCTATTCTCCAGCTTCTAGGTGCCCTTTATTAACAATAAAGTGCCGCATGCCGTACCAGTAGGCGAAATAGCCGACCCAGCTGAAAAATAACACCAGAAGCCCCAGTAAGAGTTTGGGGAAGAACTTCAGCGTATGCTGTCTCCAGAGATCCATCGCCGAGATGAACCCCGGAATCAGCCCAACCAGGTATATAATCAACAGAATCATACCTCAAAGATACTCATTTTTGGACTTCTCCCCCCCAAATTACGGGGAGTAGTCGAAAAAATCCCGTACACGGCAGCACCGCTTCCGGACATGGAGGCGTAGATGGCGCCGTCGCGATACATTTGTTCTTTAAGGGCGGCGATTTCGGGGTGCGAGGCGAAGACGGTGGCTTCGAAATCATTCACTACGCGTCCGCTCCACTGGTCTACGGGGAGACTAATGGCTTCCCTTAGAGGTTCTGACGTTTCGTGAGGGGTTAAACCCTTATACGCTTCCGCAGTGTTGACGTGGACTCCTGAAGGGATGGCGATGCGGATTTCATAGTCGGAAAGGTCTATGTCTGCAGGCTCAAGAATGTCGCCTATCCCTGATCCCCACTGAGGCACTCCCTTAATGAAGAATGCGCAGTCGGCGCCGAGGCGGCCGGCGAGTTGTTCCAGGCGCTCAATCGGAAGGTTCAGCTCGAAGAGTTCATTGAGCATCCCCAGCGCGCAGGCGCCGTCGGCCGAGCCGCCTCCCAGCCCTGCTCCTACCGGGATATGCTTGATCATTCTGATGGCGACGGGTCCGATTCCATACTCATCGGCCATCAACCGCCATGCTTTCGCCGTAATATCACCCATGGGATTCCAGTATGCGCCTTCGATGTTGATCGAGAATGTTTTGGAGCGTACGATTGACAACTCGTCGTGGAAAGCGTCTACCGGGTAGAAGAGCGTCTCGATATCATGGAATCCGTCCTCCCTTTTTCGAAGGACGTTCAGACCGATGTTTATCTTGGGAGTAGGGTAGCAGATCATTGTTCCTTAGAATATTCGCAACCGCAGAAGGTTTGGTTGTAAAAGCCGAGTTCGCGGATTAGTTCGGCCCGGCGCGGCTGGAGCCCGCCCTTGCGCCAGTTCATATCCCACCAAACGACCGGACTGCCAGCGCCGCTGTTTGTCCCCGCCCCGCTCGACACGCTGGCACACGCCTCCGCGCCGGCCGCTCCAACCTGTTCAAGGCTCTTCCAGCGGCTCGAGGCAAGTGTGGTGGTCAGAACCGCAAATCCATGCTTCGAGGCGTACGCGGCCGCTCGGGCCAGCCGGTAGCGGAAGCACTCCAGACAGCGCGGACCCCGCTCCGGCGCATCCTCGCGCCCCGCGGCAACGCGAACCAGCCAGTCGTCATGGTCATAATCATCGTCGACCCACTCTATCCCGAGGCTCTCGCAGTATCGGATGATCTCCGCTTTGCGCTTGTCGTATTCTTCGCGCGGGGTGATGTTGGAGTTGGAAAAGAAGACGGTAGGCCGCAGCCCGCCTAGGACCATGCACTCGAGAATAGCGCTCGAACATGGCGCACAGCACGCGTGCAGAAGAATCTTTCCTTCCGCCGGGGGTGTCAACTTAACTAACGGTGCTCCACAAAGGTCCATACCACGCAAAGATACTAACTTTTCTACACAACAGGCCGTGAAATATAACTACTTGAGAATCAATAGAATGGGCAAAAACGCCTGCTGAAAATAACGGCGGCGATTTTACGTAACCAGCTGATAGCCAGGAGATTATATTTTACGGCCCGAAAGGGAGGGAGAGGAGAACGGTAATAATATGCACGAAAATTTTGCGAATTAAAGAAAACGTACTATTTTTGCAGTCCCAAATCGCGGTAGTGGTGAAATGGTAGACACGCTACTTTGAGGGGGTAGTGCCCGTTGGGGTGTGTGAGTTCGACTCTCACCTACCGCACAAGGAGACAAGTTCGAAAGAGCATGTCTCCTTATTTTTTTATATCTTTGGGAAGACTAATACGCCAAGCCTATGAAACGCATTATCGCTTTCCTGGCCCTCGCGGCCCTTTCGGCAACTGTTACAGCTCAAGCCCAAACCTCCAATCCCCCCTTGGTAAAAGATGTCCCTGCGACTGCGCTGGAGCCTTTTATATACAATCTCCAGTCTACAAGAAATGAAGCCGGAGCGGCTAAGGCCATGGTCGACGCTATTGACGCCTCGCATAACCTCCGCAATGGAGCGTGCAGGAGTAACCTCGCCGGGCAGAGTGTCTACTACGAGCAGTATAATATCCATGGAAGTCTCCTGGCTCAGGTCGATAGCGTCCAGCTCCAGAGCATTTGGGAGGAAGGTCAGGCGCGCAAGACAGGCTATGCCTTTACTTCCCGCGAATGGACAGGTAAAAACACCTACGTCGAAAACATAGAATACATGGACGAGGGCTTTTTCCGCACTGCCTCGGCCCTTGTCTCGCTTCAGAAGCAGGATGGCGACAAAGCTAAACAGAAAGTCGGCAGCGCCATGCTCCAGGTTTTCTATACCCCCATGCAGGTCCATTTCAAAAGGCTCGAGCAACTGTCCGAGGTTCGTGAAGGCGGGACCGGTGAGGCCGAACTTCTTCTTACCGACATAAAGGATCTTTACGCCATGGATGGTTATACCATCGAGGTCTCTTCATCCAACACGGGAATACTCATTGCTTCTCCGGCACAAGTTACTACCGGATCAGATGGAACGGCGAAGATTAAACTTCGCGGTGTAAAGCAGGGGACAGCAACCCTCAAAGTCCTTATCGACCTCCATCAAGACGAAACGAACTCGTCGGTTCACGCCGAGAGGGAAATCGATATCGAGGTCAAGGAAGCCGAGAGGTGGGAGTATACAATCAAGGTAAAGGACGAATTCTTCATCCAGCCCGCTCAGCAATATACTCTGACCGGAACTTTTACCGTCAAATCCTTCGAGGATGAGGCGGGAATCACTCATTATACACTTGAAGACGTCTCTCCCGCCAGTAAGTCCGATGCGGGTACTTTCGAAGCGACTGGAATGTTTTTCAGGGATACAGACAGGGACAGCGGTGTAGCCATTATGTTCGATATGATGGGGATTATTGCCAGGGCAGAGGAGTCGAAAGCAACGATGGGAGCAAAAATCGGTCAAGTGTTGGCGGATACTTTTATGTCTATGGCAACAGGAGAAAAGGTAGGTGAAACGGTGAATTCCCGCAATCCTATCACCTGCGCTGAGTTCCTGCTTGAAGAAGGCAGCTGGTCATACTATGCCGATATGAATACAATCATGGCCATAGGAATGTCGGCGCAGGGAATGTCAGACGAAGAAATCCAGAAAGCGCTGGCACAATCCCCAGAAGAGAGGAATAGCTCTAAATCCAAAAACAAGAAACTAAACCCGGACGACTTCAAGGTTGATCCTGAAGCGTCCAGGCAGGCCAACATTTCTTATATCAAAAAACATAATTGCCTGATTATTCCAGATACTACTCAGGGTATGCTTTTCCAGATGGGTAATATTTGGAAGGAAGCCGACAAATATATGAGTACCGGAAAGTCGAGCGACAGCATTTCTGGCACATTCATCCTTCGTCAATTAAACAACGACTAGTATATGTCCGATTTTTTCCCGCTTCAGGATGTTGAGCGCTTCGACCTGAAGAAAGAACCGCCGCGCGTAAAATGGTATCTTAGGCCCGTAGTGTGGCTGCTGTGTTTCCCCGTATTCTGGCTGCACCGCAGTAAGATTCACCGTATCAACATGAAGGGCGTGAAGCCGCCGTACCTGCTGCTTTGCAACCATAATGCATTTTACGATTTCATGGTCGCGACGGTAGCGACCTTCCCTCACCAGCCGTACTACGTTGTGGCGGTGGACGGCTTCATTGGCCGCGAAAAACTGATGTGGGGCGTGGGCTGCTTCGGCAAGCGCAAGTTTACCAATGACCTCTCCCTCATCAGGAATATCAAGGCGATTCTCGACCGCGGGAAGATCGTGACCCTGTATGCGGAAGCGCGCTACTCGCTCTGCGGCACCAACGCCGTCCTTCCCGATTCCATTGGCAAGATGGTCAAGCTCTTCAAGGTCCCGGTCGTCACCCTGATGACGAAAGGCCACCACATCGACGCCCCGTTCTGGCAGGGCTCCGACCCGAAGAGCAAGATGCTCAAGACCGAGGCAGAGTTCAAGCTCCTGCTGACTGCGGAAGACGCACAAAACCTCAGCGTCCAGGAAATTAACGCGAAAATCAACGAAGCCTACGTCTACGACGACTTCAAGTGGCAGAAGGACAACCATGTCCGCGTGAAGGCCAAGGACCGCGCCCGCGCTCTGCATAAAGTCCTCTACAAATGCCCGCACTGCGGCAAGGAATATCGCATGGATTCCCATGGCACCATCCTTGAGTGCAAGGCCTGCGGCCACAAATGGGAGATGACCGAGTATGGCGAGCTCAAGGCCCTCGAGGGCGAGACCTATTATTCCCACATCCCCGACTGGTACGAGTGGGAGCGCGCCTGCGTCCGAAAGGAGGTCGAAGATGGCACCTACAAGCTGGATGTTATGTGCAAGGTCAACTCACTGCCCAACTCGAAGGGCTTCATATGCATAGGCGACGCGCATCTTGTCCATGACATGACGGGCTTCCACCTCAGCGGCAACTACGAGGGTAAGGACTGGAGCCTCGACCAGCCTGCTAAGGGCCTCTATTCGGTCCATATCGAATACAATTACATAGGCGAGCATCGCGACTGCGTGGACCTGAACACCCTTACGGACACGCTCTACTGCTTCCCCTACGGCGAAGACTTCGCCGTGACGAAAGTCGCCCTCGCTACCGAAGAACTCTATAAGTACCTCAATAAATGAAACGGCTTCTTCTAACCGCAGCGCTCGCGCTGGCAGGCAGCCTGGCCATGGCCCAGGACCTGAACGACATTCACCTTGCGCTCAACACGGTGCAGGATTCGTCCCACTTCTACTACTACATCAACATGTACCCCAAGCTGGGTCAGTGGGATATCAAGAAAGCCCGCGCCAAGGAGTACGGTTTCCTCTCGGAGTATGTTCTCGAGGGTAAGTTCGAGCGCATCTGGCTCCTCAGCCTCCACGACGCTATCATCAAGAAGAACGGCAAATACGCCCTCTTCAATCTGGACACCAAAAAGTACACGACCAAGTTCGAGTACCTCGACGTGCGCTTTGCATGGGGTGGTGCTGAAACTGTTCCTATTGCGCTATATTCCAAGACCAAGGACTTCGAGGGCTGGGAGTTTGTACGGCCGATAGATACCGACGGAAAGCGCACCCTGGAGCCGGTCATGACCGAGCCTACAGACAGCTTCTACTTTGTCGCGAGCAACTGCATTAAACTGTTCCATGACGGCAAGGAAAGCCTAATTAACGATAAGGCTGAAACTATCGTTCCTTTCCAGTATGCCAGGTTGGGCCTTTACAGAATCTACGATGGTGCTACCATCATGGATGTCTACGATGAGCAGGGCCGCGCTGGTCTGGTCAGAATCAAGTGGGACGGCACCGTAGCGGAGATGGCTCCATGCGAGTACGACGAGGTGGACGTCAGCCGCTGGCCTTGCATCATACGCAAGGGCGACAAATATGCTATTGTTTACGATAGGAATGGCAGCAAGACTGACCTGATTTTCGATTCAGTCGACTGGTATCCCCAGGGCATGATAGTAAGAATAGGCGACAAGTTCGGCTTCCAGAAATGGGGTAAGCTCAAACTCCCTGTAGAATACGATTCGATGGGTATAATCGCCTCCGAGGAGACCAAGAATAAGAAAGCCATTCTGGCCACAAACGACGAAGGGACTTATCTCTACGACACCAACTGCAAGCTGCTTTTGTTCGAGCCTGCCGAGGTGGTTGAGCCGGAGGAGGTTGAAGAACCGGAAGATTCTACTTCTGTGACTCCAGTTCCCGAAGAGCTTTCAGAGCCTGTGGACAGAGTAGAAGCAGGACTATAACGTTGACCCAGGTTGTGATGCCGACACCTATATCGCCGACCTTCCAGACCACTCCCGCCTGATTCAAGGCGCCGAATATCACGCATCCGAACATACAGAGACGGTAGATCCAAATGACTGCCGTCTCTTTCTTTTTGTCCTTGCCGTCGAACAGGTAGAAGATGCTCGATTCGGCGTAGAAGTAGTACGCCATGAGGGTGGTGAAGGAGAAGAACGCCAGGGCAATAGCCACGAACGCGCTGCCGAAGCCGCCGAATACCGAGTCTATTGCGCTTTGGGTGAAGCCGACGTAGTTGCTGCCGAGCTCCGGCGCGCCGCTGATTATGGGCGTACCGTCGGCCCCGAAGACGTTGTAGGTGCCCGTGCAGAGGATCATGAGGGCTGTGGCCGTGCACACGAAGAATGTGTCTACGTAGACCGAGAAGGCCTGCACGAGTCCCTGCTTGGCGGGGTGGTCGACGTCGGCGCTGGCCGAGACGATCGCGCCGCCGCCCTCGCCCGCCTCGTTGGAGAACAGGCCGCGCTTCACGCCCATGCTTATCGTACTACCGACGATTCCGCCGAAGAGTGGGTCGGCACCGAACGCGCCCGCGAATATGGCCTTGAACACGCCCGGAACGGCCTGCCAGTGGAAGCCGATGATGATGAGGGCGAAGATGATGTAGGCCGCGGCCATGAACGGGGTCACGACCGAGGCGACGCGTGAGATGCGGGTCAGTCCGCCGATGATCACGAGCCCCAGCAGCACGACTATGGCGATGCCGGTCGCGAGCGGGCTGAAGTGGAACGCGTTGGCGAACGCGGAGGTGACGCCGTTGGTCTGGACGGTCGTCAGAAGCAGTCCATAGCCGATTATCGTGAGCACGGCGAAGATGACGCCGAGCCAGCGCTGCCCCAGTCCCTTTTCTATGTAGCAGGCAGGGCCGCCACGCCAACCGGTGTGGTGCGGGAAGCGGTAGAGCTGGGCCAGGGTCGATTCTGTGAAGGCGGTCGAAGCTCCGAAGAAGGCCGTCACCCACATCCAGAAGACCGCGCCCGGGCCTCCCAGGGCTATGGCTGTCGCTACGCCGACTATGTTGCCCGTTCCTACCCGGCCGGCGAGGGCGACGCAGAAGGCCTGGAACGAAGAGATGCCCTTGGTCCCCGAGTTGCTTTTCGGGGCGAAGAGCAGACGGGCCATGAGCCCGAGCCGGCGCACCTGTACGCAGCGCGTGCGGATTGTCAGGTAGAGCCCGGCAAAGATGAGAATCGCTACCAGAGCGGGGCTCCACACGATATCGTTTACTATGTCTACTATTCGTTCCACTGATTTGCGAAGATAGTAAAAAAATAAAGGCCTCCTTTAACAGGAAGCCTCTATTTGTTCGAAGTGTGCTGAATTATTTTGCAGCAGCAACACTTGCCTTACGATACTCCTTACCGAGTTTCTCGAGCTTAAGGGTGGCTTTACGAACGCGAGCAGCAGCTGCCTTGTTGCCTTCCTTAACGATGTCAGCCTTGATTGCTTCAACCTCGGCGAGGATTTCTTTAACGAGCTTTTCCATAATAAAAAAATGAGTAATTGGTTTTAGTTAAACAAAACGTTTGACCAAATGTAAGTAAAAAAAACCAATGTTGCACCCTTTTTGTCAAAAAAAGTGACACATAGTGTACTGAAAAGGCGATTTTTGCCATTTTTGGTCGATTTTTTAAAGTTTTCGAGGTGCCATAGAGGGTATTTTGAGGGGGTATAGAGTGTCGTGGTTTTTACTTTTTTTATTACCTTTGATGCGTTATGAAGAAGACACTTATTATTGTAGCAATAGCGTTGTTTGGCTACATTGGGCTCTATGCGCAGGATATTATAACTAAAACTGATGGCACTGACCTTCAGGCGAGAATCCTCGAAATCACTACCAACGAGGTGAAGTATAAGAAGTTCAGTAATCTGGATGGCCCTACTTACACGATTCTGAAGTCGGAAGTCATGTTCATTACTTATGAAAATGGCGACCGCGACATTTTCGGTCTTTCCGATTCAGGACCGTCGGGCAATGCCGTTCATCCAGGCATGAAGTATAAGGAGATTAAGGATCTGTACAATCCCAAGGAGTATTATCGCCAGTATACCGATCCCTATCGTCCGTTCTGGATTGGCGTAGGGGAGTTTATTATTCCCGGACTTGGAGAAGCCTGTGTCGGTGAGTGGGGACGCGCAGCCGGATTCTTCTTCGGTAATATTGCCCTTTATGCGCTGCAGGTTAGCCAGATGCAAATTACTCAGACACAGAACGGGAGTAATGTGGTGTATACTTACACTGCCACCTCGGCGTCAAATGCAATTGGCCTAGTCCGTCTTGGACTTAATATCTGGGGCATCTGCGACGCTGTTCGTGTCGCCAAGGTGAAGAACATGTATACACAGGACCTCGTCTCCCAGCAAGCATCGATCGATCTCGGCCTGTCCCCGTACTTCGCTTATACTCCATACGGATCCAGTTCCCTCCAGCCCGTCACCGGACTATCTCTGAGGGTTAGTTTTTAAAGAAGGCAGGCCCAGCCGAATTTGCGGGCGAGTTCTTTGAGAAGTTTTTTGTCTTCGACAGGGATAGTGACTGGGAATGTTGCAACTTGTGAGTCCCTTTTTGCTATTCCGGCCATGTCTAAGTCATATTGCGTCTGGAGATTTAACCAGAGTTCGGCGGGAATGTTCAAAGACTTCTCCAAAGCGATGGCAAAGTTCAGGGACATTGAGCGTTTCCCGGAAATCGTTTCGCTAATAACGGATGCTTTGATTCCAGTTATTTCTGAGAGCCTTTTTTGAGAAAGGCCTCTTTCTTTCAACTCATCCTTGAGCAGTTCTCCAGGATGTGTGGCAACTATGGGTGTTTGTGCTTTATTCATACTTTTTTGTCATCGAATTCAACGTTCATACTCCTCGTGGTGCAAAAGTAATAATAATTTCATAATAATTCGCAATACTGTGAATAATTTCGCAGAATTGACTACGCAAAGGTATGAATAAATACGCTGATCGTCAAGAGTATAAATCGTTGACACTCAGGTAATTAGATGGTTTACAGATGGGGGGCGATCTCGGCCTCGGACGAGATTAGGTGGAAAAATCTGCCAAATCCCTGCCGAGTTGTCGTAGGGCGTTGAGGATCTGCTCGGTGCGTTCGGCAGAGGGCTTCTTGATGCCGTAGATGTATCGGGAAAGGAGGCTTTTGTTGATGCCGATGGTCCGAGCCATCTCCGAGACGTTCAGTTGAGGGAATCTGTGGAATACCTCAGCGATGGGGTTGTCCGAATTTGGCTCCGCCGTTTCGTGGAAACTGCTGATATGGATATCTTCATCGAGTTCTTCCCAACGAATATCGTCTCCGTCTGATCCAATTTCGAATGCTTCTCGTTGCTCCGGCGTCGCTTCGAGCAATAGTGGGAATGCCTCCAGCGGCCTGCTGTAGGTATTCCCCTGGTCGGTAAGGATATAAATCCTTCCGTTTTTAAACCAAAGCTTTACGATGGATTCCATGCGGTAAAAATAGGTATAAATTTTTATCCCCACAAGAGAGTGGGGAGAAGAAATGTGGCCGATCTCGGCCTCGGACGAGATTAGCTCGGCCGGGGGCCTCGCTCGTCTCGTCACTCCGCGCAGTGCGGACTTGGAGGGCCGAAGGACCGATAGCGCCATCAGGCGCGTGCCGTGAGGGAGGAGCGATGCGACGACCGGAAGGCACCCGGCGAAGCGTAGCGGAGACGGCATGCCCCGAGGGGGCAGCTGCGTAAGCAGCGGGGGAGATAGCCGTCTCGGCCTCGAAGCGAAAAAGGCAACCTGCAATAGGTTGCCTTTGAGCGGAGAGGACGAGATTCGAACTCGTGGTACGGTTACCCGTACGGCAGTTTAGCAAACTGCTGGTTTCAGCCACTCACCCACCTCTCCTGAAACCATCCTGGCGCAGGGCGCGAGGCCCTTCCCGCCGGGCGGGGATGCAAATATACGAAGTTTTTCGGAATTACAACATTTTGTATCTTTGTGTATGCGAACAAAATCACTGATAACACTCCTGATACTCCTGGCGGCAACATTAAAAGCCTATGCTCAGGAGACATATTCCAACCCGGTAATCCGTCGCGACTGCCCGGATCCAACCGTCCTCGACGACCGCGCTCGCACGGGCTATTTCTATGCTTACAGCACCCAGAGCGCCAAGCATGGACTTATGAACCGCGACAATACTTCGAAGGAAAATGTCGAAATAATCAATCTCCCCATCTATCGCTCGACCAACCTGATAGACTGGGAATTCGCCGCAGACGGCTTCTCAAACGGCCGCCCCGAATGGCTCAAAGGCTCGAGCATCTGGGCTCCGGACATCAATTATGTCGATGGCAAATACGTCCTCTACTATGCCCTCGGCCTCTGGGCGAACCTCTTCGATACCGGCAGTGGGGTTGCGGTAAGCGACTCGCCGACAGGACCGTTCGAGGATAGGGGCATGGTCGTAGGCTGGCACAATATGGGAACCGCCAACTCCATCGACCCCAACTTCTACCATGCCGAAGATGGCAGCAACTACCTCTTCTGGGGCAGTCTCGGTCCCATGGGCGGAATCTGGATCGTTGAACTCGAGGCGGACGGCCTGAAGGTTAAGGAAGGCGCGAAGAAAAAGCATGTCGGCGCCGACAACATGGAAGGAGCCTACATCCACAAACGCGGTGACTGGTATTACCTCTTTGCCTCGAAAGGCACCTGCTGCGAGGAGGCGGAAAGTACATACCATATAGTCGTGGGCCGATCGAAGAACATCATGGGCCCCTATCGTGATCCGAAAGGAAAGAAGATGACCAGCCTCGGTTATGACCATACCATTCTTCGTGCACCTGACGACAAAACTTTCGTGGGCACGGGCCACGACTCCCAGATAGTCACCGACAACGCCGGCCAGGACTGGATGTTCTACCATACCTACTGGAAAGGCAGCGAGTACCATGGCCGCATGCTCAATCTTGACCGCATCCTCTGGTCGGAGGACGGCTGGCCATACTTCGCAAACGGCACCCCTTCAACAGTATCCGAACGCCCGATTTTTTAGATTATGAAACGAAAAATATTTTTTTCGGTGGCGATAGCCATCAGTGTACTGGCCTCTGCGCAGGAGCCGGTAGCCCAGTCGAATCAGGAGGCAGCAGGCCCGCAGACCATAAGCGTTGACCATTTCCGCTATGCGGGGCCCTTCGAGGTGAAAAGCCCGTTTAAGGTAGATACGCTCGATATCGCGGGCAAGCCGTTTGATCCTGAGTCTGCGCTCGACCGCGAGTTGTCGCTCGAGCTGCTCAGGGGCGCCGGTACTGCGACCGAGCTGGCCGGCTTCGATGGCGACGCTCTGCACCTGCTCGGCTTCTCGCTCGAGAACACGCTCTACGCCCACGCCACCCTCAAAATCGAAGGCCTGCCGCACTCCCGCCTGTTCATGGACGGACGCCCTGCCTCGCCTCAGCTCAAGCTCGAGCCGGGCACGCACGACTTCGTCATTAAGGCGCTGACGCTGAAAGGCCAGCGGGATACCGTGAGGATCAGCGTGGTCCCGGAGAAGGACGGCCGAATCGCCCTGCGCGAAGACGGCGGCCACATCTTCTCGCTCGACGCAAATACCATCGGCCTGTCGTGCGGTGGCATTTGGGTCTCGCCGGGCGGCAAGTTCATCGCCCTGAATTATCGCACAGTCGACCGAGACGGCACTCCAAGCTCGTACTACGAGATTCAGAATGCCGCCAGCGGCAAGGTGCTCGTGCGCACCGACGACCCGGTCGAGTGGATGCCCGCGCGCGACGAATACTACTACACGCGCCCGGACGCCAAGGGCCGCAACCTCTACTGCGCCGACCCTGCTACCGGTAGGGAGACCGTGCTCGCGAAGGGCATTCCGGACGGATGGTTCGCGGTCGCGCCGAGCGAGGACTACCTCCTCTATATGCTTACTCAGGACGGTCCGCGCGAGGGCGCCGTTCACCAGATACTCACGCCCGACGACCGTCAGCCCGGCTGGCGCGACCGCGCATATCTCGCGAAATACGACCTCGCTACCGGCCAGATGCAGCAGCTCACCTTCGGGTGGCACAACCTCTGGCCTGCGGACATCTCCCGCGACGGCTCGAAGGTCTTGTTCATAAGCCAGCGCGAGCGCCTTACTGCGCGTCCGACGGAGCTGTTCTCCGTCTGGCAGCTCGACGCCCAGACGCTGGAGGCAGAGTGCTTAATCGAGGACGACGGTTTCGTGCGCGGAGCCAGCTATTCACCCGACGGCAGTCAACTCGTCCTTACAGGCAGTCCCGAGGCGTTCGGCGGAGTGGGCCTCGACACTCTTAAGCCCGGCCAGATCCCGAACATGTACGACATGCAGATGTACGTTATGGACATAGCCAGCCGTGCAATTAAGCCCATGACCCTGGACTTTGCGCCCAGCGTCGACGGCAATCCATACTGGGCCGAGTTCGACGGCCGCATCTACTTCGCCACCGAGGACAAAGACGTCCAGAACCTCTACCGTCTTGACCCTTCAAGCGGCCAGATCGAGCGCCTCGACAATAGGGAAGAGTACCTCTACGGCATCTCCATCGCGTCCAAGGCCCCGCTACTCGTCTACTGCGGTCAGAGCCTTTGCAACGCCGACCGTGCCTATACATACAATGTCGCTAACGGGCAGCAGCGCATGGTCATGGACTTCGGCGCAGTGCGTCTGGCCTCGGTAGAGCTCGGCGCTGGCGGCGCATACGAGTTCACGTCGTCGCGCGGCGACCTGATTAACGGCTTCTACGTTCTACCGCCGCACTTCGACCCTTCGAAGAAGTACCCGCTTCTGGTCCATTACTATGGTGGATGCTCGCCTTCTTCGCGTTACTGTGTGGGCTCATACTCGCCCCAGGTCTATGCGGCGCAGGACTATGTGTTCTACGTCGTCAATCCCAGCGGCGCGGCCGGCTTCGGCCAGGAGTTCGCTGCGCGCCATGTCAACACGGCTGGCGAAGGAGTGGCCGAAGACATCATCGAAGCTACGCGGGCCTTCTGTCGTGACCATGACTTTGTCGATACCACTAAGATCGGCTGCTTCAGCGCCTCGTACGGCGGCTTCATGACACAGTTGCTGCTGACTAAGACCGATTTGTTCGCGGCCGGTATCTCACACGCCGGTATCAGCGACCACACCAGCTACTGGGGTGAAGGTTATTGGGGATACTCATATTCAGAAGTTTGCATGGCTGGTAGTTATCCATGGACACGTAAAGACTTGTATGTAGATAGGAGTCCGCTGTACAATGCCGATAAGATTCACACGCCGCTGCTGTTCTTGCATGGCTCGGCGGACACCAACGTTCCTATCGGAGAGAGTATCCAGATGTTTACTGCGCTGAAGTTATTGGGCGCAGATACAGCATTTGTAGTGGTGGATGGTGAGAATCACGGCATACGCGAGTTTGGAAAGCGCCGCGACTGGCTGCGCACCATCTTCGCCTGGTTCTCGAAGTACTTGCACGACGATCCCACCTGGTGGGATGACATGTATCCCGAAAAAAATCTATAGGGTGTCGGTGGTGTCCCGGTTTTTGGGACAGTACCGTCATTGTCATTCCGAGCGGAAGCGAAGGAATCTAAACTGTCATTTCGACCAAGCGAAGCGCGTGGAGAAATCTCTTATCGTTTATAGTCGGGTGGAGAACTGGCGGAAGGGGAGGCGTTGTGGTCGGCGAGGGTGGCGTCACGGATAATCAGCGGGAGGACGGCGGGCTCGCCTGGGGCGACGGGGAGGAATTCCAGGTGCGCAAGCACGCCCCCGTCCGCCAGGCGCGAGCCCGTCGTTACGACATAGTACCCTTCGTCGAGTTTCAGCTCACCTATGCTACTGAGCGGAGTCTCGTCGGCATCGCTTCCAAACTCATACAGATGCGCAGAACCATCTTCTATCTTCGCGAGAGAGAAGTGTCTGTAGTATAATGGATCGGCAACCGGACCGTCCTGGCAGGTTAATCTGACAACACCCTGCGCGGATGCTGTTTCGCTCACTGCTTCCTCGTCAAACTTTACATCAATCCACTGATTTTCAGAACGATACTGCACCTTCCCGGTGACGGGATCTATTCTTGCAGGCACACCATATGCGCGACACAACGCAACGTAAAAAATACCAAGTGAATGCTTGTCGGACATCCTTGAACGCCAAACTGAAACAGGCGGGATGCGCAGTCTCAGAGGATTGCGGTTATCTACTATTTTGATGTTCTCTCTGACCCATCCCGCGATGTCTTCACCGTTTGTCATGCCAGACAATTGTCCTTGAACTTCACGCCTGAAGGGTCTAAGTGCTTCAAGTTCTACGCGAGGACTCAGAACGTATGGGTCCTTCGAATTAATTACCAACGCATCCTCCAAAACCTCCGCCGAAACATCGCGAAGATCCTTTTCGGTCAGACATCCAAGCAGCGCTTTATGCCATGTATGATCTATGACGTCGTGGTTTGAATGATCGTGAGTCGCCCGGATAGAATCCTCTGCAGCCAGACGCAGGATATTCAGCGCGATGTCGTCGCCGGTCGCTCCCGTCTTGATGGGGTCTTCGACCGGCGGGTGGATGTCCACATCCACCCCGAAGCGTTGGCCGAAGGTGCGGTCGAGTACGACGGTCGTGCTCGGGCCACTCGCGACCGCGAAGCCGAAACGCTGACCATCCCATGCCCAAATGAACATATCGCCGAGGCCCGTGTTTAGCGCCGTAACGCCCTGTGCGTCAGTGGTGTAGCGCGCGACCGTGTAGAACTCCGCGTAGTTGTAGATCTTGAATTCGACCTGCGCGCCCGCGACCGGCCGGCCGTTCGTATCCTCGACCCTGACCGTGGTCCTTCGCGCCGGGACGTACCCGTCGATAACGTTGATTTCGGTGAAGCACGGCGTGCGCCTGATGACGTCCTCGGGGCCATGGTAGTCGCCGTAGACGTTCGTGTGCAGGATCATCGCTCGCGATACGGGGGCGTTGAACCAGGCCATGTTGAGCTTCGGCTCGGGCTCGCAAGCGCCCATGAACCACCACCGGCCGTCCGCCCAGATCTCGACCCAGGCGTGGTTGTCGTCGGTGTGGGCCCATCGAGGGGTGTAGACCTGGCGCGCCGGGATGCCCGCCGCCCGCAGCGCCGCTACCGTCAGAACGGACTCCTCTCCACAGCGTCCGTAGCCATAGCGCATGGTCATGGTGGGGGAGGATGTGCGCGCGTCGGAGGGCCTGTACGTCGCCTGTTCGTGGCACCAATGGTTGACCTCCAGCGCCGCGTCCCCGATGCTCAGGCCCTTAACCCGCGCGCACAGCGTGTCGGCATATAGCGTTCGAAAATCGTCCAGCGTCTCGTTGTTCACCCGCAGCGGCAGGACGAAATGTCTGAACTCCCTTTCGGGGATGTTCCAGTTCATCTTTTCGCGGACCTCCAGCGTTTTCGCGACGTTCGTTTCCCAGTACTGACGGTCGTAAGTCAGGCTGTCAGGAAGGGGCATTGACTTGTAAAGCCAGTCGACATACTGAGCCTGAGTCATGGGCTTGTTGATTTGAGAACATGCAACAGCCAGCGCTATTAATAGTATGGGGAGAAAACGTTTCATCGGAGTCGCATTTTCCACGAAGATAATAAAAATGGTTCGTATCTTTGCCTCGGTATGGACTGGTTCCTGGAATGTTGCTGCACCAGTGCAGAAGAAGTTGCCGCCGCTCAGAAACTTGGGGCTAAGCGTATCGAGTTGTGTTCTCAGCTCGAAGTGGGTGGCGTTACTCCTTCCGAGTCGCTGCTGCGTGAAGTACATTCTATTGCGCGCATTCCTGTAAATGTTCTTATCCGTCCTCACCGCGCACCTATCGGCTCGTCTGAGTTTGGTTTTACCGCTGCGGATTTTGTTTATTCTCCTGAAGAAGTAGATCAGATTCTTTCAGATATCAGAATGTGTGCTCCGATGGTATCCGGAGTGGTTATCGGTGCGTTGACTCCTACCGGTTCTGTAGATATGCCTGTTATGCGTAGACTGATTGCGGAAGCGCATTCTCTCGGATTATCTGTCACTTTCCATCGTGCTTTCGATGTCTGTGCGGACCCTCTCGCCGCTTTCGACGATATCCTGTCGCTGGGATGTGAGCGGCTGCTCACCTCCGGGCATGAGCCCAAGGCCGAGGCCGGCGCCCCGCTCCTCGCGCAGCTCGTCGCCCTCGCCGGCCCCCGCCTCATCGTCATGCCCGGCTCCGGCATCCGCCCCTCCAACATCTACTCCCTTTTTGAAATCACCCACGCCCGCGAATTCCACGCCTCCTTCGCATACTTCTCCGCCTAGTCGTGAATAGGATTGTACCACTCTCTCAGAAGCGGTGTGACCGGTAGAACAACCCGCGGGACACCAGTCACGAAAACCCCCTCAAACTGTTACAGGTAGGACACATCGTGGAATACCAGTCACGAAATCCCGCCCAAACTGTGACCGGTAGGACACAACACGGAACACTAGGCTCGAAATAGAGGCCCGGAGGGCCGAAGGCCGCACCAGTGGCCGTGCCGTGGAAGCACAGGTCGGGGTATTTTCGGGGTTACCCTGTGGCAAAATGGCACAGGTTAAAGTGTTTTTGGCCTTACCCTGTGGAATCACAACGGCAGGGGGTCTGGGGGGGGGTACGCCCCACAGTCCCCTGGGGGTGCAGGGGGATGGTAGGCTAGCTGCGCAAGGTAAAGTAGGACGGTAGGTAGAGGTTGGAGGCCCGGAGGGCCGAAGGCGCCATCAGGCGCCGTGCCGTGAGGGGACAGGTCGGGGTATTTTCGGGGTTACCCTGTGGCAAAATGGCACAGGGTAAAGTGTTTTTGGCCTTACCCTGTGGAATCACAACGGCAGGGGGTCTGGGGGGTACGCCCCACAGTCCCCTGGGGGTGCAGGGGGATGGTAGGCTAGCTGCGCGATAGTAGATCGCTGGATAGAGTGTAGAGGCC
>JAFZWV010000020.1 GCA_017617035.1 Bacteroidales bacterium
GAAAACGCGAGGTAAGAGCTCACGACTTCGGGTAGCGATACACGAGGGGTACGGCACTGCGACTTGCAAAACCAAATATACTGACAGATGAGGGCTGCCCGTCCGATGTCAGGGGGTAGGTTGCGAAGATAAATGACGGATTAAAACAGAAACCGGCTTACTTTCCCGCCTTTCAATTTCAATCTTCAGCTGAAATCGATTTCAGCTCTTCCCTATAGGCCATGAGAATACGCGACTTGGAAATAAATCCAAGATAGTGGCGCTGCGCATCCAGAACAGGCAGTCGCCATGCTCCAGTCTTCTCGAACTTATCCAGCACCGAGCTCATCTTCTCGTCGCGCTCGACGAACGCCGCAGGTTGCTTCATCAGGTTGAACACCTTGATGGAATCATATTTCGAAGAATCGAACATGTGCTTACGGATATCGTCCATCTCTACAACTCCTTGGAAAATACCGTCGGACCCCACAACCGGGAATACTGCAGCTGTAGAAGAAGACACTGTCTCCATAATTTCACCCAGAGTGGCGTCCAGTTCAAGCCTGGGATACTTGTCTCGCACCAGATCGGAGGTCTTCAACAGCGTCAAAACGGCCTGATCCGAATCGTGGGTCAGCAGCTCGCCGCTCTGCGCAATGCGCTTAGTATAGATCGAATAGCGCTCCCAGATACGAGTCACGCCGAACGACACGGCCGAAGCTGTAATCAGCGGGAGCAGCAGGTCGTAGCCGCCCGTAATCTCGGCAATAAGGAAGATCGAGGTCATCGGGGCCTGCATGACTCCTGCCATCATAGCTGCCATGCCCACGAGCACGAAGTTCGGCTCGGGCATCTCCCAAAGCGCGCTGCCGGTCGCGACATTGAGCAAGCGCGACACCACGAATCCCACGATTGCGCCCACGAACAGCGTCGGACCGAATGTACCGCCGACTCCCCCGCCCGCGTTGGTCAGGGTCATGGACACGACCTTGACGAACATGATCACGACGAAGGCGGCTACCAGTCCCCATGGCGAGTTCGCAAGGAACGCCAGCGGAGAATCGCCCATCTCTCCGAACGCGCCCGTCAGAAGGTTGGCGACATCGCCATAGCCCTCGCCGTAGAGCGGCGGGAAAAGATAGACCATGAGGCCGACGCCTAGCGCGGCAATCGCCCACCTGAGCCATGGATTGCGCAGCTTTGCAAAGCGGTCCTCCAGCCTCAGCGTCGTGCGCGTAAAGTAGAGCGACATGAGGCCGCAGACCACGCCCAGGATCATGTAGAACGGGATGTTCTTAAGCGCGAAAGGAGCCAGCGCACACGCAAATGACGGGCCCACGCCCCTGAAAAGGTAGGCCACCACGGTCGCCGAGACGGTCGACACTAGAAGCGGGGTCATGCTCGCGAGCGAGACGTTGAAAAGCAGAATCTCCATGGTGAACAGGAGTCCGGCCAGCGGAGCCTTGAACACGCCCGCTATAGCGCCAGCAGCGCCGCAGCCCACAAGGATAGTCATGCTCCTATAGGAGAGCTTGCCGGCCTTGCCTATGTTCGAGCCGATTGCCGCGCCCGTGTAGACGATAGGAGCCTCCGCACCCACCGAGCCGCCGAAACCGATCGTCAGCGCCGACGTCAGCACGGACGACCACATATTGTGGGGCTTTATGCGCGAATCGTTGGTAGAGATGGCCACAAGCACCTTGGTAACTCCATGGCCGATGTTATCCTTAACCACATAGCGGACCAGAAGGCCCGAAAGGAGCATACCCACGCCGGGCAGGACTATTCTCCAAAGGGAGTTGGCCTGCGTTAAAGGCGAAACCGCAGTCTGTACCAGGCCTATTAACGCCTGAAGCACAACTGCGGCAAATCCGGTGCAAAGCCCTACAAGAAGGCTCAGCAACAATAATCTGTGGGATTCTTTAAGCCTATGCATCTGAGCCGTCGGCCGGATCTTCGTCCGAACCGTACTGGGCGATGTTGTCGTCGGGGAGAGTCTCGCCCTCACCGGAGGTGTCGGATGCAGAGGTGAGCTGCTCGGCCTCGGCCTCCTCCTCTCCTTCGAGCCAGCGCTCGAGATCTTCGACGTCGTCGACGTCTACCTTGATCTTAACGAGATATATTGCGTCGGGAATCTCGACAGTAACAGCATAAAAAGATGTTCCATCCGGTTTCGGATACTTGACCAGGTCATTGAGATAGTCGTTAAATCCGCGCGGATACTTCTCAGCAAACGCTGCTGCAAGCTCCTGGGACATATTTTCGTAGCTGACAACGTGTCTTTTCTTTCCGTCTTGTACCATAGTTAGTTTGAATTGTGGTGCAATATTATTGCAATATTTCCGAATAAAAAAATTTTTAATGCTTTTTTGTCTAACAATACAGCATTGAGAATAATGAATATATAAAGCAGTCAGCACTTTGGGGCCCATTTTCCCGGACTAGGGTCGCCGTTTGACGCGAAGCGTTTCCAGGCGATAGGGCTCCAAAGTGCTGACTGCTTTATTATATTGCTACTACATTCTGTCGGGCAACTGGATGCCAAGCAGGCCCATTGCGCTGCGAAGAACATCGGCAACGACAGAAATGAGCTGAAGCCTCATAGAGAGGAGAATTGCATCCGGTTCACGAAGAATCTGAGTATCGTGGTAGTACTGGTTAAACTCTTTTGCGAGATCGTACGAGTAGTTTGCAAGAACAGCAGGAGAGAAGTTATCGGCAGCCTCGGCGACCTTGGAGGGATAAGACGAGACTATCTTCACGAGGCGCACTTCCTTCGGACTGAGCTCCGCATTGTCTGCGATAGCGGCCTTGAGTCCCTGCTCCTCAGCCTTCCTGAGTATGCTGCGTATACGGGCATGGGTATACTGGATGAACGGGCCGGTATTTCCGTTGAAATCTATCGACTCCTTAGGGTTGAAGAGCATGGTCTTCTTAGGATCGACCTTAAGGATGAAGTATTTCAGGGCGCCAAGGCCTATCATGTGGTAAAGCGCATCCTTCTCTTCATTGCTGAGGTCGGCGAGCTTGCCCGACTCTTCGGAAGCGGCTTTGGCCTCCTGATACATGGACTCGATGAGGTCGTCGGCATCGACTACGGTTCCCTCGCGGGATTTCATCTTGCCTTCCGGGAGCTCCACCATACCGTAGCTGAGGTGGTAGATGCGCTCCGCCCAGTCGAAGCCGAGCTTCGCGAGCACGAGTTTCAGGACCTGGAAATGGTAGTCCTGCTCGTTTCCTACAACGTAGACATGGGAATCCAGACTGTATTCAGCGAACCTGCGCTCGGCTGTTCCGAGGTCCTGGGTCATGTAGACGGAAGTTCCGTCGGAGCGAAGCAGGAGCTTGCGGTCGAGGCCATCGGCTGTGAGGTCACACCAAACTGAGCCGTCGGGATCACGCTGGAAAACGCCCATGTCCAGTCCCTTCTGCACCAGCTCTTTGCCGAGCAGATAGGTCTGGGATTCGTAGTATGTGCGGTCGAAACTGATTCCAAGGGCCTTGTAGGTCTGCGCAAAGCCGTCGAACACCCAGCCGTTCATCATCTTCCAGAGAGCGCGGACATGTTCGTCGCCCTTCTCCCAGTCGACCAGCATTTTATGGACGTCGTCGGCGACCGAGGGGTCTTCCTTCTCCATCTTCGCGTACTCGACATAACAGTCGCCTACGAGATGGTCGCCCTTCTTACCGGTGGACTCGGGGGTCGCGCCGTCGAAGCGCTTCTCCCATGCATACATGCTCTTGCAGATATGGACGCCGCGGTCGTTGACCAGGGTCGCCTTGATCACCTTATTACCTGCGGCCTTGAGGATGTCTGAGACCGACGAGCCCAGAAGGTTGTTACGGACATGTCCAAGGTGAAGGGGCTTATTTGTGTTGGGCGAGGAGAACTCGACCATCACGGTCTGGCCGGTAGAGGGCAGCTGGCCGTATTCCTTATCGGCGGCAACGCCCTGCAGCACCTCCCTCCAGTATGTTCCGGAGAGGCAGATATTCAGGAAGCCCTTAACCACATTGTACGAAGAAACCTCAGGGCAGTTAGCCTTGAGGTATTCTCCGATTGAGGTTCCGGTTGCTTCCGGGGCCTGATGCGAGGTCTTCAGAAGGGGAAACACCACCAGGGTGTAATCGCCTTCAAACTCCTTGCGGGTTACCGAGACCTGAAGGGACTCGGCGGGAAACTCCGCTCCGTAGAGTGCTTTGACGGCCTCTGAGGCCTTCGCGGCAAGAAACTGTTCTGCAGTCATTATCCCAGATAAGTCTTAAGGAGTTTGCTTGCAGAAGGTTTCTTGAGTTTGCGGATGGCCTTTTCTTTAATCTGGCGAACGCGCTCACGGGTGAGGTCGAGGTTCTCTCCGATCTCTTCGAGTGTCATTTCCTGGCAACCGATACCGAAGAAGCACTTGATGATCTCCCTCTCGCGAGGAGTGAGGATCTGGAGCGAGCGCTCGATCTCGGTGCTGAGCGATTCGTTGGTAAGCCCGCGGTCCGCCATGGGCGAATCGTCGTTGGGCAGGACGTCGAGAAGGCTGTTGTCTTCGCCTTCTACAAAGGGGGCGTCCACACTTACGTGACGTCCTGAGACCCTTAAGGTATCGGCAATCTTATCGCGAGGGATGTCGATCATCTCGGCAAGCTCTTCGGTCGAAGGCTGGCGCTCGTTTTCCTGCTCGAAGCGGCCAAGCGCCTTGTTGATCTTATTGAGCGAACCTACCTGGTTGAGGGGCAGACGTACGATACGGCTCTGCTCCGCAAGGGCCTGGAGGATGCTCTGGCGTATCCACCACACTGCGTAGGAGATGAACTTGAAACCACGGGTTTCATCGAATTTCTCCGCCGCCTTGATAAGTCCGAGGTTACCTTCGTTGATAAGGTCCGGAAGGCTGAGGCCCTGGTTCTGGTACTGTTTCGCAACAGAAACCACAAACCTAAGGTTTGCCTTTGTAAGTTTTTCGAGCGCTTCCTGGTCTCCTTTACGGATACGCTGCGCAAGTTCTACTTCCTCTTCCGGTGACACCAACTCTTCGCGGCCTATTTCCTGGAGATACTTGTCCAGAGAGGCACTCTCGCGGTTGGTGATGCTTTTTGTAATCTTAAGCTGTCTCATTATCTGTCAAAAACTTTACTGCTCCTTAGGGATAGCGTAGAAGACGGATCTGCCTGCGGGAGTGAGTCCTTCAATGACCACTACCCTGCCGGCTTTTCCGGCTTCTGTCACTACATCCTGAGGCTTCGAGACGGGCTGATCATTTACGAATCTGATGATCAGGCCGTCCTGGGCTCCGGCGGCAGCAAGTTTTCCGGTTCCTACCGACTCTACAACTACTCCAGACTTAATCTTGAGCGAAGAGAGAGTCTTCGAATCCGCGGCCTTGAGTTTCGCTCCGTAGAATTCGACTGAGCCGTCTGCGAGAGTTGTACTCGAGGTTTCGGAATCCGAGGTGAAAGTCACCTTGACTGTCTTGTGTTTGCCGTCGCGAACATACTCCACCTGGGCTACATCTCCGGGATGGTAGCTGTTCACGATAGTCTGCATCGAAGAAGTACCTTTTACGCGCTTGCCGTCGACCGAAAGGATAACGTCTCCTTTCTGGATTCCGGCTTTCTCTGCAGACCCGCCTTTGCCGACCTCAACAATATATACGCCGTCAAGGTCGGAAAGTTTCATCTCTTCGGCAATTTTTTCATCGACCGGACTCATCACCACTCCGAGCTTTGCCCTGCGGACAGCTCCGAAGTCGATAAGGTCGGCCACTGTTTTCTTTACGATGTTGGAAGGAACGGCAAATGAGTATCCAGTGTAAGATCCTGTCTGTGAGATGATTGCGGTATTAACACCCACCAGCTCACCCTTCTTGTTGACGAGGGCTCCGCCGGAGTTGCCAGGGTTCACTGCAGCATCGGTCTGGATGAAGGATTCGATCTTGAATTCACCTGTATAGTTGGGCATCGAACGGCCCTTTGCGCTGACGATTCCTGCGGTGATGGTCGAACGCAGGTCGTAAGGCGAACCAATGGCGAGCACCCACTCTCCGAGGCGAAGCTTGTCAGAATCCGCGAGCTCGAGATAAGGCAGGCCTGTGGCTTCAATCTTAATCAGGGCTACGTCAGTCGCCGGATCGGTTCCGATGATGGTAGCGTCGTACGAGCGGTTGTTGTTGAGAGTGACGCGGACCTTGGAGGCCTGGGAGACGACGTGATTATTGGTAACAATATAGCCGTCGGGGCGGATGATGACGCCCGATCCGCTGCCTTTGCGTTCCTGGCTCCTGGGCTGGGAGAATTCGTCTCCGAAGAAGAACCTGAAGAACGGGTCGTCGATCTGGGGCATCTGATAAGTCTGGGTCACTGTCACTTCCACATAGACGACAGCCTCTACGGCAGTCTCGGCAGCATAAGTAAAGTCGGGGTAATCGCGCTGCTGAGCGTCTGACAAATTGGCAGAATTAGCCGGCACCGCCGCCATCAGGCCAAGCGCTGCCAACACGGAAAATAAGGTTTTACGCATAGTTGTATTGATGTTTTAATAATTATTCGTTTCGAGACTTTTATAAAGTCAAATTGTGTGCCAAATATCCAAGATATTTGTTATATTTGCCCAGATAAAAACAAAACAAAGAGCAGATATGGAATTCAACGTTTCGAGTGCAGAACTCCTCAAAAGTATAATGGATGTCTCCAAAGCCATCCCGGCAAAGTCGGTGCTTCCTATTCTTGAAAACTTCCTCTTCGTTGCCAAGGACGGCAACCTCGAGATTACAGCCTCCGACCAGGAGCTCACCCTCCGTACGGTTCTTCCCGTGGATCTTCGCGAGGAAGGCAGCATCGCGGTTCCGGCCCGTCAGATGATAGACCTCATCAAGGCCCTTCCCGATCAGCCCGTCTCGATAAAGACTACCTCGGACAGCTCGTTCGAGTGCACATGGAGCAACGGTAATTCCTCCCTGCCGTTCTTCCCTGCAGAAGACTATCCCGAGATCATCGGTGCAGGTGAAGACGCCCAGACCGTAGTATTCCCCGCCCAGGCCCTCGCCGACGGCATCAGCGGAACTATTTACGCTACCGCCGATGACGAGATGCGCCCCGCTATGAACGGTATCTTCTTCGATATGGGCCTTCAGAGTACTACTCTCGTCGCTTCGGATTCTCATAAGCTTATCTGCTATACAGACGCCGACCTTCAGGCTCCCGCCGAGGCTTCCTTCATCCTTCATAAGAGGCCCGCAGGTGTTCTCAAGAGCATCCTCGGAAAGGAAGTCGAGACAGTAGAGGTCAGTTTCGACGCTACTACCGCAGTCTTCAAGTTCGGCCAGACCCTCATGGTCTGCCGTCTTATCGTCGGAAGATATCCCAAGTATCGCGATGTCATCCCTCAGAACAACAGTAATATTCTGAAGATCGAAAGGGCTCAGTTGCTCGATACGGTCCGCCGTGTAGCAGTCTGCGCAAACAAGGCTTCGAATCACATCAAGTTCGACCTTAAACCCGGCCAGCTCGAGATTACCGCCCAGGACCTTGGCTTCGCTATCGCAGCATACGAGAAGATCAGCTGCGATTACAACGGAGTTGACCTCAGCATTGGTTTCAAGAGCAGCTTCCTTATCGAGATCCTCAGCAACATGACTTGCGAGACCGTCGTGATGAAGTTCGCCGATCCTCGCCGTGCAGCCCTCATCGTCCCTGCGGAAGAAGAGGCCGAGAGCGAGAAGATCTGCGGCATCATCATGCCGATCATGGTTTCCTAATTCCTTTTAGCCCATGGAACTCAATCTCCAGAGGCCCCTGCTTTTCTTCGATATCGAAAGCACGGGGCTGAATATCCCTAACGACAGCATCATCGAGCTTAGTTTCGTAAAGGTCTTCCCCGGCGGCGAGCAGCGTATCAAAACCTGGAAGATCAAGCCTTGGGACTATGTTAAGCAGTGCCAGCGTCCTATCGACCCACAGGCCTCCAAGGTCAACGGAGTGACGGACGACATGCTGGTCGACTGCCCCACCTTCTTCGAGGTGGCCGACGAAGTAGCCGAGTGGCTCAAGGACAGCGACCTTGCGGGCTTCAACTCCGCCAAGTTCGATCTTCCTATGCTGGCCGAAGAGTTCGAACGGGTCGAGCTCGCGGGAAAGCACCTGGAGGTGGATCTTCATTCCCCGAAGATGGTCGACGTCCAGAACATCTACCACGCCATGGAGCCCAGGAATCTGCGCGCCGCCTACCGCTTCTACTGCGGAGGTGAAGACTTCGACAATGCACATACCGCGGAGGCCGATACGGTCGCTACCTATGAGGTTCTGAAGGGCCAGCTCGACCGCTATCCCGAGCAGCTCAAGAACGATGTCGAGAGTCTCTCATCCTTTGTAGGAAAGAAATACGTAGATTTCGCCGGACATCTTATCTACAACGACGAAGGAGAGGAAGTCGTCAATTTCGGAAAGCACAAAGGAAAGACCGCCCGTCAGGTATATCAGTCCGATCCCTCATACTTTACCTGGATTCAGGACGGAAACTTTACTCTGGATACCAAGAAACAGTTCGCCCGCCTCAAAGAAAAATTCAGCCGCGAGAGGCTCGCGGCTAAATTCAACGGGGATAAACTGTTCTAGTCTTCGTAGATGGCAGGCCATGGGTTTTCAATCACTCCTATGGCCTCTTCCATTTCTCTATGAGCCCTTACTGCAAGGTCCTTCACGGCGTCCCTGCGGTTCAAGGTCTTGTCTGCAAAGACAGGCTCAAGAATTCTTATCGTAAACAGCGGAATCTGTTTCTTGCCTGTAAGGCGGAAGATACCCTTTCTCTCTCTAAAAGTAACTACGCAAGGCACTACCGGGCAGTCATACTTGTAGGCCATGGTGAAGGTACCTTTATGGAACGGGCGCAGATAAGTATAGCAATCCCAGCGGACAGCCTCGGGGAAGACATGGATCCAATCCCCCGCTTCATGGAAACTGTCGAACGCAGCGTTGAAGCCTCTCATTCCGGCAAGGCTCTCGGGCACGGGAACGCCGCCCATAAAGCGCAGCATCCAGTAGAAACCGGGATTGTTCAGGTGCTTCGCGTAGACGGGCATATGCATATGATAGTACTTACGCACGGCGTGGAAGACCATCACTGCATCTTCGCGCCAGACGTGGTTACACACGGTCACGGCGCCGCCCTTGAGTTCTTTGCGATACTTGCGAAGGATGTCGCGGCCTTCGATTCTCAGTCCGAGGCAAATCCTGTGATATGCAGCGATTATTGTGCTCAGCAGCAAGGCGTTAAGCCTGCGGTTGAATTTGTAACCGAAACTGTTGTCTATGTAAGGATAAGTTTCGTCGAACTGCCAGCGACCCTGAGAGGAGTCCTGGACCTTTACCTCGACCAATCTTGTAGAGGGATCGTCTTTCGGGTAATCGATTCCAATATTCGGAACGTAGACCCCTTCTTTGTGCTTGAACTCTTTCATACACGCAAATTTAATAAAAAGTTGTATATTTGCGGCGGGGAAAGTCGTACACGACCAGCTCCCTCAAAACTCCCCCAGGGTCGGAAGGCAGCAAGGGTATGAGGTTGTAGCGGTGCGATGTACATAGCTTTCCCTTTTTTTGTTTTATGAAGTCAGAGATCATAGTTATCGGAGCCGGAGCCTCAGGGCTGATGGCCGCTTATGGCGCGGCTTCGACGCTGGTAGAGGCTGGCAGCAGCGCCGCCGTCACCCTTCTCGAAAAGATGCCGCGCCCCGCGCGAAAAATCATGATCACCGGCAAAGGCCGCTGCAATTTCACCAATCTAAAGGACTGGAATGAGTTCAGCGCCCACATCCGCAGCAAGTCGAACTTCGTAAAACCATCCTTCTACAACCTTACTCCGCAGGGCATCATCGACCTGCTCGGTTCGTACGGCATGCCCTCAGTAGTCGAGCGTGGCGACCGCGCATTCCCGGAGTCCCATCATGCATCCGACGTAGTCGACACACTCGTGCGCGCGTGCACTTCGCGCGGAGTTAAAATAGAGACGGAGACGGAGGTCCGCGCGATTGACCGGCTAACGGCCGGCGGCTTCAAACTGACCACGGCCGATGGGCGCACATATACCTGCAGCAAGCTCATAATAGCCACAGGCGGCCTCAGCTACCCCGCTACCGGTTCAACCGGCGACGGCTACCGCTGGGCTTCCCAGACTGGCCATGGCCTCGTGCCTACCTTTCCCTCGCTTACCGCTCTCGTTCCGCGGGGCTACAAGGTGGTCGAAGGACGCGAACTCCACATCGAGCGCGACACTCCCCTTTCGGAACTCGGCACGAAGCTCTGCGGCATCCAGCTCAAGAATATCGGGGTTCAGCTTATGGTCGAAGGATCGGTCGCGCAGGAGGAATTCGGCGACGTGGACTTTACCGACGGCGGTCTCGAGGGGCCTGTCGGCTTCCAAATCAGCCGCAAAGCGGTTAAATCGCTGATCAACGGTTCGCGAGTGAGCGTCGTTCTCGATCTCAAGAGCGGGGTCGACCTTACCGAGCTCACGGCGCGCATCAAAGACCTATGGAAGGAAGTCGACCATGACCCGCGCAGCGCACGCCTCCACGAAAAGGAGAAATGCCGCATCCTGCTCGGAAAACTCATGCCATGGGAACTCATCCCGGCCTTCCTGTCATGTAATCCCGGCGCCATGACCCTCGAACGCCGCGGCCGCGCCGATACCAAGGTCTGGGTAAACCTCGTCACCATAGCTAAAGCCCTGAAAGAGTGGAAGTTTGATATCGCCGGCTACGTCGGCTACGAGCGCTGCGTCATCACCGCCGGCGGCGTGAGCACAGATGACGTTATCGCGAAAACTCTCGAATCGCGCATCGTTCCCGGCCTTTATTTCTGCGGAGAAGTATTGGATATGGACTGCGACACCGGCGGCTACAACCTCCAGGTCGCCTTCTCTACCGGCTACCTCGCCGGCATCTCCGCCGCGAAATCTCTGTAATTTTCGACTTCTCCCCCCCTTTTTACGGGGAGTAGTCCAAAAATTGCTCTTTGCAGAACAAACTGCACCCCTGATACCGCTATCGCCTCAGGACGCTTCGCGTCAGACGGCGACCCTAGTCCGGGCAAAAAGCGGCTCAGGGGTGCAGTTTGTTCTGCTATTCTAGATGGAATCGAAAATCAGCGGGAGGATGTCGTCCACGCTGTGGAATTTCCAGATTTTGTCTTTTCCGACCATGATGACGGACATTTTCTGTCCGCTCTTGGCCTGATATTGGGCCATAACCTGACGGCATGCTCCGCAAGGAGTTGCAGGAGTGGCGCAGATGCGGCCCATGACTCCGCCGGCGAGAGCGATGCTGGTCATAGCCTTATCGGGATATGAAGCACCTGCTGCGAACATAGCTGTACGTTCGGCGCAGAGGCCCGACGGGAATGCGGCGTTTTCCTGGTTCGCTCCCTTAACGATATCACCGTTGGAGATGCGTACGGCAGCGCCTACATTGAAATGGGAATATGGAGCATAAGAGCCCTGCATTGCAGAGATAGCGGCCTTCGCGAGCTCCTTGTCTTCCTTATCGAGTTCTTCCAAAGATTTGTATTCCTTGAAAGCGATTTTAATCTCTTTATCCGACATAATAAGTGATTAGTAACCCCAAAGATAGATAATTCTTACAAGAAATCATAATTTGGACTATCTTTGCAGCGGTATGAAAATTTGCGTAGGCCTTTCAGGTGGAGTCGACTCCAGCGTTGCAGCCCTTCTTCTCAAGCAGCAGGGCTACGACGTCTTCGCCATGTTCATGCAAAACTGGCACGACACAGAAGGCACGCTCCACGGCGACTGCGAGTGGGAAGAAGACCGCTTCGTAGCCGAACTCGTGGCCCGCAAACTTCGTATACCTTTCTATTTCGTCGACCTCAGCAAGCAGTATCGTCAGAGGGTGGTGGACTACATGTTCAACGAGTACGAGCATGGCCGCACGCCCAATCCTGACGTCCTTTGCAACAGCGAGATCAAGTTCGACGCCTTCTTAGAGAAGGCCCGTTCGCTGGGCGCGACTCATGTCGCCACCGGCCACTATTGCCGTAAACGTCAGAACGAAGACGGCACATACAGCCTCCTGGAAGGCGTGGATCCAGGTAAGGACCAGAGCTATTTCCTTTGCCAGCTTAACCAGGAGCAGCTGGAAGCAGCCCTGTTCCCGATAGGCGATCTTTGCAAGAGCGAAGTCCGCAGGCTCGCCGCTGAAGCAGACCTACCGTCAGCTGACCGCAAAGACTCTCAGGGCATCTGCTTTGTCGGCAAAGTCGATTTGCCTGTATTCCTTCAGCAGAAACTGGCCTGCGTCGAAGGCGATGTGGTGGAGGTTTTCGATCAGTATTACACTGATTCAGAGAAATACCAGCGTGACCGCGCGTTAGTATCCAAGGCCAGGGCCCTCGGAATCGCAGCCCTCTCCGACGAAGAGCTTACCGAAATATCGACTCCGCTACGCTACGACGACATCCAATTCGAAACTGAAATCTATCGCAGCGGCAAGAAACACATTAAGAAAACACGCTATAAGGTCAACCCCTGGGGCGTGGTTGCCGGCAAGCACGAAGGCGCGCAGTTCTTTACCCTCGGCCAGCGTAAAGGCCTCGCCATCGGCGGCCATATCGAGCCGCTCTTCGTAATCGAGACCGACGTCGACTCTAACCGCGTCTACGTAGGCGAAGGCGAATCGCATAAGGGATTGTATCGCAGCTGCATGCGTTTCCCGGTATCAGAACTGCACTGGCTACGTCCCGGTATAGGCATGGCCGACGGTGAAGTCCGTCGATTCCGCATCCGCATTCGTTACCGCCAGCCGCTTCAAAACGCTACCGCTATCATTCGCGGCTCGCAGATGTTCGTCCTCTTCGACGAACCCCAGCGCAGCATCACTCCCGGCCAGTTCGCCGCCTTCTACGCCATGCCTGAAGAAGCATCGAACCCCATCGACGCCGAAGCCCCCGAATTATTGCTTTCAGCAGTCATAGAATAGCAGAATCAAACTGCACCCCCAAGACCGCATTTTCCCGGACTAGGGTCGCTTCCAGACACGCAGTGTCGTAGAGCGATAGCGGTTTTGGGGGTGCAGTTTGTTCTGCTGTAACCTACACTATTTCTTGGCCAAAGGCTTCTCGGGGAGCTTGGTAGTGACGAACTTATCGATAAGCTGGTCGTACTCCTCGGGAGTAATCATGTGAGAGGTACCGTTGATGAGGGCACCCATCTCGACCTGTACTTTGTTTACGTGGACATTTCCGTCGATCGAGGCCTTGGCCTTGAGGGTGAGAAGGTCCTTGACATAGATGTCGCCCTTCATCTTGCCCCAGAAATCGAGGTTCTGGCATGCGAGACCGCCGTTGATCTGGGCCTGAGGGCCGACGACGATTTTACCCTTGGAGTAGACTTTTCCTTCGACCTTTCCGTCGATGCGGATGTCGCAGTCAGAGGAGATTTCTCCCTTGATGATAGTGCCGACAGAGATACGGCTGACGTCGTTGACGCTTACCTCGGGCTCAACGGCGTTCTTTACTTTCTGAAAATCCATGTTATTAATAGTTTAATGATTAAAATATCTATACTATGCCTTTACCGTGGCAGTTCTTGTACTTCTTGCCGCTTCCGCAAGGACAAGGATCGTTGCGGCCTATCTTCTGCTCAGCCTTTACAGGAGTGTTGGCCTTCTGCTCGCCGTTGGTGACGAGATCGGAGTGACGGGCCTGAAGGCGCGACATATCCGGCTTAGTTTGGACGGCACGCCTCGGCTGCTCGTCATTCAGAGGAATGAAGGCCCTCAGAAGGAACGACAGGACGTCCTGGTTGAGCGACTCGAGCATCTGTGCGAAGAGGTTGTAGCTCTCGAGTTTGTAAACGACCTTAGGGTCTTTCTGCTCGTATGAAGCGTTCTGGACGCTCTGCTTGAGGTCGTCCATCTCGCGAAGATGATTCTTCCAATGGTCGTCGATCTGGAAGAGGATGATATTGCGGCTGAGAGTCTTAGCGACCTCGCGGCCTTCGGAGTTGTAGGCCCTCTCGAGATTGACCGACAGGGTCATCACCTTACGGCCGTCGCTGACAGGAATCGCGATGTTCTGGTACATGGTTCCCTGCTTCTCGTAGACCATCTTGATGATAGGGCGAAGTTTCTCGACCATGACGTCCATACGGCGCCTGTAGCATTCGTTCATGTGCTCGCAGAGAGCCTTGACGATGGCGTCTTTCTTGGCGTGGTTGTAGAACTCTTCGTCGAAACCGGGGTCAATCGAGAGACGGGCCATGAGGGTCTCCTCAAAGTCCTGATACGAATAACCGTCGCAACTGTCGACTATAATGGAAGCCGTATCGACCATCATGTTCTGGAGGTCGATCTCGATCTTGTCTCCCTTGATAGCGTTGCGCCTGCGGGAGTAGATCGCCTCTCTCTGATAGTTCATGACGTCGTCGTACTCGATGAGGTTCTTACGTACACCGAAGTTGTTTTCCTCGACCTTCTTCTGCGCGTTCTCGATAGCCTTCGAGAGCATAGGGCTTTCGAGGGCTTCGTTCTCCTGCATGCCGAGCTTGTCGACTACGGAGGCGATACGCTCAGAGCCGAACAGACGCATGAGCTTATCTTCGAGCGAGATGTAGAAGATGGACGAACCGGGATCTCCCTGACGTCCGCTTCGGCCTCGGAGCTGACGGTCTACTCGACGGGAGTCATGCCTCTCAGTACCGATGATGGCAAGACCGCCGGCGGCCTTAACCTCGGGCGAAAGTTTGATATCGGTACCACGACCAGCCATGTTCGTAGCGATAGTCACGGTCGAACTCTGACCGGCCTGAGCCACGATCTCGGCCTCACGGGCGTGTTCCTTCGCATTCAGGACGTTGTGCCTGATACCGCGCATCTTGAGCATGCGGCTCAGGAGCTCGGAAGTTTCGACATCGGTCGTACCGACCAGCACCGGACGTCCGGCATTGGAGAGCTCGACTATCTTGTCGATAACAGCCGCGTACTTGGCTTTCTTGGTCTTATAGATCTGGTCTTCCTGATCGTCCCTGAGAACGGGGCGGTTGGTCGGGATGACCATAACATCCAGTTTGTAAATGCTCCAGAACTCACCCGCTTCAGTCTCAGCTGTACCGGTCATACCGGCAAGTTTGTGATACATGCGGAAATAGTTCTGAAGCGTGATGGTCGCGAAGGTCTGGGTCGCAGCTTCGACCTTGACGTTCTCCTTAGCCTCAACGGCCTGGTGCAGACCGTCGGACCAGCGGCGGCCTTCCATGATACGGCCGGTACTTTCGTCGACGATCTTTACCTTCTTCACTCCGCCGTCGTCGATAACGACATAGTCGACGTCTTTCTCGAACATGGCGTAGGCCTTGAGGAGCTGGCTCACGGTGTGGACTCGCTCGCTCTTCAGCGAGAAATCCTCCATGAGAGCGTCTTTCTGGGCCTGTTTCTCGGCAATCGAGAGACCAGACTGCTCGATTTCGGCAGTCTTTGTTCCTACGTCGGGGAGCACGAAGAAACTTTCGTCTCCAACGCTCTGGGCAAGGAGTTCCTGGCCCTTATCGGTAAGGTTAATGGAGTGAAGGACTTCGTTGATCACAAAATAGAGAGGATCGGTAACCACCGGCATCTCCTTTTCGTTGTCCTGCATGTAGAAGTTCTCTGACTTCTGCATCACGACCTTCACACCCGGCTCGCTCAAGTACTTGATGAGGGGCTGGTATTTAGGGAGACCTTTGTAGGCGCGGAGCAGGAGCTTTCCTCCTTCTTCCTCGTCTCCTTCGGCCATCTTCTTCTTAGCTTCGTTCAGGACCTGGTTCACCAGTGAGCGCTGGGCGGTGTAGAGTTTCTCTACGTAGGGTCTGAACTCCATATACTGCTCGTCGTCCTGCGATTTCGCGACTGGACCGGAGATAATGAGCGGCGTACGTGCGTCGTCGATAAGGACGGAGTCGACCTCATCGACGATGGCGAAGTGATGCTTGCGCTGCACCAGGTCGTCTTCGGTAGTCGCCATATTATCACGCAGGTAGTCGAAACCGAATTCGTTGTTGGTTCCGAAGGTGATGTCGCAATCGTAGGCTTTCTTACGGGCCTTTGTATTAGGTTCGTGTTTGTCGATACAGTCGACACTCAGGCCATGGAACATGTACAGAGGACCCATCCACTCCGAGTCACGTTTCGACAGGTAGTCGTTAACCGTAACCATGTGGACGCCCTTTCCGGCGAGTGCGTTGAGGAACACCGGGAGGGTTGCGACGAGAGTCTTACCCTCACCGGTCGCCATCTCGGCTATCTTACCCTGATGAAGCGCGATACCACCCACGAGCTGGACATCGTAATGGACCATGTCCCACTTGAGGTCGTTTCCTCCTGCAACCCAGTGATTACGCCAGACTGCCTTGTCGCCTTCGATGCTGATGAAGTCGCGGCCTTCTGCTGCGAGATTACGGTCGAAGTCGGTTGCCTTAACCGTAATGGTTTCGTTCTGGGCGAAACGGCGGGCTGTACTCTTTACTATAGCGAAAGCCTCGGGAAGGATATCATTGAGGGCCTTCTCGATAGCTTCATCTTCAGATTTTACGAGTTTGTCGCTTTCGTCGGCAAGCTTAACCTTTTCTGAAATAGGGAGATCTTCGTCCAGTTTGGCGCGGATCTCTGCAACCCTGTTCTCGAACGGGGCCTCTACATCCCTCATCTTCTGGATAAGGGCCGCGGAGTGTTCGCGGAGCTCGTCGTCTGACAGAGCGTCTATGGTTTGATAGGTTGCGAGGACCTTGTCGAGAATAGGCTTGATTGCCTTGTAATCGCGGTCGGCCTTCGAACCGAAGAGTTTCTTGATTATATCTGCTAACGCCATTTGCGTGTATTCTTATTAAAAGCCGTCAAATATAGTCATTATTGGAGACTTCACCAAAAAACAATAACTTTGTAGGGTTATGGGAATGGTAAACCGCAAGCGCATCGCCGGCAATACCCTGCTTCTGTATTTAAGGATGGGACTGATAATGCTTATCAGCCTCTACGCCTCGCGTGTGGTGCTCGCGGCCCTTGGCGAAACCGATTTCGGTCTCTACAACGTAATCGGCGGAATAGTAGTAACTTTCGCCTTCCTAAACGGCGTGATGAACGCCGCCTGCAACCGCTACTACTCGATGGAGCTTGGCCGGCAGGATTATGCCAAACTCCACAAAGTCTTCAGCGTAAATCTGGTAATCTTCGCCGCGCTCGCCGTTTTCATCCTCGTACTCGCAGAGACCGTAGGCCTATGGATACTCGAGCGTAAGATGAACATCCCGGCCGCCAGGATGGACGCTGCCCGCTGGGTGTACCAGCTCAGCATCTTCTCGTTCCTGGCCGGGGTGCTCGCCATACCGTTCAAATCCATCATCACGGCAAAGGAAAAGATGAAGGTCTACGCCTACTGCAGCATAGTAGAGGCAGTCCTCAAGCTCGGCGCAGTATTCCTTCTGGCAGTCTCGCCCATTGACAAGCTCGTCTTCTACGCCGTCCTCATGCTCATAGTCAGTGTCGGAACCAATGCCTTCTACTGGCTCTACTGCCGCCGCTTCTACGACGAATGCAAGGGACGCCTGAACTGGGACCGTGCGCTCGCCAAGGAAATAGTCTTCTTCAACGGCTGGGGCGTCATCGGCTCCATGGCCACCATCGGCAAGAACCAGGGCATCAACATCCTGCTCAACATGTTCTACGGCCCGGCAGTCAACGCCGCCCGCGGAGTAGCGAACGTCGTATATGTAAACGTCTACCAGTTCGTCCAGAACTATGTCCTCGCGTTCAACCCCCAAATCGTGAAATCCTACGCGGCCGGCGAGAAGGACGATATGATGAAGCTGGTGTTCCAGTCTTCGAAGATCTCGTACTTCCTGCTGTTCGTTATTGTCTTGCCGCTGATACTCGAAATCGAGCAAGTGCTGGACCTCTGGCTGGTAGATGTTCCCGCCCATGCCGCCGCCTTCGCGGTAATCATGCTGGCTTCCGCCCTGGTCGACTCCATGCACGACCCGCTGTTCTACAGCGTACAGGCCTCGGGAAAGGTAAAATGGTACAACATACTGGTTGGCAGCAGCCAGCTCATTGTCATCATACTGGCCTATGTCATTCTGAAGACCTGCAAGGTACAGCCCGAACTCATTTTCGAGCTTATCTTCGTCTTCACGGTCGTGGCCCAGATAATACGCATTATCCTTACACACCGCTATGTGGGCATGGACATAGGGCAATACCTGGTCAAGGTGCTCCTGCCCGTGGTCATGGTGACCTTATTATCGCCAGCAGTACCTTGGCTGGTGGCCCATGCGATGGAGCCGACATTCGGCCGCCTGTGCCTGACCGTACTTGCCAGCGTAGTTACGGTAGGCCTCTCCGTTTTCCTTGTAGGACTCGACCGCGAAGAGCGACGCAACCTCCTCCAATTCCTCAGTAAAAATGGAAGAAAACAAGTATAATCCGGAAGGATCGCCCCTGCGCGAGCATCAGAAAAAACTGCTGAACCTGCTCATAGTCTTCGACAGGCTGTGTGAGGAAAACGGTATAGTCTGGTGGATAGACGGCGGAACCCTTTTAGGTGCGGTTCGCCATGGAGGCTTTGTCCCCTGGGACGACGACATCGACGTCTGCGTACTGCGTAAAGACCTCCCTAGAATCCGCAAGATTCTGCGCGAAAAGGCCCCGGCGCCCTACGCTTTCAAAGACAGCCATAGCGAGAGCGACTATACACGCATGTGGCCCAGGTTCGTAGACGAGAGTTGCAAGGTGGTTCGCAAAGATCCAGCGACAGGAAAACCCGTTGACGACGAACTCTGGATTGATACTTTTGCACTCAGGCCAGGCTGCTCGAAGTTCAAAAAGTTCGTGGACAAGCTTTACGGCCGCTGCGCCCGAAGGATCAGGGGCAGCATCAAAGATGGCACTGCCAATCTCCTGCTGGCCTATTTGCTGTATCCCATCGCCCTACTCGGCGAGGGTCTGGTTGCAATTGGAGGCGTACTGTTCCACCGTGATTGTCTCATCCACGATTTCGGTGTGCCGTTCTACCATGTACAGTATCCCCGGGAGATATTCCCCATCAAGAAAATAGCCTTCGAGGGCTACTTCTTCCCCGCTCCGGCGGATGTAGACCCTTACCTTAAGCATATCTACGGTGACTGGACTAAGCTCCCGCCTGAGGAAAAGAGGCGCAACCACGAAATAATCTTCCCTGAGTAATGCTCAAGTTCATCGCGTACCTTCTTGGCTATATCGCCTTCCCATTCTCTTTCATGGTGCCACGCAGCAGGAAAAAGACCGCATTCGGCAGTTTCCGCGGCGGTTTCGACGGCAATGCCAAGTATCTGTTTATCGAGATGAGCGAACGCGGAGAAGATGTAGTCTGGCTGTCCAGCTCACGCGCTACCGTAAAGCATGTACGCGGACTCGGGCTGCGGGCCGATTGGGTTTTCAGCCCGAAGGGAGCATGGAGGGCGTTAAGGTCACGCACATGGTTTGTCAACGCCTACACCTCAGATATCCTGTGGATGCTCAGCGGCGGAGCTCATGTAGTGAACCTTTGGCACGGCGTGGGTCTTAAGCGCACCGAGTACAACTCTACCACAGGCCCGATGTACGACAGATACATCAGGAAGACCTTTGGACAGGCTTTCTTTCATCCCGAGGCCTACCGCAAGCCTCAATATCTGGTGACCGCTTCCGATTTCCAGACACCTATGTTCGCCAGCGCATTCAGGATGCCCGAAAGCAGGTGCATCAAATGCGGTTATCCCCGCAACAAGATACTGGTTTGCGGCGAAGAGGAAAGGCAGAAACATATCGCCGCATATGAGCCCGAACCGGTCAAGGCATTTCTGGAGCGCCTAAAGGGTTTTAAAGAGCTGTGGATTTACATGCCCACCTGGCGCGATTCCCAGCGCGAAGTGTTCGCCCAGAACATGGACCTGACTAAGCTCAATTCCGCACTGGAAAAGCGCGGTGCAGCGCTGCTTCTCAAGCCGCACCCCAACACTGTTCCGGTAAATCTTTACGGCCTTCCCAACGTCATCACTATAGACCCCGATGTGGATGTGTATCCTTTACTCCCCTACACCGACGTCCTTATAACTGACTACTCCTCAGCACTTTACGACTATATCCTGATGGACGGCAAAAAAGTCGTCCTCTATCTCTACGATTACTCCGACTACGTCAAAGACCGCGAGTTCTACTTCCCCTTCGACGAAAACGTCATCGGTCAGAGGGCAGGCAATTTCGAAGAGTTGCTCTCTATAGTGAAGAACGGTCCCGAACCGCTTGACGGCGAAAAGCGCGAAGCACTGATTCACAAATTCTGGGGATCAAATCCTGTTGCCTATGATTTCAGTAATTATCTGCACCTATAACAGGGAAAAGTACATAGTCAGCGCTATCAGCAGAGTTGCTGAAACCAAATGCCGCGACTACGAAATCATAGTCGTCGACAACAACAGCACCGACAACACGGCCGAGCTGGTCAAGGCATATATCTCCGAGCACCCTAAAACCCCTATACGCTATATAGTCGAGACCCGCCAGGGCCTTTCGAACGCCCGCAACCGCGGCATGCAGGAGGCCATGGGCGATGTCTTCGTCTTCCTCGACGACGACTCGCTGGTACAGGGCGACTACCTCTCAACTCTGGCGGACTACCTGACGACCAACCCCCAGGCCGACGCTTTCGGCGGACGCATCGAGCCGCTCTTCGACGAGTGCCCGCGCCCGAAGTGGCTCTGCCGTTGGAGCATGGGCTGGGTATCGGCCCTGGACCTGGGCGAGATGGTCCGCGAATTCCAGGGCAAGGAGTTCCCCATCGGCGCGAATATGGGAATGCGCAAGGCCATGGCCATAAAAGCCGGGCAGTTCGACCCCGAGCTTGGACGCAAGGGCGGCAATATGGACGCCGGCGAGGAAAAGGACATGTTCAGGCGCATACGGCAGGCCGGCGGGACAATCTGGTACTTCCCCGAGCTGCGCGTCCAGCACGTCATCCCCGCAAAGCGCACGACCCTCGAATACGTAGACCGCTTCGCCGACGGAATCGGAATCAGCGAACGCAGGCGCACCAAGGCCGACGGCACATACGCAAAACGGCTCCTCACGGAAGCCGTTAAATGGTGCGGGACGCTAGTCCTGTTTGTCTGGTATCTTATAACCTTCCGCCCAGCGATTGGAGCCACTTTGGTCCGCTTCCGCGCCCATGTAACGCGCAAGCTGCTATCATCAGGGCGATAAGCAGGTACATCAGCGCCTGGAAGGCGGCATTCACCTTATACCCCTTGTAGATCGAATCCGGACGGAATTCGAATACGATTTCATGGTCGCCGGCCGGGACGTTCAAAGCTCGCAGAGCATAGTCAGCCCTGAAGTGCGAGACCTGTTCGCCATCAATATAGGCCTTCCAGCCATAGGGATAGTAGATTTCAGAGAACACGGCAGTCTTCTGCCCGCCGACCGAGGCTTTGTAGATCAGACGGTCGGGAGCGTAGGAGGTCAGTTCGATAGAGCCGGTGGCGTCTGAAGCAGGTACGATATAATCGGCGTACTTCGAGTCGGTAACGGCTGCTGTCTTGAGGTCGAGTTTATCCAGCGCTGCGCACTCTTCGCGAGGGCTACCGGCCAGGAACACTTCATCCACGAACCAGGCGTTTCCGAGGCGTCCGGGATTCAGAACAGGAACCGCTTTGCCGTCTCTTTCTTGGATTATGTACTTAGTATTGAGCATGTTGACCACGCTCATATGGCCCCTGCTCAGGTGCTGGTCGATAAGGTCTTGATAGCGACGCAGTTTCGCAGCGTGATAGCCTCCTATCGAATGCAGATAGTAAGAAGTGCGGGATTCGTTGAAGGTGTTGGTTGTAAGATTCAGGACCCTGAAGTACTCGGGATCTTTAAGCAACTCCTCTTCGTAAGCCGTCTTCTTGAAGTACGCGTCGTTGTCTTTCTTGCTGACCCAATTGGAATCGCCGAAATAGCGCTTGTCTACCGGCCACATATCGAGGAGAACCAGTGCGCCCAGCGCGGCTATAACGACTCCCGGTTTGATTTTTCCAGGGAGGAAATATAGCCTGAGGAGCCCGCCTGCGAGCAGGATGAGGATGAACGAGCGCCATGCGTCGCTGCGGAGCATCGAAGCCCGTTCAGCGTAGAGCGCGTCCATGAACCACTGCGGCATTCCTGCGAGGGTGCGGGCGTCGTAGGAACTTGAGAAGCTGCAAATCGAGCCTCCGAACAATGCGAACAGCAGGCAGATACCTGCGGTCACACCACCGGAAATCAGTAACGACTTATTGAGTTTCGTCTTGTCTAGTTCGCCCTTCAGCAGTTCGTTTACAGCCATGAAACCCAGCAGGGGCATGGTTATCTCCGCCACGACAAGTATAGATGATACCGTTCGGAACTTGTTGTAGAACGGGAAATAGTTATAAAACAGTTCCGTGAAGCCCATGAAATTGTGGCCCCACGAAAGGAGTATCGAGAAGATGGTGGCCGCAATCAGGGCCCATTTGTAAGGGCCTTTGACTATGAGGCAGCCAAGCAGGAAAAGGAAGCAGACGATAGCTCCGACATAGACCGGGCCGGCGGTAAAGGGCTGCTCGCCCCAATAGGTCGGCAGACCCTGGACGAGGCTGCGCGCGCTCGCCGCCGGCACTCCGTGGGAGATAAGGGTCGAATACATTTTCGAGTCCCTGCCTACGTTGGTAGTGGAAGCGCCTCCCATGTAACCGGGTATCATCAGGGTGAGGGTTTCGTCTATACCGTAGCTCCATGCGGTTGCGTAATCCAGGTCGAGGCCTTTGTTGCCGCCCGTATCCTCCGCGAGGTCAGAATGGCCGCCGCGTATGGTTTCCTTTACATATTCAGAATTGGCTTTAAGGGTACTGTAACCGGTGCCGACACCCACTCCTATAGAGAGGGCGAACAGGCCTAGGCCTATCAGAAGATCCTTGAAACGCTTTTCCCTTACGTGGATTACGATTTCCGCTATTCCGAAGATGCCCATCATCATGAAGAGGTAGTACGACATCTGCGGGTGCTTCATCATGCCGATGGAGCTATAGAGCATGACCAGGGCTATTCCCCAGCCGTATTTCTTGCGGAAAATCAAATAAAAACCGCCTATTACAGGCGCCATCATACCTAGGGTGATGGCCTTGGTTTCATGGCCGGCTGGGATAATAAGGAAAAAGTAAGAGGACATCGCGACAGCGATGGAGCCCACTATGCTCAGCCATTTGTTGATTCCGAAGGCTCTCATCATAATGAAGAAGCCAAGGAAATATCCCAGTAGGAGTGCAAGGATGGAGTCGGTGAAAAAAGTAGTGAGGCCTCTAAAGAACCTGTCGACGGCCTTCACTACTGCGACTGCCGGGTTGGACGGGTGCTTTACGGTAATCTGGTAGCCGGGCATGCCGCCGAACATGGAGTTTGTCCAGTTCGCCGGGGTCTCGGCTGTCGCGTTGTACTCCTTGAGTTCGTGGGCCATGCCCTTCCACTGAAGGTTGTCGCTCTGATAGAGAACCTTACCCTGGATGGACGGCCAGCAATAGACCAGAGTCAGCCCCAGGAATACCAGGGCGGCGACCAGGTACGCACCGTATTTTTTGAAAAACTCTTTCATTTATTTATCTTTGCAATCCAATCAGCGGGATTAGCACATCGGTAGTGCATCAGCTTCCCAAGCTGAGGAGGCGGGTCCGACTCCCGTATCCCGCTCTTCCCTATTTTTTAACTCTCAAATCCAGTCCGGCGAAGATCGTATCGGGCGCGAGGTCTACTACAGCCCTCTCTTCACCGGCCATACAGAATCCGCACCTGTCGCATATTCCGAAGATTTCTCCAGGGCAGGTGGCCGTTTTGGTCCCGTCGGTGTGGATATAGTTGGTCATCCAGCATACCTTCTTGAACTTGAGGTCACGCATATGCCTGAGCCCCGTTTTTGTGTTCATAATCGGGTAGCGTTTCTTCTTGTATGCGATGATCATGTCGATAATTTCCTGCCGCTTATCCCATGGAAGCGCGAGTGCTTCAGAGCCAGGGAACGGAGTGTGGAAATTCAGCGCGACCTTATCGATATGGGGGTTCTTCGACGCATACTCGATCGCATCGGCCACTCCGTCGGCATTCAGGACGTTTATGGCCATGTTCACGCTCACGGCCGGGTGTTCGCTTTCAGCTATGTTGCGTTCGAGCCTCTCGAAGGTGCCTTTTCCGCGTATGCGGTCATGGCACTCGCCTACTCCGTCCATCGAGACCCAAATGCTGTCGGCATGGCTGCCCTTGAACGGCTTCTGGCCGTTGGTGGTGATGGTGCAGCTGAAAAAGCCGAGTTCGTGGGCCAGGTCGCACAGGTCGTCAATCGTCTTATCACCGTCCTGCCAGAGTGTAGGCTCGCCGCCCTCGAAATCGATGAAGCGTGAACCCAGCGAATAGCAGTATTTCAGCTCTTCGCGTATCTGTTCGTAGGTTTTGGTCAAAGGGTCCTGATGGTTATAGACCGTGCAATGCTTGCAACTGAGGTTACACTTGTCGGAGACGAAAACCACGCTCTGCAGCGGAGCCTTGCGTCCGAAAAACTTAGCCCTGAACCACCACCAGCCCAGGTATGTTATCTGGCCGAGGGTCATACTATCATTAGGATTATGGCTACGAGGCCGAGGACAATACAGAATCCGCTAAGGAGGTTGCGGGCGCAGAACCAGCGGGCCAGGAACCAGTCGATATGCGCGGCCCTTATCTGATCCCAGCCTGGCATGGGTCCGAGCCATTTGGCTGGCTTTTCAATCTCCATCTGCTCGCCCCTGGTAAAGAGGATAAGGGAGCGGAAAAGCCAGATTGCGCGCGGGAGCACTATCAACACGGCCAGGTAGGCTGGATGTGTGTAATCAAGCACGACAGCCAGAATAATGAGCGCGAAGGGCACGAAAATGAAGAAGGCCGAAGCAACCAGGCAGGCCACGTTTGATTTGAGCAGACGTGCGAAGGTCATCTTGTTGCTGGCAGCGTCGCCCGGCATGTCGATAAAGCTGTGGGTAAACAGGATGTTGAGCACCAACAGACCCACGGGTATGCTGATGAACACTATATTGAGGTCTACCCTGCCGCAGCAAGCGTAGTACACGCCGACCATCAGCAGAGGGCCGAAAATGAAACCGATAACGAGCTCACCGAGGCCCCGGTAAGCCAACTTGAGCGGCGGGCCGGAGTAGAAAAAGCCAAGGAAAGCGCAGGCCGCGACGATAGCGACTATCCACCATGCGCCCTGAGGTCCGGTAAAACCGTTCTCGCTGAAACGATAAACGAATATAAGCGCGCCAAGAGCTATCGCGGTCGCCCCGAAACGCGCAATCGCGTGGGCGGTAGTCTTAAGGGTCTCGGAGCCATCCGTCAGATATGGATATTTCGCGGTCATGGCGCGAAAGCCCTGACGGACCACCTTGTCGCGGTCGCCCTTCATGTCGACCTTATAATCGAAGTAATCGTCTGCCAGGTTCATCGCGAGGTGGGCGCATGCCACTCCGAGCACAGAGAGTATGGCTGTCCACCACACCGCCTGGCCCGAGGCAAAAGCCACCACTACCGCAAGAAGTGCGGGCATAAGGCTCTGTACCAGAGCCCCTGCCCGTCCGTTGTCAAGCCATTTTTTGAGTTTCATCGAGTCGCTAATATACGGCTTTTTTGTCAGAAACTGTACTCGCTGATTGACTGGATACCCACTATTCCATAGTACGAAGAGACTATGTCTCCCTTGATGTAGACCTTGCGCCCGAGGTTGTCTTCGTGGTCGACCAGATTAAGCGCGTCCCTGATCTTACCATTGGGAAGCTGGACCGAGATACACGACTCCTTGTCGGTGCAACTCGACTTCGAGGCCAGCACGATGTTGGTCCTTGAGGTAAAGGGCGCTTCAAAGGAGCATTTCGACGAGGTAAGGTCGCCGCCGACTATGAAACCGTAGACCCAGACGTCGCTGTCTCCGACATGGTCCTTGGCCTGCGAGACGCTGAATGCCGTTTCCTTAGTCTGTCCCCTTCCGCTGTCGTCGCCGCCCAGCTCGAGGGTCTCGCTTTCCCAGACTCGGGACGTATCCAGCTGAATGTGGATCCCGGCGCCAACATCTTGTCTGCTGCTCGAGACGTTGATGTTAATGGTAAGAATCTCCTGCGCGGCGAGGGTACGGCTGCAGATTGTTTTGTCGGTGGAATTCTCGTTCAGGACCAGAGAGACGTTTCCAGGCTTGAAGTACGCAATCCTCTTTTCTGAGTAGCCGTACATCAACTTACCGTCGGCTGACTTTAGGAAGAACACTCCGTTGGGGTACTCCGTAAGGAAGTCAGGATCTATCTTCAGCCTTACTCCGGCGTTCATCTGAACGCATTCGAGAGTAACACTGCAGGTGTTTCCGGCTGTCACGACCACCACCTGGGAATCTCCGTACTGAGGCGTATTGAAAAGAGGTGTTGAGAAATCACAGGACTTTGCCGAAACGGTATAAGTCCCGGGAGCGGTAATGATACTTTCAGGAGCGCTTCCGAAGGTGCCGTAGTAAATCGAAGCTCCTTTTGAATCGGTCACTGAAAGAATGAAGTTGTTAGTGTCGATCTGAGTCCCGGCCTTGGTTAAAAACTGGGAATTTTCGACAAAATGAACACTGATTGCGCCTTGCCCTTTTTCGGGTGTCAGAAGGTCGCATGCACTGGCGGCAAAAACAGCCGCGGCGAGAAAAAGAATTGAAGTTCTCATAATTTGTAGTATTTTTGTGTCCCGGCAAAAACCGGCTTAGACAAAGGTACAGAAAGGTTTTTGACATCAGCAAGTTTTTTCAAATTTTTTCTGCGAAAATTTGTATTTGTCAAAATTTACTTATATTTGTTGTGAAGTTTTTCATAGTTTAAGTTTAGGTTAAGTAGCGGGGAGTTCGCAGTGATGCAAACTCCCCGTGAATTATAAACCACCCTCAAGGGTGCGGGTATGCCCCCCTAGTTTAACGGATAGAATTCGGGATTCCGGTTCCCAAGATAGGCGTTCGATTCGCCTGGGGGGTACGAAAAAGACAGGCCGCGGCCTGTCTTTTTCGTACTGCGGAAGGTGGGCGATGCGTCAGATTACTTCAGGAACACGAAAAAGACCGCCAGCACCAGGCAGGCAAAAGCCGCCAGGTGGTTCCACTGCAAATGCTGCCCCTTGAACAGGAACAGGATGATGCAGGTGAAGACGGTCAGCGAAATAACCTCCTGAAGAACCTTCAACTGCATAAGGTTGAAAGGACCGCCGTTGCCGATGAAACCTATGCGGTTGGCCGGCACGGTGAGACAGTATTCGAAAAACGCTATTCCCCACGAAAACAGGATGACCAGAATGAGAGGCCAGCTGGTGGAGATTTTCATTTCGCTGAGTTTGAGATGCCCGTACCACGCAAACGTCATGAAGACGTTGGAGAATATGAGCATTATGATAGTTTGAAGTCCCTGGTTCATATCGTTATTCCTCCACTCCAATAGGTGTAGACGTTGTTCTTAACATCCCTTATGTTACGGACGCGGAGGGCGGCGTTCACGAACGACACGGTCATGACCGTCGTTGCGGCCGACGATTGCACGGCCACGGTCATCACCTTCATGCCATAGATGAGCAGGGCTATCGAGCCCAGGAGCTTAAAAGCGACAAGTAGATTCATCAGAAACCATTTGCGAGGAAGGCAGCCTGCACGGGACCTATCTTGCGATAGCCTTCTTCCCTCATGTGAAGCATGTCTTCGAGGTAATACTTACTAACGTTGAAACGATTGATGCCCTGGAGGTTGAACTGGTCCAGGACGGGAATTCCATAATAAGCGCAGCAGTCTTTCTGGCCCTGTACGTAGTCAGCGAAAGTCTTTCCCGTTTTATTGGGCTTTTCGCTGAAAGGATTGTTTCCGGCTTCGTTGTTGAAGAACCTGAGCGAAGTGAAGAAATAGATCTCTGCGTCAGGGTTCTTCTCGAGGAGAGTCTTGATGCAGTAATTGATTCCACCGCATTGGGTGTTACGCTTCGATTCGTCGTAGCCGTCGAGGGCGGTATAATCCTGCCAGGTGCCACATTCTTTCTGGCCGTTGTAGTCGTTCGTACTGGCCCAGAGGACATAGATGTCGAACACCCCTGCCTCCTCCACCTGTTTCTGGAGGGAATAGCCTTGTTCTTTGGCAAATCCCGCTCCGCCGACTCCATATGTCACGACCTCTGCATTCAGGAGATCGGCCCATATCTGCTTCGCGGCGTCTGATTCTTTGTGGACCGAGAGCGAGCCTCCGAAAACGGCGATGCGTTTGCCGTAATTCTTGCTAGATTTATAAGGGCTGTGTTTCGCTGCCTTGGGATTTGGCTTCAGGGTATGGGCGGCGGGGTCGGGTGAGTACTGAGCATAAGCGCTCAAGGTAAATAAGACCATTGCGGCCGCCAGAAGAAATTTCTTCATATCCTGCTTTGAATAGTTTTGACAAAAATAAGAAATTATTGCTATTTTCGAAGTATGGAAAAAGAAATATGGTTTGCGGCGGGCTGCTTCTGGGGCGCGCAGAAGTTTTTCAAACTGGTGGACGGTGTGCTTCGCACGGAAGTCGGTTTTGTCAATGGTTTTGTGGACAATCCCACTTACGAGCAGGTCTACAAAGACGACACCGGCTATGCCGAGTGCGTGCATATTGTCTATGATTCTTCACGCGTCTCGCTTGCGAAGCTTGCCGGGCTGTTTTTAAAGATTATCGATCCTCTCAGTTTGAACAAACAGGGCGAGGACGAAGGAACACGCTACCGCACGGGCGCATATTATAAAGATGAAGAGGATCTCCCTGTTTTGAAAGGCGTTTTTGCCAGTGTGACGGCGGAGTTGGGAGTCTCCGGACTTCCGGTCGAACTGGGGCCTGTGGAGAAGTTCTACACCGCCGACGAGTATCACCAGGACTACCTGGACAAGAATCCGGGAGGGTATTGTCACCTAAGTCCGGAAATCTTCACTCTTGCAAAATAAATAGGCAGTATTTGCAGCAACGATAAAGGTCATTGCCGCATCTAATAATTGTATTAAATCTGTGCCTATGAGAGCAAAATACATATTCATCTACATCGCGGCAGGAATCGCCTTCCTCGCCGTTTCCGCATGGGTGTTCCTGACAAACGGTAAAAACGCGAAAGCCCTCAGGGCAAAGTACAAGCTCGGCGGTCTGCTTCTGACCTGCACCGCGATGCTTTCTGTCGCTTCCTGCGGGCAGATTCCTCATCCTGGAGTGACGTGCTACGACGCTGAAATCATGTGCTATGACCCGTATGTCGAGGAGAAAGATATAGTAGATCTTTATTTCAAGGATGAGCATGGTATTTATGGGTTAGAGGGTAGAGAAATCACGCCCGGAGACCTCATCTCTGTTAGTATCGCCAACCCTTCCCACGATAATTACGTGCTCAAAATCCTGACAAATGATACAGACAGGACCGAGCTGCAAAGCAGCGAGATAATTATCCCCGAAGACGGCAGTTACTTCGAAGTGCCGCTTTCCGCCGATGTGGAATATAAGGGCGAGGCACTTGTAGAAGTTCATGGAGTCCTGCCTGAAGATTCCGAATCGTTGTCTGCAACACTCGGAATAGCCCTCGTCACCATTATCTGATGGCTGGCATTCGGATCGAGAATCTGGTTTTCGAACTTACCGGAGCCTGCAACCAATGTTGCAGGTTCTGTTATAACTATTGGAGGGACGGAAGTTCTCCTATCCCGGCTCCGGATCCTTCTCTTGCACGCCGGACGCTGAAAAAACTACTGACGCAGGCTTCAGTCGGGACTATCTCCTTTTCGGGCGGTGAGCCCCTTCTTCTGAAGAACGTCCATGATCTGGTGCTTCAAGCCAGGTTCAAGGGCAGCAAGGTCAATGTGCTTACCAACGGAACGCTCCTCTCCGACGATGCTCTTCAGAATTTTGTATGTCTCGGAGTCGGCGCAATTCAGATACCTCTTCTCAGCGCCGATTCATCCATCCATGATTACCTGACAAACGTCCCTGGTTCGTGGGAGAAGGCTTCGGATGCGCTTCGCCGCGCAGGAAATGCGGGAATCGGAGTCGCTGTACTAGTCATCACAAAGGTCAATGCGCCGGGAGTGACGGAAACGCTGGAACTGATACGCGATTGCGGTGTCCGCAGCGTGATGGTGAACCGTTTCAATATAGGCGGCAACGGAATCAAGCATTGCAAGGAACTGATTCCGGACAGGCAAACTCTCGCGAAAGCCTTCGCCAATGTCGAAGCCTTTGCAGCTGCAAATCCTTCGATACACTTTGTCAGCGGAGTCTGTACGCCGCTCTGCTATCTGGACACCAGGCCTTATCCCCATGTCCGATTCACAAAATGCAGCACGGACCTCAGCGGCAGGCCCGTCACTTTGAACTACAACGGCGATGTCCGTTTCTGCAACCATTCGCCGAGAGTGCTGGGAAACATCTTCGAACGCCCCATCGGCGAGATTCTGACAGATCCCGAAATCAACGCCTTGTACGCACCAGTTCCGGAGGAGTGCGGGAAGTGCGCCCTGCTGGATCGCTGTGGCGGCGGTTGCCGCGCCGCCTCCGAGCAGGTCTACGGCACCTTCAACGCCCAGGATCCGATTCTGCACTCGCAGTAATTTTCCGTTGCAATTATTGGCAATAATGATTATTTTTGTACGATATTGTGCATTAGTACTGAAAATCTAAAACAATCTATAAATAACACTATGTCCAAAGAGAAAAAATTCATTACCTGTGACGGTAACCAGGCCGCGAGCGGTATTGCGTATCTGTTCAGCGAGC
>JAFZWV010000021.1 GCA_017617035.1 Bacteroidales bacterium
CCGAACTGGCCGGCGCCGCCGGACTGCTTCTTATGACGGTACTGGGCGGTAGCGACCTTAGTGATAGTCTCACGGTAAGGGACCTTCGGGGCGAAGAGCTCGATCTCGAGACCGAACTCGTTGTTTACTCTCCACTTGACGGCATTGATGTGCTGCTCGCCGTTTCCGCTGAGGATGGTCTGACGGAGTTCCTTAGAGTACTCTACGATGACGGTAGGATCCTGCGAGGAGATCTTCTTCAGGGCCTCGCCGAGTTTCTGCTCGTCCTGCTGGACCTTGGCCTTGATGGCGCAGCGGTACTTGGGTGCAGGATACTGGATCTTGTCGAAGCTCAGACCTGAACCGATAGCGGAAAGGGTAGTGTTGGACTTGCCGTTCTTGAGCTTCACTGCGCAACCGAAGTCGCCGGCCTTGAGAACCTGGACGGGCTCTTTCTTGGTACCTGCGACAGCGTAGATGGCGCTGAGACGCTCCTTGTCACCGGTCTCAGGATTCTCGAGGTCGAGACCTGCGGTAACGGTGCCGGACATCACCTTGAAGTAGGAAACCTCTCCGAGGTGGTGCTCAACGTTGTTCTTGTAGATGAAGAGGCCAGCTGCACCCTTCTCGTCGGCTGCAGGAGCAACTGCGGAGTTGATGGTGAACTCGAGCAGGCGCTTTACGCCGATGTCCTTCTTTCCGGAGATGCAGAGGACGGGATAAACCTCGCGGTTCTTGATACCGATTGCGAGACCGTTCTTGATTTCTTCGTCGGAAAGGGTTCCTTCCTCAAAGAACTTCTCCATGAGGGCGTCGTCGAACTCGGCGACCTTCTCGATGAGGGCCATGCGGGCTTCCTCTGCCCTGTCTGCGAACTCTGCAGGAATATCCTGGGTGTCGTTGTACTTCATGGTGAGGACATCGACTACTCCGTCGAAACCTACGCCGGTGTTGGTCGGGAACTGGATAGCAAGATACTTGCTGCCGAGGGCCTCCTTAAGGGCGTGCTGGGCGAGATCCCAGTCGGCCTTCTCTCCGTCGAGGTGGTTAACTGCCACGATGAGGGGGAGCTTGTACTGGTCTGCATAACGGAGGGCGTTGCGGGTACCGACCTCGATGCCCTGCTGGGCGTTGACAACGAGGATACCGTTCTCGCATACGCGGAAACCTGCATATGCGCCGCCGATGAAGTCATCGGAACCGGGGGCGTCGAGGATGTTGATCTTCTTGCCCTGGAACTCGGCGTAGACGGGAGTCGCATAGATCGACCTCTGGTTGAGCTTCTCGAGTTCGTCGAAATCGGAGACGGTGTTTTTGTCCTCAACGGTACCGCGCCTGTCGATAACCTTTCCGTCGAAAAGCATAGTTTCTGCAAGAGTGGTCTTACCGGACTTAGTTGCACCCAGAAGAACCACGTTGCGGATGTCTTGTGCTGAATACTCTTTCATCTTAGTTATTGGTTTTTTATAGATATTTCAGAAAGTCTGCAAATCTATTAAAAATAGTGGTCTAAAACAATATGTAGCACTCAGAAAATGGGGACAACCCCATTTTCGCTAAATACCTAATTCAGACTTCATTTGACGCAGCAGATCGAAGGCCTGCATGGGAGTCATGTTGTCGAGGTCGGCAGCCTCGAGCTTTTCGCGCAGGCCGGCGAGTGCCGGATCGTCGAGCTGGAAGAACGAAAGCTGGAGGCTTCCATCCGCCTCGACCTTGCCCTGCTTGGACAGGGCTTCCGCGCGTTTTTCGCGCCTCTCGAGCTCGACCAGCGTACGCTCGGCCGATTCTACTACCTCCTTGGGCATGCCCGCGAGGCGGGCGACATGAATACCGAAACTGTGGGCCACTCCGCCTGGTTCGAGCTTGCGGAGGAAAATCACGTCCTTGCCCTGCTCCTTGACCGCGATGTGGTAGTTCTTCACGCGCGGGTAGGAGAGTTCGAGGTCGTTGAGTTCATGGTAATGCGTCGCGAACAGGGTCTTGGCGCCACGGCCGTATTTGTGGACATACTCAACCAGCGCGCGGGCGATCGACATGCCGTCGTAGGTAGAGGTGCCGCGGCCGATTTCGTCGAGCAGAACGAGCGAGCGGGCGCTGAGGTTGTGCATGATCATGGCCGTTTCGAGCATCTCGACCATGAAGGTCGACTCGCCGCGGGAGATGTTGTCGGTCGCGCCCACGCGGGTGAAAATCTTGTCGAAGTAGCCGATGCGCGCGGCGTCCGCCGGGACGAACGAACCCGCCTGGGCCATCAGGATGATCAGGGCGGTCTGGCGCAGCAGCGCGCTCTTTCCGGCCATGTTCGGGCCGGTCAGGATCATGATCTGGTTGGTGGCGCTGTCCATCCGGATGTCGTTGGGCACGTACTGCTCGCCCGCGGGCATGAGCGTCTCGATCACGGGATGACGGCCGGCCTTGATGTCGATCGAGTTCGACTTGTCCATCTCGGGACGGCAGTAGCCATGGTCAAGGGCCTGCTGGGCATAGCCCTGGAGCACGTCGAGCTGCGCGACCACCTTGCAGTTCGCCTGGATGTCGCGGATGCTGCCCTGGATGTAGGCGATAAGCTCGCCGTAGATGCGGCTTTCGATTTCGTAGATGTTGACCTCGGCGCCGAGGATCTTCTCCTCGTAGTCCTTGAGTTCCTGGGTGATGTAGCGCTCGGCGCTGACCAGGGTCTGCTTACGGACCCACTCCGGCGGGGCCATGTTCTTGTAGGCGTTGCGGACTTCGAGGTAGTAGCCGAAGACGTTGTTGTAGCCGATCTTGAGCGACGGGATGCCGGTGCGCTCGCTTTCGCGCTGCTGGAGGTCGAGCAGGTACTGCTTGCCGCCGGTGGAGATGTTGCGCAGGTCGTCAAGGGTTGCGTCTACGCCTTCCGCGATGACCGGGCCCTTGCCGATTTGGGCGGCGGGGCTTTCGGTGAGCGTCTCGTTTATGCGGGCGACGACCTTCTCGCAGTTCTTCATCTTCGATGCGAGCTTTTCGAGTGCGTCGACGCCGGAGCCGGCGCAAAGGTCACGGATAGGGGTCATCTGGGCAAGGCTGCGGCCGAGCTGCATGGTCTCGCGCGGCAGGATCTTGCCTGTCGCAGCGCGGGCGATAATGCGCTCGAGGTCGCCTACCTTGCTGATTTCGTCCTGGATTTCCTCCAGGGCGCCGTCGTTGTCGTAGAAGAACTGGACGCAGTCGTAGCGCGCGTTCAGTTCGCTTAAGTCCATGCTCGGCAGCGCGAGCCATTGCCTGAGCAGGCGTGCGCCCATAGGCGAGCAGCAGCGGTCGATGGTCTCGATAAGGCTGACGCCGTCTTTACCGCTCGCGCTTGCGAAGATCTCGAGGTTGCGTACGGTGAATTTGTCCATCCACACGAACTTCGCTTCATCGATGCGGGAGATGCTGCAGATATTCTTGAGGCCTACATGCTGGGTCTGCTCAAGGTAGAAGATCAGCGCGCCGGCGGAGCAAATCGACAGCGGGAAAGTGTCCACGGCGAAGCCCTTCAGGCTCTTCACGCCGAGCTGCTGGCAGAGCTTTTCGTATGCGGCTTCATAGACGAAGGCCCATTCGTCGACGCTGGTGATATAGTAGTCGCCATAGCGCTCCTTTACTGCGTTGCGTACTGAGCGCTCGACTATAAGCTCCTTTGGTTGGAAGGAAGAAAGCAGGGTTCCGATATAATCGAGGCTTCCCTGAGCCACCTGGAAGGTTCCGGTCGAAGCGTCGAGGAAGGCCGCTCCGCAGACATTGTCTTCGAAGTAGAGGCCGCAAAGGTAGTTGTGCTCTTTCTGGTCGAGCATGCCTTCGCCGAAGGCTACGCCTGGCGTAAGTATCTCTGTTACACCGCGCTTAACAAGTTTGTTCTTGACGAGCGCGGGGTCTTCCAGCTGGTCGCAGATGGCTACCTTATAGCCTGCGCGGATGAGCTTCTGGAGGTAAGTCTCGATTGCATGGTGCGGGAAGCCGGCCATCTCGGTCGGACCCTTCTCGCCGTTCGAGCGCTTAGTGAGGACTAGCCCCAGGACCTTGCTTACCAGCACGGCGTCGTCGGAGTAGCACTCGTAGAAGTCGCCTACTCGGTAGAGCAGAACGGCTTCGGGGTGCTGGGCTTTCACGGCAAAGTAGTGCCGCAGCATCGGGGTATCCTCTGTTTTCTTGGTTTTAGCCATGGTTTTATGCTATTTCCGCCACTTTTCCGGCGAGTTCTATGAAGGCCTGGGAGTCGGGGCCGGAGCCGAGGGCCGCGGGCTCGCCGAGGTCGCCGCTCTCGCGCACGCTCTGCACGAGCGGGATCTGCGCGAGCAGCTCGAGGCCCAGCTCCGCGGCCATCCCGGCTCCGCCTTCCTTTCCGAAGATGTAATACTTCTCCGACGGGTGCTCGGCCGGAGTGAACCAGGCCATGTTCTCGACTATGCCGAGTATCCTGCGGTTTACGTTCTCGTTCCGGAAGAGGCCGATGCCCTTGCGGACGTCGCTGATCGCCACCTTTTGCGGGGTGGTCACTATTATCGCCGAGTCGAGGCGGATGTCCTGGACCAGCGAGATGTGGATATCGCCCGTTCCCGGAGGGAGGTCGATCAGGAGGAAGTCGAGCTCGCCCCAGTCGACCTGCAGGATCATCTGCTTGAGAGCGCTGCAGGCCATGGGCCCGCGCCATATCAGAGCCTGGTCCTCGCCGGCGAAATAGCCTATCGACATCCATTTCACGCCGTACTTTTCGATTGGGACCATGAGTTCGTGGCCTTCTTCCCCGTACGCGGCCGGCTGCATGCCTTGGGTGGCGGTCATGGTCGGTATCGACGGCCCATATACATCCGCGTCTGCCAGTCCCACTTTGTAGCCCAGTCTCGCGAGCGCCACGGCCAGGTTCACGGCCACGGTCGACTTCCCGACTCCGCCCTTTCCGGAGGCGATGCCGATGATCTTGCCGATGTGCATAATGGTGTCGCCGCTCAGCTCAAGCTTCTTTTTCGCGGGCTTCGGGTCTTCCTGCACCTCGGTCTTCACCTCGGACTCAATACCGGGGAAGTTGCGGATAAGGGTTGCCCTAGTCGCGCCGATAAGATATTCTGCGAGCGGGTCGCGGCGCTTGGGGAAGAGCAGGGTCACGGTGATTTTGGTGTCAGTGGCCTCGATGTCTCCGACCATGCCGAGTTCGACTATGCTTTTGTTCTGCTTGCCGGGGTGGACGACCTCCAGCAGGGCAGCGCGTATGTTGTTGCTATCCATTAAAACAATGTTGGTTCGAGTTCTTTGGGGTGGAAGCTTTTGCGGTGGTGCTTCGTGTACCCGTATTTCTTAATTGCCGCTATGTGTTCCGGAGTGGGGTAGCCTTTGTTGGTTTCCCAGCCGTACTGCGGGAATTCCTTCGCAAGCTTGACCATGTATTCGTCGCGCCAGGTCTTCGCCAGGACCGAGGCCGCGGCTATGCTCGCATAGGTTGCGTCGCCATGGACAACGGTTTCATACTTTTCGCGGGTGTATTCCGCAAAGGGGCGGAACTTCGGCCCGTCGATCAGAAGGAACTCCGGCTTAGGCTTGAGTCTTAATACCGCGCGTTGCATTCCAGTCACCGATGCCCATAGGATATTAAGCTTATCTATCTCCTCTGCGCTCACCTCCTCAACGGCCCATGCGATCGCCTCTTTTTCAATAATAGGCCTCAGCTCTTCGCGCTGGTGTTCGGTCATCTGCTTAGAGTCGTTCAGAAGCGGATGATAGAAGTCCGGCGGGAGTATCACCGCCGCGGCGAACACCGGCCCGGCGAGCGGGCCTCTCCCCGCCTCGTCGCACCCCGCCTCAACCACACCCTCCGTCCTGAAGGGCCTGAGCCGTATCTCCTTCATATCCTTACAAATTTAATCAAAATCCCGGTTTTTTCATTTGTGCTATTTTGTCTTTGGTTCTCTTTTTTGTCTTGTGACGGCCGTCTTTTTTGCTGGGCTGGTCTTTTTAGCCATGTGGCGGTCGTCTATTATTGAGGGTCGGGTCTTTTTTTTGTTTGTTTCGGGTTGTTTTGTGTCGGTTGCGTTCATCGACAAGCTATTTTCGCGTGTATGACGCACACGGACCCCATCTACGATGTCTTGTAGGTCCCCTCCCTGTGCGGCGAGGGGCAATTTTGCCCCCAGCCGCACACGCATCAATCACAGGGACCATTCTAATGGGGTTCACTGTGCGTCATTTAAGATATAAACTCAGACTTTTTCGATATGAACATATTACTAATCCGACAAAATATTATCAACGCAAGGATTTCCTTGAATTTGACCCAGGTTCAGATGGCGCAATTACTGGGCATTTCCCGCCAGGCTTACATCAACATCGAAACCGGCAAGACCGCGCTTATCAACAAACAAATAATCAAGATGTCCCAGAAATGCGACCTGACTCTGGAGCGAATCCTCTTCGGTCATCTCCGGATGTCCGACACGGTCGAAGTCCTTGTCGAGGAGAATGATCAAATCATCTCCGCCCTGAAAAACAAGTTGGACACCCTGATCCAGTTGTTATATACCGCAAAGCAGCAAATACTAATGCAAAGCCGTCAGATCGAGGAGCAGCGGGCCCGAATCACCCAGCTTCTCCGCGACCGAAATCACCTCTAACCAACCAGCGGCTGCCGGGAAGGGCAGCCGCTGATATTATTTGATATATCTTCTTAGTTCATTTTCCGGAAGGTATACCAATGTTGCCAATTGCCTGAAACTCAGGCGGTAGGATCGTCGAAGTTGTTGGGCGAGGGTTATACGCCTGGGCGCGTCTAGTCGTCGGGCATCGCGGAAACCAAATAGCTGTTTACACACATTGCCGCATATTGTTCTCGCCTCCAGGTCGTCCATTGATATGCCGCGATACTCAGCCATTTTGCGCAACAGCTCCTCTTCCCGTTGTTTTGGGCTTGATGAGAAAACCCTAAAACGGTTATGAGTTTTGTAAATACTTTCGAAGCGAGAGGTGTCGATATAATTGTACGGGAGGATTAGTCCGTTGCAAATCAGCCAGTTATCAGGGATTGTTAATATTCTGGAATGAACGATCTCTCTTCTATCCCTGGTTCCCAGTTCGCCAAATCTGATCGGAGTATGAATGATGCTTTGGTCGTCGTGGTGCCAGACGGGTGTGGAGTATTTGTTCCTGAAGTACATAGAGCCGGTTCCCCAGCGATAATCGTAGTACATGACCGGCTTTCCGTCCTTGGTGGGTTGGATAATAGTGTAGACTGCTACATTAAGCAGGTAATCAAGATCGTCTCCTATTGGATACAGCTCACAATGAAGGGAGAAGGGCATGCCTTTCGGGTGCGTCTTCGCCGCATAGTGGCGAGATTGATTTTCATATAGCTTCATGAAGTCAAGGCACGCCTGTTTGGTCCCCCACAATAGACCATGCGGGTGAGTGTCCTCGAAGGAATAAGAGACGACTTCTGCGTCGGAATTGGCAGCGCAAACTCCCATCAGATTGAAGTTGGCGCGATAGTCTCGTTCGCAAATAATGAAATTTCGAGTTTCTGCCCCGTGGGCACAGAAATGATAGTACTGTTTGCTTTCCATAGTTGCTGACATTAAATGGTTTTTGCGGAGAAGACGCACCGGCGGCTAGCCCTGATCGGCCTTATGCGGGCGGCGTGGTGCGGCTAAGGGCAAAATTGCCCCCAGCCGCACGCTTACCGGCCGCAAACCGCCGCTCAGCGCCCGTGGCCGTGCGTCAAGCTCGCGAAAATGAGTTTTTCATTCCCGGCGTCCCTTGAAGGAGCGGAGTTCCTTGCGGAGGGAGAGGTTTTCCTGGGCGAGGTGGGCGATGCGGTTTTTCTGCTCCTCGATAAGGTGATTCTGGGTCTTGATGTTCTGGCGCTCGGCGAAGATGAGTTCGGTCAGGACATCGAGTTTTTCCTTGAGCGAAGATATCTCCTCGTCTTTCTCTTCGACAAGGGCTGTCATCTGCTCCTTGTAGGCCTCGTTTTCCTGAAGCATCGCGGAAGAAACCTCCTCGATGCTGTAGCCATACATGATTTTCTCTTCCGGCATATCGCAGGTTTCGGCCATCTTGGTAATCTGCTTGTTGATTACTGCGGTCTTGCCGTGTTCGAGATTGATGTAAGCCTGACGGGAGATTCCCAGTTTGTCGGCCATTTCCGCCTGAGTCAGGTTCAGGGATTCGCGGACTTTCGCGATGTTTTTCTTAATGCTTGAGTTGCTCATTTTATTATTGGTTATAAATGAGCTACAATAATAAAGCACTAATACCGGATTTCCGACCAACCAATACTTTACCCCGTAAACACCCGTCTTACATTTGCCCTAAAATCGATAATATTTTACTGCTAGACAGAACAAACTACACCCCCAAAGCCGCATTTTCCCGGACTAGGGTCGCTTCCAGACGCGCAGCGTCACCAAGCGATAGCGGTTTTGGGGGTGTAGTTTGTTCTGCTTTAACCGAAATTACTTCTTCGCAGTTTTAGCTTGTTTGCGTAGAACGCTGTCGACCATGATCGGGGTACCGATCATAATCGAAGCGTAGGTTCCGATAACGATACCGAGGCAGAGGGCTACCGAAAGACCACGGATGGACTCGCCGCCGAAGATTGCGATAGCAAGCATAGGGAGGAGGGTCGAAACCGAAGTGTTCACCGTACGGGTGAGGGTAGCGTTGAGAGCCTTGTTGACGGTATCCTTGAAGTCATCGTTCGGATGGAGCATCAGGTTCTCACGGATACGGTCGAAGATAACCACGTTGTCGTTGATGGCGTAACCGATAATCGTAAGGATAGCGGCGATAAACGTCTGGTCAACGTCGAGGTTGAACGGCAGAATACCCGAGAAGAACGAGAAGAAGCCGATGATGATGATTGCGGTGTGGGCCAGCGAAACGACGCCGCCAAGACCCCAGGCCCAGCCCTTGAACCTCCAGGCGATGTAGCCGAAGATAACGAGGAGGGCGATGATCACCGCGATGATGGCGTTGCGCCTAATATCACTTGCGATCGAAGCACCGACCTTGTCGGAACTGATGATACCGTTGGGGTTGTCGAGGGTAGAGGTGAACTCGCTGAAGCTGACGGGCTCTGCGTAGAATCCGCCTAGTGCCTCATAGAGCATTCCTTCGATCTCTGCGTCGACTGCCGAAGACTCATCCTTGTACTTGTAAGAGGTGGTAACCTTCATCTGGCTGTCTCCACCATACTGCTTGACCTCGACAGAGGCGTTGCCAACGGTTTCGTCGGCAGCGACAGCTGCGTCGAACACCTTGATGGTGGCCGCACGGACTTCCTCTGCTACCACGGGCTTGTCGAAGCGCACGATGTAGGTGCGGCCGCCGGTGAAGTCAACACCGTAGGTAAAGCCCTTGAAGAAGATAGAGCAGAGAGCCAGCACGATAACAGTACCGGAGATGATGTATGACCACTTGCGTCCGCCGATAAAGTTGATCTTGGTGTTCTTGAGGAAGTTCTTGGTGAGGTTGTTCTCGAAGGTGACGTTCTTACCCCTGCTGACACGGTCGTCGAAGATAATCCTGGTGATGAAGATTGAAGTAACCACCGAGGTAACGATACCGATGATGAGGGTAGTTGCGAAGCCCTGGATAGGACCGGAACCGAAGACGAAGAGAACGATACCGGTGAGGAGGGTAGTCACCTGGCCGTCGATAATGGCGGAGTATGCGTTCTGGTAACCGTCGTGGATAGCCTTGCTCAGGCCCTTGCCGGCCTTAAGCTCTTCCTTCACACGCTCGTAGATAATAACGTTGGCATCCACAGCCATACCCAGCGTCAGGATTAGACCCGCGATACCCGGGAGGGTAAGGGTCGCTCCGAATGCGGCGAGGGTACCGAAGAGGAATACTACGTTGGTAACAAGCGCCACGTCTGCCACGAGACCTGCTCCCTGATAGAAGAAGATCATGTAGAGGAGGACGAGGATGAAAGCGATGATGAAGGAGATGAGACCCGCACGGATGGACTCGGCACCGAGGGAAGGACCTACGACCTGCTCCTGCACGATGGTGGCAGGGGCGGGAAGCTTACCGGACTTAAGAACGTTGGTAAGGTCGGTTGCCTCTTCGATATCGAAGTTACCGCTGATCTCGGAGTTACCTCCGGTGATCTCGGTGTTCACGACAGGGTACGAATATACGGTACCGTCGAGCACGATAGCGATCTGCTTGCCGATGTTGTCCTTGGTGAGGCGTGCCCAGATGTTGGCGCCCTCAGCGTTCATGGACATGGAGACGGAAGGAGCGCCGCCGCCGCGCTGGTTGTTGTAAGAAACGCGGGCGTCGGTAACTACGCTACCGTCGAGAGGGGCTTTGCCGTCGCGGGAGCTGACCTTGATGGCGATGAGCTCATAGACATTGTCGACCGCTACATACTCTGAAGGCTTGACCGACCACATGGGGCGGAACTCGGCCGGGAAGATGTCTGCGGTCTCCTTGAGGAGAGCGTTGACCCTGGCGGTATCGACAGCGTTTGCATAACCGATCAGAGCGCCCTGACGGGACTGAGAGGGGGTAAGGACTGCGAAGAGGGGGTTAGCCTTCTTGTAGGCCTCGAGCTCAGCGTTCGATGCTTTCTGGGATGCGAGCTCCTGGGCTACGACGTCGTCGGAAGCGGCGGCCTTGGGGGCTGCGGTCTCCGAGCTCACGAGCTGTGCGAGGGTCTCGTTGGCTTCCTCGAGGTAAGGCTGGATCTCAGAGTTCTCGAAGGTTGTCCAGAACTCGAGGGAAGCAGTTCCCTGGAGGAGTTTACGAACACGCTCAGGCTCTTTTACGCCAGGGAGTTCGATAAGGATGCGTCCGGTGTTTCCAAGCCTCTGGATAGAGGGAGAAGCAACGCCGAAGCGGTCGATACGGTTACGGAGCACGTTGAAGGAGTTGGCCACGGCGGCCTCCGCATCTTCGCGGATCACCGAAATGACTTCGTCGTCGGTGCTGTCCGGCTTGATGCGGTCGCGCATCTCATATGTACCGAATATCTGGGCGAGCCTCTGGCCGTTTGCAACTTCCTTCCATGCCTCTGCGAAGAGGGTGATGAAGTCGCCGCGGCTGCTCACCGAACGCTCCTTGGCAAGGGCGATAGCCTTGTTGAACTCAGGGGTATGCTCACCTGCGAGGGCCTTCACGAGGTCTTCGAGCTGAACCTGCAGCATGACGTTCATACCGCCCTTGAGGTCAAGACCGAGATTGATTTCCTTTGCCTTTACATCTTTGTAAGTTTGTCCAAGATAGACTTTCTCGGAGGAGATGGAGTCTGTGTACCATCTGCTCTGGTGCTTCCTGATGGAGTCAAGCGCGAAGGCCTGGTCCTCAGCAGCAACTTTAGTCAGGTCGAATGCCTCAATAGCCTTATCAGCATACTTGTCGGCTTTCTTGTCCATAATAGCCGTCACGGCGGTGAAGGAAAGCTGCCATACGCATGCAAGAGCGATGAGAATCATTACGAGTCTGATTGCGCCTTTACTTTGCATAATTTTTGTTAGTATTTTTGATTATTATTTGTTCTGTTGCCAATTGAGCCCGCAAATTTAACAAATTTTTCACACAAAGAAAGGACAAATCATCTTATTTGCTATTTTTGTAATCTATACACATATAGGTATGAAAGGGAGGGGCCTCAAAACTGTCGTGCTGCTTGCGCTTCTGGCGCTGGCTACCCCGCTCTTTTTACCGGCCGCATCAGCCGACAATAAACTTAAGCCAGCCCCCAGGGGTCCGCTTAAGCATCTGGACAGCCTTTGGATCAAGATGGTGACCGATTCCGCTTTGGTTATTCTCCCCGGAACCGACACTACTTTCATGCAAGACGCACCCGAAGACACCCTCCTGGACCGCGAAGAGGCCTACCTGGCCTGGCTGGATAGCGTCCAGACTGCCCGCCGGATTGCAGACAGCCTCATGATGCGCCAGGACAGCATCATCAGGGCCCAGAGGTTGGCCGACAGCCTTGCTCAGGCCAGACAAGACAGCCTGGACCGCATCGCCGCGAAGATAGACGAGCTGGTCCAGAAAGGAAACGACTACAGCGAGCTGTACTATTTCGCAAAGGCATACGAGAGCTTCCTGCAGGCAGAAGAGCTCTGCTCGGATCCCGAGTTCAAGGCCGCGATAGCCGAGAACAGAAAGAAATGCGACTATGCCCGCAGCCATACCCAGAAGATACCTGATCTTACGGTAGTCGCGCGCGCACTTTTCAGTGTTGACGACTTCTTCCTCTACTACCCCCTGCCAGACAAATCGTGGCGTCCGGTAGTCGGAGCCCCGGCGGTCTATTATACCGGTACGGAGTCGGAGATTCACCTCAACCGCGACGCTTCGCTGGACATGATCTACCCGATGTACGACGGCGACCGTATGTATTTCGCTTCGAAGAACCTGCCCGGCTTCGGCGGCTACGACCTGTTCTACGCCGACTGGGATGAAAACCTCGGAGAGTGGGGAGAGCCCCACAACATGGGCTTCCCTTACTGCTCGCCCTACGACGACTTCCTGTTCGTGAAGACTGAAGACGGCCAGTACAGCGTTTTTGCTTCGACCCGCGGACTCGGCGAGGATGGCGAAGATGTCCATGTCTACGTAATCAAGAACACGGAAAAGACCACCTATCGCTCGGTCACCAAACCTAAGGAGCTGGCCCAAATAGCCGAGCTTGCCCCGACTAAGGGCCTCTCGTCGGCCGAGACACAAATCGACGGCCTTCAGGCCCAGTACCAGGCCGCGGTAGACAAGGAGCAGGAACTGCGTACAAAACTCGACTCGGTCTCCGCTGAGGAGCGTCCTACCGTGCAGGCTGAGCTCGACGGCGTCCTTGCTGAGAAGGCACGACTCGAAGAGCAGATCCTCAATGCTTCCAGCGACATCTTCGGCGACAACGAGATAGTCACCACCGGCGTCGAGGGCTCATTCCCGTTCACTAAAAAATCTTACGGACCAAAAATAAAAATCATATTCGACGAATAATATGACCCCTACTCTTATCATTATTTCACTGGTACTCATCGGCATCCTCATGATGTTGATAGAGTTTCTGCTGACCCCCGGAATGGGCTTCGCCGGCATAGTCGGTCTCGCCTCGTTCGTGGGTGCATGCGTCTACGCTTTCCTCAAGGCCGGAACCCAGACCGGAACAATAGTAACCGCAGTCGTTGCGGTTATCGTCGTAATACTGTTTATCTGGATGCTCAGGGGCAAGACCTGGAAGAAGCTCGAACAAAAAGAGCAGATAGACAGTAAAGCCAACACCGAGGTCGAGAAGGTCTCGGTCGGCGATAAGGGAGTTACTCTCAGCCGCCTCGCCCCCATGGGTAAGGTCAAGTTCGATAAAGTCACCTGCGAAGTCAAGACCCTCGATGGCAAATATATAGACCCGGGTCAGGAAGTCGAAGTGATAGCCGTCGACGACAACGAAGTCACAGTAAAACCAATTAACAAGTAACAATATGCCGCAAATCATTGTCTGGGGTGCGATAATCATCGTCGGCCTCATCATCTTACTCTGGTTCTTCCCCGTTCCGCTCTGGTTCCAGGCAATTCTGTCGGGAGTCCGCGTCAGTCTCATTCACCTGGTGCTCATGCGCTGGAGGGGCGTGAACCCCAATACCATCGTCATGGCCCTGATTACCGGTACAAAAGCCGGCCTTACCCTCAAAGCCAACGAGCTTGAGGCCCACTACCTCGCCAAGGGTAACGTCTCGAAGGTCGTCATGGCCCTGATTTCGGCCAACAAGGCCAACATCCCGCTCGACTTCAAGATGGCAGCCGCAATCGACCTCGCCGGCCGCGACGTTTTCGAAGCCGTGCAGATGTCGGTTAACCCCAAGGTCATCAATACCCCTCCGGTAACGGCCGTTGCAAAAGACGGTATCCAGCTGATCGCTAAGGCCAGGGTTACCGTCCGTGCCAACATCAAGCAGCTCGTCGGTGGCGCCGGCGAGGAGACAGTTCTCGCTCGCGTAGGCGAAGGTATCGTCTCCTCCATCGGTTCGGCCGAGTCCCATAAGGAGGTGCTCGAGAATCCGGATTCCATCTCTAAGGTCGTGCTAGGCAAGGGCCTCGACGCCGGAACAGCATTCGAGATTCTCTCGATCGATATCGCAGACATCGACGTGGGTAAGAACATCGGTGCAGTCCTTCAGATGGACCAGGCCGACGCTGATAAGAATATTGCCCAGGCGCGCGCAGAGGAGCGCCGTGCAATGGCAGTAGCCCTCGAGCAGGAAATGAAGGCCAAGGCGCAGGAGGCGCGCGCCCAGGTTATCGAAGCCGAAGCTCAGGTTCCTCTCGCAATGGCCGAGGCCTTTAGAAACGGCAATCTCGGTATCATGGACTATTACAGGATGAAAAACATCCAAGCCGATACCGAGATGCGCGAAACTATCGCCAAAGACTAAGCTTTAGCAATACCTATTGCTATCTTTCACAAGGCCTTCGATCTGCACCCGCAGTTCGGAGGCTTTTTCAGAATTCAGTTCGTCGATGTTGAGGTGGAAGCGGAAACGCCAGTGATGGTTCGGATCCGCAGGCTGATTGACGCGCTCGTTCTCGAAGTCCTTGCGGCGAAGGTTCTCGTCGAGGCCAACCCAATCCTGAAGCGGGAAGATAGCAAGCATACAGGCGGAATTCAGGTGATCCCAGAGGATGCGCCTGAGGTCCCAAGGCGAAAGGTCGCCCCTGCCGGCCTCGGCGTTCTGCATGCGCAGGGTAGCCATGTCGTGGCTGGAGGTTGCGCAGACGCTGAGGTACGGCCACTCGCGACCCTTGTCCATCTGGACCATCTCCAGAGACAGAATCTTCCAGTGGTCCATGACTCCGGGGACGCAGTCGGGAACCATTCCGAGGTCCTCGCCGCAGGCGAGCATACCGCTGGCGCAGAGTAGCTCAGGGAGCTTGCGCTCGGCGTTGCGGCGCCAGAAATCGTCGTGACGATGGTAGAAGAAGTCGATATAGAGCTTGTCGAAACGATCCTTCTCGGCCTCGCTGAGTTTGCTGGTATCAGGGTTAATTAACGGCTGATAGCAGTTCGGATGGCGGGGGTCTTCATGGAAGAGGCCTTCGCGAGGCAGGCGCATGAAGTAGATATCTTCTGCGCTGTAGGGCATGGCCGGGTTGAAGTGGCCCATGAGGCCGCTCTTGTATTCTACAGGAATCTCCCAAATGCGGAAGAAACCCAGGATATGGTCGATGCGGAAGGCGTCGAAGTACTGGCTCATCTTCTTAAGCCGGCTCTTCCACCATGCGAAGTCGTCCTTGGCCATTTCCTCCCAGTTGTAGGTCGGGAAGCCCCAGTTCTGACCGTCGGTAGAGAAGAAATCCGGCGGTGCGCCCGCGCTCGAATCGAGGTTGAAGAGCTCCGGGTGGAAGTGGGCGTCGGCGCTGTCGCCGGAGACGCCGATGGGCAGGTCGCCCTTAAACGAGATTCCCTTCGCGCGGGCGTAGGCCACCTCTTCGCTAAGCTGCTTGTCGAGGTGGTACTGAATCCAGCGGTGATAGTCGGCCTCGTTCTTATCTCTATGGGCGCAGAACTCGGCATACTCGTCAAGCCAGAAAGCGTTCTCCTTGCAGAACTTCTTATAGGCAGCTGAAGCCATGTCCTTTGCTCCACGAGCCTCGAAGGCCTTGCGAACGAGCTTCATCTTGGCCTTGAACACGCGCGGATAATCGATTTCCGGCAAGTCGTTGAGGGCCTTCTGCTCTTTCTTGAATGCGGCGTCCTCTTTAATGCCAAGATCCTGGAGGTGGATATACAGCGGATGCAGACCGAAGCTGCTCACCGGGCTGTAAGGATAGGAATCCTTCCACTCACCCTTGCGAGTCGTATCGTTGATAGGAAGCAGCTGGATCAGGCACTGACCGGTAGAAACCGCGAAGTCGACCAGGGGCCTGAGGTCGCGGAAGTCTCCGATGCCGAAGTCGCGCTCCGTCCGGAGCGAAAACACCGGCACGGCTATGCCCGCGCCCCTGAATCCGGGCCTGTCGAACTTCTCCGCGATATGCTTGCGCGGGAACGGGCAGCCCCAGACAGGGCAGTCGATCCACGAGTCGTGGATTTCCGGCGCCAGCTTTGCGCTGTGGTTGGTCCACTCCACGCGAAGGATGAGGCCGTCCTGCATCAGGACATAAGAGTAGTCCTCAAGCTCCTTTGCGGAGACTTTATTCAAAGATACTGTCCATACATCACCCTCAGTCCATGACATAGGGTATTTCTTGCCGCCGAGAACAAGCGAGATACTCTCGCCCCAGCGGGTATGATACTCAATAGAGAAGTTTACTTTCATTATTCAGGTTTGTATTGAAGAATCATAAAACTCTTTTCGTCCATATTCATCGCACGAGGATCGATCATCTCGCCAGAGATAACGTCGTACCAGACGCCGTCGCCCATCTGCGAGGTAATCTCTTTGTAGTCGGCCCAGGGAATCTCAACTCCCTCTGAGCCATTGTTGATATAGACAAACACTACGTCCGAGAAGTCGGGCAGGTAGCGGAAATAAGCATAGGTATTGTCTCTGCGAAGGAAATGGGTCAGCAGGCCCTTCTGCACTGCGGCAGAGCCCTTGCGCCAGTTAAACAGCGTCTTGAAATAGTCGTGCATGTCGGACATAGTCGCGTCCTGCTCCCACTCGAGCGGGAAGTCGATGCGCAGTCCGCCATGGCCCTGGCTGAGGTCCTTGCTGACCGCACCGAGCTCATCGGCATAGAGCACCTGGGGGATACCGCGGAGGGTGGCGACAAGCGCGAAGGCGGCCTTGATCCTGTACTCGTCCTTGCCCACGCAGTCTGCGATTCGCTCCTGGTCATGGTTGCCGGGGAAGATGAGGATGTTGTCTGGGTCGGCATAGAACTGGGCGTTGGCGATGCAGTCATATACGCGCACCATGCCTTCGTCCCACCAGACCTTGCCGTTGTGGTTAAGGGCCTGAATGATGGCGGTCTGCAGCGGGAAGTCCATGATCGCGGGGAGGTTCGAGTCAAACCCGTCGCGGTTGAGGGCGCCCGACTGCCAGTAGGCCAGCTGAGGGACGTTGTTCGTCCATACCTCGCCCACTATATTAATATTGGGGTACTCGTTACGTACGGCGGCGCACCACTCGCTCATCGGGTACTTCTCGTTGTACGGGTAGGTGTCTACGCGCAGTCCGTCGAGGTCGGCCCACTCAATCCACCAAATCGCCCACTGCTGGAAGTAGCGCAGCAGGAACGGGTTGTCGAGGTTCATGTCGACCATGGCCCTGTCAAACCAGCCGCCCTCCATATTCAGGCGGTCGATGGTAGCGGCGTACGGGTCGTTCTGGGTCGAGAAGCTGCAGTTCGAGTGGGTGTACTCCGGCCACTGATGGATCCAGTCCTGGAACGGCAGGTCCTCCATCCACCAGTGCTTGTCGCCGCAGTGGTTCGGTACTATGTCCATGATCATCTTGATGCCATGCTCATGGGCGTCCTGCACTAGCGCGCGGTAGTCTTCGTTCGAGCCGAAGCGGCTGTCGATCTTGTAGTAGTCGGTGCACGCGTAGCCATGGTAGCTCTGCACGGGCTCGTTGTCCTCGAGCAGCGGCGTATTCCAAATCGCGGTCACACCCAGGTCCTGCATGTACGCGAGCTGACTGCGGATGCCGGCGATGTCTCCGCCGTGGCGGCCGAAGAACTCCTCGGGCGCTGCCTGTTCGGCGGTATCGGGCGTGCTGTCGTTGGCGGGGTCGCCGTTGACGAAGCGGTCGGGCATGATAAGGTACATAAGGTCGGCGGTCGAGAAGCTCGTGCGGGCTGCCGATCCGCTGCGCCGGCCGAGAAGCTCGTAGGGCACTTTAAACTCCTCCTCTCCGTTCGAGAAGCATAGCTGGTAGGTGCCGGGCCTGGCGGCCTTGTCGATGTCCACGTCGATGAAGAGGTAGTTCGGACTCTCCACTTCGTGGGCCACGGTCGCGCGTACCCCCTTGCCGCCCTCAATCCACACGTCGAAGTCGCGGATACCCTCGCCCTGGACCATCAGCTGGAGGGGCATTTTCATGCCGGTCCACCAGCACAGAGGCTCGACATGCTTGATGCGGTCCGCGCCGGTCTTGAGCGACCATGTCCATGGCGCCTGAAGTTCTACGCTCACTGTCACCGCATCGCCGCCCTTGCTGCGCTTGAACACGATGCTCGTCGAATCGCTCGGGATAATCTCGAACGCAGCGTCGGAGTCAAGAGCTGGGTGGGCGTGCTTGAACTCAGCGAGGTACTTGTAGAACTCGGTGTATTCGTTGGCCTCCCATGTGGGGGCAATATCCTTCTCGAAGAACGCGAAACGGCGGTCGTAACCTACTTCCTGGCCGGTGTAGATGAGCGGCTGGGTATGGGGCAGAGTCCAGCAAAGTATGCTCATGGCTTTCCAGGCCTCGCCCATGCGCTCGAACTCGGTTCCAGACCAGCTGTTTTCGTCGTGGTTGGAGGTGAAGGCCATGCGGTTGCCCGGGCATGAGACGTAGGTCTTGTTGATTTCTTCAAGAAGGTCGTTTTTGGCTTTCTTGCCCTGAGCCAGGTCGTTCATCAGATGAAGCAGCCTCCATGCGTACATAGAGTTGAATCCGGCCTCATACATCCAGTCTTCCTCGGCCTCTGCGAGCATGTAGATTGGCTTGCCTGCGAGAGCGCGGAGTTTCTCGATGCTGGGTTTCCAGAAGGTCGCGGGGACCTGGAAGGCTACATCGCAACGGAAACCGTCGATGCCGCGCTTGATCCAGAACTCCATGGAGTTGTACATGGCCTCATGGACATCCGGGTTATCGTAGTTGAGTTTTGCAATATCGGTCCAGTCGTACTCGACCAGAGTATGGCCGAGCGAGTCACGGTAGTACCAGCTCTGGTCTTTCTCTGTCACCCACGGATGGTCAGGCGAAGTATGATTCGCAACCCAGTCGAGGATAACCTTCAAGCCAAGTTCATGGGCTTCGGCGAGGAACTCATCGAAGTCTTCCATGGTGCCGAACTCCGGATTGACGTCGCAATAGTCTCTGATGGCATAGTAAGAGCCGAGGCTGCCTTTCCTTTCGAGAACTCCGATAGGATAGATGGGCATCAGCCAAACTACATCCACACCCAGTTCCTTTAGGCGCGGAAGCTGCTCCCTGGCGGCATCGAAGGTGCCCTCCGGGGTAAACTGGCGGGTGTTGAGTTCGTACACTACGCCGTCGGAGACGAAATGGTCGTCGGGCGCGGGTTGCTTTTGGGCGCATCCTGCAGCCAGAGCGATGGCTACGATCAGGAATAGATATCTTTTCATTATTTGCAAGTATTGATTATCGTTTGGGTTTTAACCTGAAAGAAATTGTTCGGTCCTTCGGTGAGCAGGCGGTAGTTGGGCATGTTGCCCCAACTCGCAGGCTCATCGCGGATTTCGCAATCCTCTCCGGTATCGTTGTTTATGTGGTCTTTAACTAAATCCTGCCAGTCCCTGATGCGCTGCATACTCGCAGTGTAGTAAAAAAGGGCTTTGTCGGGATCTACAAGCTCAAGCAGGGCGTCCCTGTAAATGTTGCGGAAATCCTCGAAGCGAAGAAGTCGGGCAATAAGAGGGTTGTTGTCATTGCCCCAATGGAAGGGATCCTGGGTGCCCGAGTCCATCATCTGGCTCGTCCCGAGCGTATTGTCGTAGTCGAACGGGATGAAATAGAACTTGTATTTGTACTTATCCGTCGAATTGAAATAGATGTAGTAGTTGTTCTGATTACACCAGTAGTCGTCCCACATTCCTACCGTGACGTTTACCGCATAGGTGCGCAGCAGTAGAGGGACGTCGCACACTTCCTGTATCCATGTATGGAAGCTTTCCTCTCCTTTGCCGGTCAACTTCAGGATGAAATCTTTAAGCTGTTCCTTCGCCGCGTTGAAATCATTGTCGTCAGACTTGAACTCATAAACGAATTCTTTGTCGCTTCCGTCGTCCTTTCCGAAGTAAGCGTCTGTTGAGGCCAGGTTCGCGCCGTAGCGGCATTTCCAAAGGTTGCCCTTGGTATCGCCAAACTGGTCTTTGCGGGCCTTGATGAAGCGATTATCTATTGATTCGAGCAGTTCGTAAACTCCAAAGTATGTTTCCTTGGAATCACCATCTACCTTAAGCCATAAGCGGCAATAAGTGCTGCCAGGAGCCGTCCATACGCCGAATCTCCTGAAAAGGTCGTAGCAGTAAACCTCACGCGCATATACAGCATCGTCCTTGAACCACTTCAGATTGACTTTCCGCAGACCCTTTACCTGATGGGATTCATCTTTTGAAAACTTGTCGAAGTGGAGACCGAAGTGGCAGTGGTGCCAGTCGGCATTTGTCTGGTGTTGTTGACCACCCCAACCCTCGGGGCGCCTCCGGGAGGTGTTACCCCTCAGCCTTAATCCAGCATCTTTGATCTCCAAATGATCCTTTTCATCTATATAAACTACATCGCAGGACACATAGGCCTTGGTCTTACCGTTTTCGTCGTACTTGGCGAGCAGGGTGTTCCACTGGTCCAAAGGCACGGTTATGTGGAATTCCGGTATTTCCGCATTTTCAAAAACATCCTTCTTACCGTTGTCGTCCCTTGTGACGCTGTTCTCAGGCGAAGGGATGAATTCAAATCCTTCGCATGAACAGACCACTGGGACGAGCAGGGCCAGAAGTATGAACGCGCGGTACTTCACGTCTATTTGACAGAGAATACTACCGAACTGTAAGCGGGAAGTGTGACAGAAGTGCCGCCCACGGTGATGTGGCCGTTGGCGCTGGAGACGATCACATCGCCCGGGGTAACGGGAGCGGTAACCGTGGCCTCGGCGTCTCCAAGGTTGTGCATTACGAGCACCGTCTCTCCGCCGCCTACCATCTTCCAGACCGCAACGGCTTTATTGCCGGAGTTCACAGCCTCAATCTCTCCCTTCGCAAGTGCGGGATGGGTGTTGCGGGCATAAGCAAAGTGACGGTAGAGCTGCAGCAGCGAGCGGTTGTCGGCTGCCTGCTCCTGGACCGACATGCCCTCGGTAAGGATCGAGGTGTCGAAACTGCACCAGCTCTTCGGGACGCTGCCGTTCTTCTCCCAGTAGATAGGCTGGCGGACGTTCTGGTCTCCGCTGGTTTTAACGCCCCAGTAGCCGAGTTCCTCGCCCTGGTAAATGAAGGGCTTGCCCGGCGAGGTGAGCAGAATAGCACCGGCGAGGCGCTTCTTCTGGTCGTTGTTGCCGAGTTCGGAGGCTACGCGGGTTTCGTCGTGGTTCGAGAGCTTGATGGCATCCTCGAAACCGGTGGAATGCGTATGCTTGCGGGCCGCATAAGCATTCTTGTTCTTCGTCTGGATGCTGGCGATCGTGCTGCCGAGATCCGAGCCGTTGCCCTTGGAGATGCGGTCCTTGACTGTTCCGTAGTATGCGAAGTCGAACAGCGAAGGAAGGCCCTTGTAGTAAGGAGCCACGACATCGGCGCTCCAGTCGTAGGCCTCTCCGACCATATATAGGTCGCCCTTGCCGCCGCGCGCCTTGTAGGTAGCGTTGCAGTGATTGTACCACTCGCTGAGGAACTTCACGTTCGCGTCGGTGTGGCACTGGTAAATCCACATCACGGCGTCGAGCCTGAGGCCGTTTACACCGAGGTTGATCCACTTGTCTGCCGAGGCTGCGAGGTCCTGGAAGGCCGCCGAGTTCTGGCAGCTGCTATAAGGGCCATAGTTGAGGTCCGGCATGGACTTGTCGAAGCTGGCGAAGTACGAGGTGACGTTTGAGGTGAAGATGATGTTGTTGGCGTTCTTGCCGCTGACCAGCGTCTTCGCCTTGCCGAAGGTGACAGGCTGGTCGCCTGCCTTTGCGCCCCACTTGTAGGCGTCGTCGGTGCCCCATTCCGTAGCGTGAGACTTGATAAGCACGCCCCAGTCGTTGGTGGGCTTGAGGACTATTTCGTAGGTGTTTGCAGCCGATGCTTTGTACATCCTGACGGCGGTCGTACCGGTATAGTAGACGAACCAGTTGACATCGCTGTCTGAGCTTGCAGACTGGACTGCCGCATCGGTCTCGGTGATGGTGAGTTTCGGGGCGGTCTTGCTGGTAGCGTCGAGGACGAACTTGAGGTTCTTGCTGCCGGAGTAGCCGGCGTTGCCCGACGAGACGCTGTGCCATGCGCCCATGTGGGGATCGGTCTGGCCGGCAAAGTTGTCAACCTTCTTGGCGGCCACGTCTGCGGCATAATCATCGGAGATTACATAGTAGTCTCTGTAGGTTGCGTTGCCAGCGATAGCCTTCTTGAACCATTCGTTCTGGTCGCCCGAGTGATTGAGGACGTAGTCGATATAGATGTCGATGTTCTTTTCAGCCGCTTTCTGGCAGAGCTCCTGAAGTTTCTGCTGGGCCTTGGCGGCTGTGGCGCCCTTTCCTCCGTAGACGGGATTGATCGAGTAGTAGTCCTTGATGTCGTAGGCGTGGTAGCTCTGGGATGCGTTGACCGGCGAGAGCCAGAGAGCCGTAGCGCCGATAGCGTCCAGATAATCCAGATGATCGATTATGCCCTGGAAGTCGCCCCAGCCGTCGCCGTCGGAATCTGCGAACGAATAGACGTTGAGCTGGTAGGTGATGCCGGACTGTTTGTCTGAAGGGGTAAGGCTGGCGGAATACGCTCCGCCAAGGTCCGCTCCGGTAGTCTCCTTCCCGTCCGCGGCGTGGGTGAACTCCGAGCCTGCGGTCAGGAAATATGCAATCGAGTTGCCAGGCGCAAGATAGATATCATATTTTCCTGCGGCGATCTTGATGTTGTCGCCGCCCTGGGAAAGGTTTACTTTCTCCCCTGCTTTCACCGAGCCGGCGCCGAAGTTGACGTCCCAACTCTTGTTCTGGCGGAACTTGAACTGGTCAGTAGCTTTGATGTCGATGCTGAATGCGGCGTGCCAGGTGCCGTTGGTCTTCATCGCGATGTCTTTGTCCCAGCTGGCTCCGCCTATGGTGCCGATAATCGTCCACTCGCTGTTTGCGGTGAAGTCGGACGGCTTGAGGGTTTTGTTTTCGGGACCTCCCTCGGGATCTTTCCCGCAGGAAACGGATATGGCCGCTATGAGAAGCGCGGCGAGAAACATAATCGGTCGCTTCATGGTCTTTAGTGTTTTAATTGGGAGACCGGAGTCCGGTCAGGGGCTCCGGTCCAGTAGTGTTAGTTGGCTTTTACAATCTTTGCCTTCGCTGTATCAGGATTGAGGTACAGGTGGTAAGTACCATCTTCTTCAACCTTGATATTCGGTCCATCCTGGGTCACGTCGAATTCCTCGCCGAGAGTAGCAAGGGTGCCACCGAAGTTGACTGCCCATGCGCCATCCTTGCGGAACTTGAATTCGTCTGATGCGGCGAGTTCGAGATCCCTGCAGACATGCCATGTGCCGTCGGTGGTCATCTCTTCGTCTGCATTCCAGCTGTTGCCGGTAGATGCGATCTTTCCAATGACGCTCCAGTCACTTTCTTCGGTGAAGGCTGCGAACGGGTCTTCCTTATGGACGACGATCTTGGCCTTTCCGGTATCCGGGTTGAGAAGCAGGTCATAGACACCATCCTCGGGAACCTTGATGTTCGGTCCGTCCTGGGTGACTTCGAACTCTTCGTCGAGAGCGGTGAAGTTACCGCCGAAGTTGACTGCCCAAGCGCCATCCTTACGGAACTTGAATTCGTCGGAAGCCGAGAGTGTGAGGCCCTCGCAGACATGCCATGTTCCATCGGTGGTCATCGCTTCGTCTGCATTCCAGCTATTTCCAGTAGAAGCAATCGAGCCGATAACGCTCCAAGGGCTGTCCTCGGTGAAGGCTGCATATGCGCCTCCTGCAGGCTTCTTGAGTTTAAGATCGAAGTTGTATGAATCCTTGGAATCGATATAACCATTGGTTACACCCTTCGAAGGATCCTGGATGGTAGCGCGAACAACGATAGAAAGGTTCACGACATCGCCGTAGTTGTATCCACGGGGAAGAAGTGCGTTGGTGATGTTCGCCGCGGAGATGGAAAGAACGTGGTTAACAGTGTCGTTCTTTGCATTAAGGGTCTGGTTGACCTTTACGCTGTCGATCTCGACTATGGCAAGGGTATGATAGGTCAGCATCTTCTGGTTGAAGTTCGTCTTGAACTCACCGGGAGTATAAGCGACCTTGATGTTTCCGGTCACCTCTCCAAGGATAGGAGCGACGGCGTCGGAAGTCTTGAGGATAGCCTTGTCTTTGTCGCATGCGGCAAAGGCGATAAGACCCGCAAATAATATTGTCAAAAACTTTTTCATCATTCGGTCCTCCTATTATTTGAGATAACCCTCATTCTGAGTGAGGTTGGGGTTAACCATAAGGTCGGAAGTAGGGATTGGATAGAGGTTCTTGTAGTCCTCGACAGCCTTTCCTTCCTTCACGCCGCCCTTCCACTGCCACTTATAAGCGTCGGTAGTGAACTGTCCGGCACGGATGAGGTCCTGACGGCGCCAGAGCTCGAGGTAGAGCTCGCGTCCGCGCTCGTCGAGAAGGTTCTGTGCGTTGAGTGTGATGGAACCGAGGCCGGCACGTGCGCGGACCTGATCCATGTAACCCTGGCCTTCAGCCATGGTGATTTTGGTCGAGCCGTTAAGTGCGCACTCGGCAGCCATAAGGAGAACGTCGGCATAACGGAACATAGGGAAGTCCGTATCGGGGAAACCGTCGGCCTTGCCGGCAGTGCCGTCAGACTTGATGTTCTTGTACTTCTGGATACCGTAACCGTTGTTCCACTCGCCGAAGTCATCGACGCTCTTGATGTGTCCCGTGGTCCAGAAGATGGCGCGGTCGTCACCTGCGGTGAACTTGTCGTAGAACTCGGGAGTTGTACGGCAGCCGCCCCAACCCGAGGAAATTCCGAGGTCGTCCATGTCCATGGTCTCACCTGCGAAAGCGAAGATGAGGTAAGTGGTTACGCCCCAGCTCTGGGTGTCTGCGCCGTCCTGCTCGATTGCGAAGATGATTTCATCCGTACGCTGGTCGTTGTCGGCGAGGAAGAGCTCCTGGTAAGGTGAATAAACTGCTCCTGCAGCTGTGGTGTGGAGGCTGTAGCCGTCGTCCATGATGTCTTTCAGGACGTCTGCGCACTTGTCCCACTGGGCTGTGCCGGTGTAAGTTTCAGCATTGAGGTAGAGCTTTGCGAGAATCATCTTGGCAGCCGTCTTGTTGATGCGGCCGTATTCAGTAGCGGCGCGATCTGCGAGGGCGCTGTTGTCGATGATGTCGGTAAGTTCAGTCTCAAGCCAATTATAGAGATCTCCGCGGGTGATACGCCTGGGGGTCTCACCTACGAGGGAGGTCTCATCGGCGAAAGGAACGTTTCCGAAGTTGTCGATTGCGTGGTAGTAGCTCATGGCCCTGAGGGCGCGGGCTTCAGCAATCCATTCGTCTTTAAGAGGAAGGTTCACTGAGGTCGCTTTGGCCTCACGGATGAACTCGTTGCACTGTGCAATCTGGAAGAACATACGGGAGTAGATGGAGTAGATAAGACCGGTATTTTGGTCCCACTGCATCTTGCAAACATCAGGAACTCCTTCGTCGTTCCATCCGCAGACATAAATGTCGGTGGAAAGTTCGCAGATGTGGAAGAGTCCACGGACATACTGGCTCATACCGCCGTCCAGGCCGGAGATTGAAGGATCTCCATTGGGACCGTAGTAGCCGGAGGTTGCGTAGCCGGTATAGATACCTGCGAGAAGCGCTGCGAAATCTTCCGGAGTAGTAAGGGCTTTGTCTGCAGTGTTCTTATTGGGGTCGATAGGGACCACGTTAAGATCGTTCACGCAAGAGGTGAACATTGCTGCGACAGCGAGGGAAGCGAATAAATATTTCAATGTTTTCATAATCTCATCCCTTTTTAGAAGTTAAGTTTCGCTCCGAGAACAAAGGTGCGGGGGCGAGGATAGACGGTGCCGTCGATTCCGCCGAAGACCTCAGGGTCGATGCCCGAGTAACCGGAGATGGTAGCGATGTTCTGGATGGTTCCGAACACGTTGAGAGTAGCTGCGCGGTCCGCATTGAGCTTGAAGATTTCAGGGAAGGTGTAGCCTACGGTGAAGTTGTCGAGCTTGAGGAAGGAAGCATTCTCGATATAGTAGTCGGAGATATACATTGCATCCTCGAAGTTCGAATCAAGCGCGGAGTGGAGCCTGTTCGATACGAAGCCGTTCACCCAGAGGTCCTTGAACATCTCGGTGTTGGAAGCTACGTTGTTGTAGACGTAGTTGCCGAGAGCGGCGTGGGCGTTGAGGGCGAAGTTCCAGTTCTTGTAAGTGTAGCTGGCGTTGAAGCCGAAGTTGAAGTCGGCCGCCGGCTTGTGGTAGAAGTAGCGGTCGCTCTCGTTGATTACGCCGTCGTTGTTGCGGTCGACATACTGTCCGAAGATAGGCGAGCCGTCCTCGGCGTAGACCTGCTGGTAGACGTAGAATGCGCTCATCGGATGGCCGACCTGGTGCATCTGCACCCAGTTGTCGGTACCACCGGAGATACCGCCGGTGCGAACACCGGTATTGTTCTCGTTGGAGGCGTTGAGCTTGGTGATCCTGTTCATGTTCCAAGCGACGTTGCCGCCGATGGTGAGGCTCTGCTCCTTGGTGGAGATGAGAACCTTGTTGACCTCGAGTTCAACACCCATATTGGTCATCGAAGCGATGTTGCTGTTGAGGTAGTTGGTGAGGTTCGAGAGGGCTGCAACCTGAACATATGAAAGAAGGTCCTTAGTGTCCCTCTTGTAGATATCGAGGCTGGCGGTGAACTCGTCGTTGTCCTTACCGAAGTCGATACCGATGTTGTAGGTTGTGGTGGTTTCCCACTTAAGGTCGGCGTTGTAACCGAGAGCCGTCATAGGGATAACGGTGTTGCCGCCGATCTGGTAGTAAGATCCGAGCTGGTTGGTGTAGAAGGTGGCGAAAGTGTCATAGTATCCGCCCACATCCTGCTGACCGGTCATACCCCAGGAAGCACGAAGCTTGAGGGTAGAGAGGTTCATATCCTTCGGTGCGAAGTCTTCCTTGAGCATATTCCATCCGAATGCAACTGAAGGGAAGAGACCCCACTTGTTGTTCTGGAAGCGGGAAGTACCATCCCTACGGAGAGTAGCTGTAACCATGTACTTCTCTGCGTAGGAGTAGTTGGCCCTGCCGAAGAAGGAGATGAGGAAGTACTCGCCCTTGTAGATGCTGTCGCTGATGGTGTCGCCATCGCTGAGCTTCACGGTCTTGGATGAGCTGTCGTTGTAGAAGTGCTGCCAGCTGTAACCTGCCATGAGGTCTACGAAGTGATCGTCGAAGGTCTTGTTCCAGTCGCCGTAGAACTCGATGGTGGAATTCATACGTCCGTAGGTATAGTCGGTGTGGGAACCGCTTGCGCGCTTTGCTCCGGTGCCGTCCTTATACTGGTGCTGGGTGTTGTGGTAAGACATTTCAGAGTCCTCTGCAACTTCGGTGATACCGCCGGACTTGGCCCAGTCGATACCGAGGTTGAGGTTGAGCCTGAGGTCTTCGAAGCCATGGACTTTGTAGTCGAACTGTGCGTTACCGATGAAACGGTTGGCAGTTGCATAGTCCTGCTGCTCTTCGAGCTGGGCTACGGGGTTGGTGGTTGCCATGGAGTTAACGTCGCCGTTGGCCATTCTCCAAACACGGTAGCCGTGGATTCCACCCTCTTCGTCGGTAGCATAGACCGGCTGGGTAGGGTCGTAACGGAGAGCTGAGCCGATGGCGCCCTGGTTTGCGTACCAGTTCTTGGCCATGGTGTACTTACCGTTGAGGTTTACGGTGAGGTGCTTGTCGAGCATGGTGGGAGCGAGGTTGACGCTCAATGTTCCACGGTCCATCTTCGATCCCTTGAGGGTACCGTTCTGGTCGGTGAAGCCGCCGGATACGCGGTACGGGAGGGAGAAGCCGCCGAGAACGAGGTTGCCGTTGACGCTGAGGTTCGCATCGACTACCGGAGCGGCATGGTAGATAAGCTTCTGCCAGTCGGTGTTGGCGGTGCCGAGTGCGTCAAGCGCTGTTGCGGCGGTGAGGCCTCTTGCTACACGGTCCTGAAGGAGGGCACGCATTTCGTCGCCGGTCAGGACGTCCTGATACTTGGCGATGGTGTTGAGCGAAGAGGTTACGTCTACCGCTACGTGAGGGAGACCGGCTGCATGGGCAGACTTGGATCCCTTCTTGGTAGTGATGACGATAACACCGTTGGAAGCACGGCTACCGTAAATAGCGGTTGCGGATGCGTCCTTGAGAACGGTGAAGCTCTCGATGTCTTCCGGGTTGATGGATGAAAGCGGGTCGCTCATACCGGAGATTCCGTCGTTGGACACGGGAAGGCCGTCGATGATGTAGAGAGGGTCGTTGGATGCGTTGAGGGATGCGCCGCCACGGATACGGACGGTAGCTCCCGAGCCCGGCATACCGGAACCCGAGGTGACGACGACACCTGCGCTCTTACCTCTGAGGAGGTCGGCGGGAGTCGTAATCACACCCTTGTTGATTTCATCTGCCTTCACAGTCGCTACGCTACCGGTGAGGTCGGTCTTCTTGACCGTACCGTAACCGATAACCACGACATCTTCCAGGTACTCTGTGTCTTCCCTGAGGAGGATAGTGGCCGGTACTTCGCTAGCCTTGAATGACTGCGCTGCGTAACCGATGCAACTGATTTCGATGATGGCGTTTGCATCCTTCACCTTGAGGGAGAAGGCGCCGTCAAAGTCGGTGCTGGTACCGTTGCTGGTTCCCTTCTCGAGAACCGCGGCTCCAATCACCGGACCCCAGTCGTCAACCACTGTACCCTTAACCACGTATCCGCCCTGGGCGAATGCAATGGAGCCTGCTACTAGGAGCAAGGCTGCTAAGGTTAGCAATTTTTTCATAAAAGGTTGGTTGTTGTTTGGTTATTTGGTTTTGTATACAGTTTTCGTGTTTTTCGTATAAGCTCCCAAAGATACGAAATATTTCGAAATGTTTTATTCCACCGCGACGGGGCGGACGTTGGCTCCGTAGTAGCGGTCTGCGCCCGTGGTAATCATGATGTCGCGGATCTGGGACTTGATAATCAGCTGATAAGCCTTCTTGTTGTTGTCGGGGTTGAGCGACGCGGTCCAGAATTCGCCGTATTCGCCGCTATGGACAGAGCCCCCGCCATGGCCATAACGATAACCGCCGGCCGGGAAGAAGAGGACTCCGCCGTTGAGTTTGCTGGTCATGACGATTCCGTAGACGCCGTTGTAGCGCGTCCATTTCATGTCGGAGTTGTTCATGAGCGCGGTCATTTCTTCGACCGTGGGCATGCGCCATGCGGAGCCAAGCTTGACCGAGGCCGCATCGTCGGCAGGGAGGAGCGTGACGAGGCCGTCGACAGTGCCGTCGCCGGATCTGGTGCAGTACTTGGTCATGCGGTCGTAGGACGCGCGGAAAGCGTAGGACTCCCAGACGTAGTTGTCCTTGGTCGCTGTCTCGCCCCACGCGAAGAAGTCGCCGAACTCCTCGGGCTTAGTCGCGCCGACATTCCAGCCGCGCCATTTCACGCTAAGGCCCATGTCGACCGTCTCTTTTAAAGCGGGCAGCTCGGCCGTGGTGAAAGACTGGACCTCGCTGAAGTAGTAGACACCGTCGATGTCGGTCGCGGCCACGAAACAGTAGCGCGTTCCGACCGCGAGCTGCTGCACCAGCACGGAGAACTCGCCGCCGGGCGTGGCCATGGTCTTGGATATCGAGTTCTTGCCGTCTTTCTTGATGGCTTCGGCCGTCGGGGTTTCGTTGGTCTCGAGGTAGTAGAATACCGCGCTTACGTAGTTGGCGTCCGTACCTTGTACATTGATGACACCGTTAAGGGTCACGCTCGAGAAGGCTATGTCGGAGATGGAGATATTACTGAAGTTTACGTTGAAGGCTTTGATGACGGTTACTTTGCAAACGACGCTCTTCTCACCGCACTCCATTTTTATGCTTGCCTGGCCTTCTTTTATTGCGGTTACTTTTCCGCTAATATCGACTTCGGCGACATCAGGGTCGTCGGTGGAGAACATGATAGGGTTTGTTTCGAGAGCCGCCTCCGGAGTGACTACCGGGGAGAGGGTGTATTCCTGCCCAACTTCGAGTTCGAGGTTTTCGGGGTCTATAGTGATGCTTTCAACCTTGATTGGTTCCGGTTTTGGTTCCGGTGGGGTCACCTGGGTGGTATCTTTCTGATCCTGTTTCCCGGGATCGTCCGGTATTTGGGTCTCATCACATCCCGCAGCCACCATTGCCGCTATTGCCAGCATAGCTAAGAGCGTTTTTTTCATAACCTTTGGTTTATTGGTCGTTTATTAGTCACGCAAAGATAGCAAATCCGGCCCACCTTTTTAGTAATAATTATTATATTTGCCCGATTGCCCTTCAACGAGGGCCCACATGAAAACACTAAAAATCATATAATTATGAAACAAAAAACAACCTATGAAGTTCCCGAAGTGGAGCTTGTAGATGTAAGACTTGAGGGAGCCATGCTCACTCTGTCTAATGGGGTAACCCAGGCGCCCAATGTAGAGGGTATAGCTGGTGGAGATATTTTTAATGATCCTAATTGGTGATAATCTTAAACTATTTTTGCGATGAAAAAGTACATTTTTATTACCATAGCGGCTATTTCCATTCTTGCAGTCGGATGCAAAAAAGAAGTTGCACCTATCGACGAGCCCACACCTATTGAGAATAATGTAATCGAAGAGCAGCCTATCGCTGGCGAAGATATGGTTACTTATTCGTTCACTATTGACAATAAGGATCTCAAATCGACCCTCGATAATGAAGGTCATTTCGCATGGGTAACAGGGGATCATATTGCAATCTACAATGAAACGTCTACTTCGTACGTCGACTTTGAGGTGAAGTCTGTGGATGGATCAGGCAATGCAACCATCGAGGCATCAGCCTCTCCTGGCGCAGTCTGGACCAATGCAATCTATCCCGCAGCCCGTGCCACAGGTTCGGGCAATGCCGTTGATTACACTGTAACTACTGTCTCGGGTCCTATCCTTGTAAGTAAGGTTGATGGCCAGAACCTGAATTTCAAGTATCTCGGAGCTGTTGCCAATATCCGTGTTGACGGTGTTCCCGGAACCCCGACGACTCTTACTTTCACCGCCAATTCGAACGTCTTTGGAAGTCGCACTTTCAGCTGGAGCGGAGATTCTCCCGTTCTTGGCGGATCGGGTTCTCAGGCCAGCATCACCGTGCCCTTCACCAACGCTACTATTATCTCGGTTCCTATCCCTCAGGTATCTTACACAGGTGGTTTCACCATCGCGGTCAAGAATGCCGGTGGACGCATCCTCTACAAGAAGACAACCACCAACACCTTCGACATGTCTTCGAAGAAGCTCCTCCCGATGCCTACTCTGACATATGAGGCCCCAACAAAGTATTATGTGAAAACTGTATCCGCCTCCGGGTATTGGGATAGAGGCTGTGTCCGTATGATTCAGACTGGCGATAATACTTATAATGTGCAGATGAATTGTGATGGAGGTACGGATGTTTACATTTTCGACAATTATAATATCGGGAATGAGACCACAGGATACCTGAACAAGGGTCATGTGGACGGTGGTAATTTTTACGAAATTAGCTGGAATACCTCCACTTCTTCTGGCGGCCCCAACTACATTTCTGGCACAAGGGATTATCCGTTCTTTCATGATGCATATCCCGTTGGCGAGCATGAAATGTCTTTGTCTGGCTCCTTCAATTCATGGTCTCACGACGCAAATCCCTTTACTTACAATCTCAACATGAGCTGGAGTTTGGAGGGACTCACGATTGCCTCAGCCGGGACGTACACCTTTAAGATCAGGAAAAATAATAGCGACTGGTCATATGCGGCTGGTGGAAACTCTGGTTTAGGAAGTTCTTTGTATGGTTCTTTGAAGGGTGATAACGGTGATGCCAGTATTAATCTTGCTGCCGGTACGTACAATGTGTATCTGAACGCCACATCCGATTGGTATTACAATATTATGTTCGAAAAGCAGTAGTAATATCGCAAGTACATTTTACCCCCGGGCGACTCGCATGAGCCGCCCTTTTTTGTGCCGAGAGGGGGCGGATTCGCGGAAGTGACGCACGTGGAGCGGGGTGAAGAGGTTGTCTGACGGGGGACAAGGTGCGGCTGGGGGCAAAATTGGGCTCAGACGCACACAAACAAACCCCACGCGCCCCTCTCGCCGCGGTTGATGTGCGTCACATCCGCGATCTCCCCCGCCCCAAAAAACAGCCTCAATCCCCCCTGAATTTTGATATTGTCGTCAGAATGAGTACTTTTGTGGTTACGCGCGCTGGAGCGAATACCGCGCATGTGCGAGAGAACCGCAGCCGCAGCGCGTAAAAGACACTAAACAATGACCACAAAATCGTTCGCGATCAGGGCCCTGACAGCCCTCACGTTAGCAATTCTTATTATCCCTTCATGTAAGAAGGAACCCAAGCCCGTTACTACTCCAATGATCGAAGCCTCGGTGGAAACCCTGAGCTTCGCCGGCGACGGAGACACCAAAACTCTCGAAATCACCGCAACCGGAGCGTGGACCAGCGGTAGCGAAGCCGGCTGGATTACCATCGACCCGGCGAGAGGCAAGGGAAATGCGACCGTGACCGTAACCGCATCTGCAAACCAAAGCAATGATACTCGCACGGGCGAGATCATCTTCGCGCTCGATAATCCGGCGGCGATCCTGACGACCGTGACCATAGTCCAGAGCGGTAAAGGCCAGGAAGATCCGGGTCCCGTGATTCCGGAGGTGGACAATTCATCGGTCGTGATCCCGAAGGCAAACTTCACGGAGGAGAGCGACTGGGGCGTGACCGGCAGCATCATGTCGCTGGGCTGGAACAAGGATGTTCCGATGCTTGGCGAGAGCGAGTATGGATGGGTGGCGGCATTCGACGTGGAGGTAAAAGATGCTGAAGAGCTCAAGTTCCGTCTCGGCGGCGAATGGGACACCAACCTCGGCACCGGAGCTGGCCAGCCGGCAATCGACACGCGCTACACCCTCGCTGAGAACGGCGGCAACATAAAGCTCGCGGCCGGCACCTACGACCTCTACATTCACCCGACCTACAGCCTCCTCTATGTGGAGACGGCGGGCGCGACCTTTGCCCATGGCGACGCGGTCCCCGCAAGCCAGATAGGCGAGAACGTCCGCATCTACGTGCTCAACAACTCGACGTGGAACAAGCCGTACATGTACGCCTACGTCGGCTCGGGCGAGCTTCAGCCCTACGGTGAATGGCCGGGCACCTATGCAGCAGGCACGAAAAAGTATGGCGAGTATACATGGACATACTGGGAGGCCTCCGGCTTCAACGGAGTCGGCGGCGTGAACCTGATCCTCAACAACGACGGTACCGCCCAGTACCCCGCTCCCGACGAGAAGGACCCGCTTTGGAGCGACCTCACCGTCCTCAACACCCTCTACTTCATCTGGGACGGCACCAAGGTCACCCAGGTCGAAGACCCCGCCAACCCCGGCGTCACCGGCAAGGGCATCGAGCCCATCGAGATGAAGTTCGGCTCAAGCAGCTGGACTGTTATCGGCACGTTCGGCCAGACGAACTGGGACTACGACTTCCCCATGGACACTGAAGGTTACTGGGAGGTCGCGCGCGAGGTGAGCATAGCCGCCGGCGAGCAGTTCAAGTTCCGCCAGAACCGCAAGTGGGACACCAACCTCGGCTGCGGAGAATTCAGCGAGACGGGCTCCAACAACGTTACTATCGGCAGCAAGATTAACCTCGACTGGGGCGCGGGCAACATGTCCGTCGCCAAGTCGGGCAGCTACGATATCTACCTCTCGGTCGAGAGGAAAACGGCCTACGTGCTCAACGCTGGCTCGGCATGGACCCATGAATCCGACGGTAAGCCGGACTACGAGGTAGGCGGCGTCTACAACCCGACCATCGCTGCGGCCGACAAGCACTCGGGCCTTACCTACCAGGTCAACGTCTTCAGCTTCAAGGACTCCGACGGCGACGGCTATGGCGACCTCAACGGCCTCACCCAAAGCCTCGACTACTTCGACGCACTTGGCGTGACGGCCCTCTGGCTCTCGCCTATCCAGCCCGCCCAGAGTTACCATGGCTACGATGTGACTGACTATGAGGCCATAAACAAGAAGTTCGGTACGGAAGCCGACTTCCAGAACCTCATCAAGGAGGCCCATAAGCACAACATCCGTATCTACATGGACTACGTCATGAACCACTCCGGTGACCAGAATAAGTGGTTCCTCGACGTGAAGGAAAAGGGAACCAAGAGCGAATACTGGGATTACTACTCCCTGTCGAAGGACCCGGCAGCCGATGTTGCCGCAGGCCGCATCGCTCAGGTTCCGTCCAGCTTCGGCTACAACGGCTACAAGTGGTTCCCCGTCAACATCGGTGGCAAGGGCGAGCATCGCTACAAGATCGATCTCGACTGGACCAACGCTTCCGCGCCTACGATGACGGTTACCGAGACAACTGCCGCCGTGACCACTTCCGGAACTTACAACAACCCGGCGCGCTACCTCTACTGGGGCGACGGAACTTATACTCAGTTCGTCGATGCCGGAACCAACAAGTATACGCTTACTCTGAACTATAACAGCTCCTGGGGCTGCCTCGTCCGCACGACCAACAAAGATGTTTGGACAGACAAGACCAAGTGGGGCTTCAACTCCACGGCCGACCAGATGAAACTTGGTGTGGCCCATATCCTCTACTCCGACGATGACCCGAATAAGGTCCAGACTATCGTAATGCCCGGCGGAGAGATTTACTACTACTATTCCGAATTCGGAACCGGCGTGTTCGCCGACTTCAACTACGGCCCCGCATCGAGCTGCCAGAATTCCGCAGCGTTCAAGGCCATCATGGTCGGCGTGGAGAAGTGGCTGAAGATGGGTGTCGACGGATTCCGCCTCGATGCGGTCAAGCACATCTATGCCGACGAAAACGGCCCCGAAAACAAGGTCTTCTGGGGTAAGTTCTACGATGCAGCGAACGCCATCTACAAGGCTAATGCTTCGGCGCGCGCCGACCTCGCCGGCTCGGGCGACTCCGATATCTTTATGGTCGGAGAGGTCCTCAGCGGCGACGGCGAATGCACCCCGTTCTACAGCGGCCTGCCTGCCCTGTTCGAGTTCCAGTTCTGGTGGGATGTCCGTAACTGTCTCAACTCTGAGAATATCTACGGCGCCGGCTACAGCCAGACCCTCCCGGGATCCCTCAGCTATCGCTGGAATGGCCATAGGGAAGTACGCAGCAATGCCATAGCCACCCCGAAACTCGCCAACCACGACGAAGACAGGACTGCCTCTTCGCTCGGCAACTACAAGCCGAAGATCCGCCTCGCGGCCGCTATCCTGCTGACTTCGGCCGGCCGCCCGTTCATTTACCAAGGCGAAGAGCTTGGCTACTGGGGGACCAAGTCCGGCGGCGACGAATATGTACGTACGCCTATCATGTGGACCTCGTCTACCAGCAGCGTTGCCTCCAAGGCCCTCGGCCAGAAGGTCGACTGGGGCATGCTAAAGCCGTCGATCTGTGTTGAGACTCAGGCTGCCGACGAGACTTCGCTCCTGACTCTCTACCGCCACTTCGGCTATGCCCGCAACATTAACGCGGCGCTCGCCGACGGCTGGCCCGAGCCCGACTCGGCCGACAACTGTGGAGGCAAGCTCGCGGCTTGGTACCTTCACCAGAACGGCGGCGAGAAGGTCGTGCTCGTCCTGCACAACCTCGGTTCGTCGACCATCACTACCAAGCGTTGGGCGGGCGAGAACGTCTCGTCTTCGACCCTGCTTGTCTCCAACGGCAAGGTATCCGTCAGCGGTACCGTTGCCGACGGTCCTACAGTTACACTTCCCGCTTACAGCTCGGCGGTATTTGCATTGAATTAATAATTAAACATCAGATAATATGAAAAAGGTTATTTTGACTCTCTGTGCAGTCGCCGCACTGGCGGCCTGCCAGAAAACGGAGATCCGTCCCTATGTGGGCGACAGATCCAGACCGGTAGTCTTCAGTGTGGAGAACATCTACTCCATCGAGACCAAGGCCGATCCTATCGCCAACGGAAAGCAGGTTGGCATTTATGCCGGTGCACCTATCTCCAAGGATAACGTGGCTTTCAACGTGACCATGACCAGCGAGACGGCCGGAACTCTGGCTCCTGCTGTGACCAACTCCCTGCTTTGGGGTGTCGGCCAGACCACTCAGGCTACCAACTTCCTCGCGGTTTATCCTTATGCATCAGAGCGCACTCTGACAGGAGCAGAGGAGGCTAATAAGTATTTCGAGTATGCCATCTCCGATGCGGAGAATGTGGACTATGCCGACAAGTTCCTTACGGCGGTCGCTTCGCAGGCCCCGGGAACTGGAGAGACTCCCGCGAAAGTCGCTCTTGCTTTCTCACATCCTTTTGCAAAGCTTCTCTACAACATCGACAACCAGACCGATGACTACGTTGCCGGAGTTAAGATCAGCGGCATCCACCGTTCGGGTAAGATTATGTTCATCTCGGGCGCAGCAGTTGCCACCGGCGACGCCGTCGCAGCGGAAGATGCTATCGCTCTCAACGAGATCACGCCCAATGCCAGCTATATGACGGTCGTGATGCCAGAGACCTCAGCCGTGAATCCAGTAGTCACCGTGAACATGGTTTCGGGTGCTAAGTATACATTCTCGCTTGCGGCAGGAGTGGCTCTTGCGGCAGGAAAGGTCTACACCGCTTCCATTACGCTTTCCGGTTCCCATGGCACCGAAGAGTCCGACCGCACCATGCTCGGTACTTTCACGGTTACCGATTGGGCAAATGTTGACGCTGGCGCCATGACCGGCGGAGTTACTTCTGAGGCTACGAAATGGTGGTATCTCGAGGGTAATATCGATGAGGTTGGTGGCACTGAGGATGGGAATTGGAATAAGCATATTCCTCTTAAGTGTATTGCCCCCACCGTGTGGACAGTAGATTTCTACTATGCCGGAGGTACTGATATCGACAGCGGCTTCAAGGTAAGATATGCAGCCGATGCTTCAGACTGGGATGATTCATGGGGTAAGGACGTCGTTATAGAAGCTGCCGGAATTACTGCCGAGGGTACTCTTCTCCAGGGCCTGTCACAGGGTGGCCCCAATATGAGAATCGACGCTGTCGGCAAGTACAGAATCAACTTCTATACTGATACCCACGATTTCCACATCTACAAAATCGACTAATACATATTGTTATGAAAAAGATATTTGCAGCTATTATCATGGTCGCGGCGGTCTTCTCAGCTTGCACCAAACCGGACACCGACAATACTGGAAAGATGGGACGCCAGTCCAGCGTCGTAAAGTTCGGTGTGACCAACCTCTACAGCTTCGAGACCAAGGCGGCTATTGCAGCCAGCTCCCACGTGGCTGTTTATGCAGGAGCTCCTATCAATGTCAAGAATGCGGACTATACTGTAGCAACTATGCCTACCGCTGAGCCTGCAGCAGCGGGTACTCTCTCTGGTAGCGCTATTCTTTGGGGTATTGAGCAGATAGGTACCGACACCAACACTAAGTTCTTTGCAATGTATCCTTATGCCAGCTCAGACGATCGCAATGCTTTCGGTGAGGGTGGTACTCTGACCTATGCAATCGATGCGAGCGCTGAGTCTGAGGCTTATGCTAAGGACTTCCTCGTAGATGTGGTAGACCAGAACCCTGGCGCCGATGTCGAGAACCCCAACACGGTGACCTTCAATCTCGAGCACCCGTTTGTTCTACTCAGGTATGTCATTACCAATGCCTCCGACGATGCCATTCGTAAGGTCGAGATCTACGGCGTACGTAAGGCGGGTACCATCGCTTATGCGACTGCGGCCGCCACTCCTACCGGAGACGCCATTGCAGAAGGTTCGGCACGTGAGATGGCCCTCGAGAGCGAGGAAGGCAATGTGAAGACATTCTACAGCGTGATTATGCCTGAATCTTCCAGCATCAATCCGACCATCAAGGTTACCACCTGGGGCGGTTGTACTTCAACCTATCAGCTCAGCGCCGCACAGGCTTTTGTTGCAGGTAAGAAGTATACAGCTTCCATTACTTACAGCAATGTTCACACTGCCGTTACCTCCAATCGCACCATGACCGCAGCCTTTGATGTTACTGGCTGGGACGCCCAGAACGTGACTGCTGGCAGCCAGACTGGCTACAATGGCAATGATAACGAATGGCCCTTCCTTCGTGGCGTCGGCTTTACCGGCGGTACCTGGGACGACGGCGTTGCACTTACTTGCTACGGTTCGAACTCCTTCAAGAAGGTCCTCAACATGACAGGCGATGGAGAGTTCAAGGTATACAAAGCTACCTCCCCGGCGACATGGCTTGGCAAGGTAAGCTCTGAGGTTATTTCGGGTTGGACAAAGATTACTATGGGCGCATCTGGTGAGGGAGACAACATCGCCGTTACCGCCACCAATGGCCAGAAGTGCACGGTCCGTTATTTCGTAGACTCAAACGAAGTTTGGTTCAAAGTCGACGACGCTGAGTCGGAGTGGCCGTTCTAAAGTCTGAATGAAAAGGGTTATTGTCAGCCTTCTCGCTCTTGCGGCGCTTTTCTCGTGTTCGAGGAAAGTGACCGTAATTATCCCCGTCAATCCCGATGAGGTGAAGTTCACCGCTTCAGTGGAGACTTATACCACTAAAGCGACAGACTCCGCCTTCGAGGACGGGGATAAGGTGAGTATTGCTGCAGGTAACCCTATCAATGAGACCACGGTCGGAACTATCTCGGGAACTGAGATTTCTATTGAAGAGCCGATCTATTGGACTAAAGACCAGACTGCCTCGACTACTTTCGTAGCAGTTTATCAAGCTGGCGGAGTGGCTGAGCCTTCGGCCAATCTTTCTTATGACCTTTTGAAGGGCGGGCGCCACGACTACGCGGCCCACAACCTCTTTATGGTGGCCGCGCGCACCGCGGCGCCCCGCACTCAGGTCAACCTGAAGTTTAAACATCCTTTTGCCAAGGTAGGCTTCGTAATCCACAACCAGTTGGATGAAGCCATTTCCAAGGTGGAGATAAAGGGCGTCGTAATGGATGCCAGGTTGGATATTAAGGAAGAAAAGGTCGTGCTAGGGACTACCACAAAGACCTTCGAACCCGTTAAGTTGGCTGACGACAGCTATGCTGCGGTTATTATGCCACAGACAGCTACTATGAGTGTTGTTGTGACCGCCGCGAGCGGCACGACTTACACCTTTGAGCAGCAGGCCGGGTTCGTTTACGCTCCCGGTACAGCATACAGCACTGAGATAACGGTCGATAAGAAATCTTCCGGCCCGGTTGCCTTCGAGTTTACGGTCGTCCCCTGGTCTTCCGGTGGGTCGCTGGACTACGAACTAGACAAAGACATCTCACACGAGTAAGCCGCGTGGAGTATAAGTGATTGATAATCACGGAATAAACTAAATTAGGTCTGCCAAAAACGGCAGACCTAATTTTATTAAACCGCTGTGGCCCAGGAGGTTGGCCTCCACGGGCATAACGGCACTATTTTTTAATTAAGCGGACGCAGAGGGATCCTATCACGAGGAAGGCGGCGGCGACCAGGAACATCGCGGGCTGACTGCCGCCCACGGCGCTGATCACGAGTCCGCCCGTCGCCGCCGCTACAATCTGCGGCAAGCAAATCGTGCAGTTGAACAATCCCAGATAACTGCCCATATACGGGCTGCCCTCAAGCGCATTGGTAAGCAGCGTAAACGGAAGGGCGAGCATTGCGGCCCATGCGGCGCCTATAAGGAGGAAACTGCCGAAGAGCACGTACTGGTTAGTTACGAAGAACACAGAAGCAAAGCCGACTGCTCCGATCAACAAAGATACCACGTAGGCTGTCTGTACCTTCTTAAAACGAGGCAGGACGAGCGCCCAGAGCATAGAACCGATGGCCTGGATGGCGAAGATTACGCCCACCCAGTTGCCCGCAGCCTGATAGTCGGCAGAGGCGGCGTCGGTTGTTCCCCAGACATTCTTAGCGATGGCGCCATTGGTGTAAGTCCACATATAAAGGAACGCAGCCCAGCAGAAGAACTGCACGAGACCGACAGTCCAGAAGGTCTTAGGGGCCTGTCGAAGCAATTTGATGAAGCCGGGATTCTCGGGCTTTTCTTCAGAAGCCTGGATGCCGTGGAACTCGGCGTACTCCTGAGGATTCATCTCCTTAACCTTGAAGAAGGTGAAGAGCACGCAGCAGATCAGTATCGCGGCGCCGATATAGAAGCTCCAGATAACCGAGTTCGGGACGACTCCCTCGGGGGCGGTGTTGGCAATACCTATCCATGTGAAGAATATGGGGAACAGGTATCCGAACAGGCTGCCGGCGTTGCAGAGGAAGCTCTGAGTACTATACGCCAGGGTCTTCTGCTCTTCGGTCACCATGTCGCCGACCATCATCTTGAACGGCTGCATCGCTATATTAATAGAGGTATCGAGGAAGATGAGGCTGAACAGTCCGAACCACATCGCAGCGTTCAGGCCCAGGAACAGCCATGCCTTGCTGAGGTTTAAACTTCCTGCATTCGGCAGCAGTATCATAACCAGAACCGCGATGATAGCACCGACCAGCAAATATGGTTTGCGGCGTCCGAGTTTGCACCAGGTCTTGTCGGACCACTTGCCTATAAGGGGCTGCACTATCATACCCATGAGGGGCGGCAGTATCCAGAAAAAGCTGAGCTGATGGGGGTCAGCGCCCAATGTTGCGAAAATACGGGAAATGTTTGCGCTCTGAAGAGCATAAGCAATCTGAACCCCGAAGAATCCGAAGTTCAGATTGAATATTTCCCCAAAAGAGAGTTGTTTTTTGATGGCCATAATTCAGTGTTAACAGCCATCAAAGATAAGCATTTTTTAGAGTTTGTAGTACACGCTCATCACCCAGGCGAACCAGCGCGGGGGGAGAATCGTGCGTGCAAACACCGAGAGTTTCTGCAGGAAGGTGGATATAATATAATGGTATCCGGGACGTTTCTTGCGGATTATCTTGCTTATCTTCTTCGCCAGAAACTCGGGCTTCAGGCCGCTGTTCTCATCGTGCTCGATCGAAGCGAGCGAGCGGGCGTAGCCGGGGTAAACCTCATGGACCTGCGGGTTGTCGACAGACTTGCGCTGGGCCGTAAAGGCGGTGGCGAAATCGCCGGGCTCGATCGTGGTTACATTGATGCCGAAGCCGCGGATTTCGAGCCGCAGTGCCTCGCAGTAACCTTCGATAGCGAACTTGGAGGCGCTGTACATGCCCTGATACGGCAGGCCTACCAGTCCTCCGATGGAGCTGAAGCAGATAATATGGCCATGGCCCTGCTTGCGCATGACCGGGACGACCTCGCGTATGTAGCGTACCATGCCCATGAAGTTGACGTCCATCTGCCTCTGGCAGTCCTCGATCGAGCAGAACTCGAGCGGGCCGCCTATGCCCATACCGGCGTTGTTGATGAACACATCGATCCGGCCCTCGGCGTCCACGACCTGCCTGACCGCGGCCTCGACCTCGGCCTGGTTGGTAGACTCCGCCTTGATGTAGGTGACGCCCGGGATGAACTCGGTCGCCTTGCGGTGGGTGCCGTAGACCTTGTGGCCTTCGGCGCTGAGACGCTCGGCCATGGCCTTGCCAAAGCCCGAGGTGATGCCGGTGATGAGTATGACCATGGCTTAGCCTTCGATTATGCCGTACTCCTTGAAGATCTTGGTGAGGACCTCGACCGCCTGGTCGACATGCTCGCGGTTGTGGGTTGCCATGAGGGCGAAGCGGATGAGCACGTCCTTTTCGGGCACGGCCGGTGCGATAACCGGAGTGATGAACACACCCTGGCGGTAGGCCTCTTCGACCAGCGATAGGGCCTTGATCGTGTCGCGTACCATCAGCGGGATGATAGGGGACTCGGTCAGGTTGATATCGAATCCGTTCTCGCGGAAGCACTTCCATGCGTAGCGGGTGGTGTCCCAGAGGTGCTCGCGGCGCTCGGGCTCTTCGATCATGATGTCGAGGGCCTTCGATGCGGCTGCGGTTGCGGCCGGGGTCATCGACGCGCTGAAGATGAGCGAGCGGGAGTTGTGCTTGATGAAGTTCAGCACGTCGTGGTCGCCGGCGATGAAGCCGCCCAGCGAACCGAAGCTCTTGGAGAATGTGCCCATGATGAGGTCGGTGCGGTCGGTCAGGCCGAAATGGCTTGCTGTACCGCTGCCGTTCTCACCGAATACGCCAAGGCCATGGGCATCGTCGATCATGACGCTGGCGCCGTACTTGTCGCAGAGATCGCAGATCTCCGGGAGTTTGGCCAGGTCGCCGAGCATTGAGTAAACACCGTCGATGACGATGAGCTTGTAGGCATCGGGCTCGCAGACCTTGAGCTTCTTCTCAAGGGCCTCCATGTCGTTGTGCTTGAACTTGTAGACGGTGCTCCAGCCGAGGCGGCTGCCGTCGATGATGCAGGCGTGGTCGGTGTCATCGAGGAGGATGTAGCCGCCCTTGAATCCAAGGCAGCTCACCACTCCGAGGTTGACCTGGAAACCGGTGCTATAGGTAACGGCTTCTTCCTTGCCGACAAACTTTGCGAGTTTCTCCTCGAGCTCCTGGTGGATATCGAGGGTTCCGTTGAGGAAGCGGCTGCCTGAGCAGCTTGTGCCGTATTTCTTAACGGCTGCGATTGCAGCTTCTTTGAGTCTGGGGTCGTCGGAAAGTCCGAGATAGGAGTTCGAGCCGAACATCAGGACCTTATGGCCGTCGGCCATGGTCACTACCGGATCCTGGCCCGAGCTGATGGGTTTGTAGTAAGGGTAGATACCCTTTGCTTTTACTTCCTGAGGTACTGTGTATCTTGCACAGATCTCATTGAGTTTACGTTTCATATCAATAGGTTTAGTACGTTCTACTTAAATTGAGCCGCAAATATACAAACTATTTTTAATATGGGCGTTTTTGGACTTCTCCCCCCTTTTTTACGGGGAGAAGTCCAAAAATTCAGAATCACTGGTGAACCAGTTGATTGAATTTGGTCAGGCGGCCGGTGATATAGTTCTTCACTACCTCCACCTCGCCGGAATAGCTGCCGGCAACCTGAGGATTCTGGTGGACATAACTGTTCAGGATGGGCCAGCGAATGAAATTCAGCTGTTGGGATTCATCCAGCAGGGCGGCCGTGCTGTCTACATAATCATTCAAGTCCATAAGGGAAGGTTTAACATCATCCCATATCTCGACAAGGCGGGCTTTTGAGCTCGCATTGCTCTTCACTATTTTGGTGACGATTCTCCGGACTTCATCTGCGGCGACAGATCCCTTGGTGGCGTAGATGTAGCCCCAAAGGTTGTTGATGGGAGCGGTTCTTCCGTCGTTTTCGAAAGACAGATCGTAGTCCCATATCGGCCCTGTATACAGGACGCCGTTTGCGCCGTCTTTATACATATTGACGCTCCAGTAAGTATCCGTATTGCCGCAGAATTCCCCGACTATAAAATTGCGCAGGAAACTGTCGATGTCCAGATACTGGCTATAGTCCGAAGCGGACTCAAACTTATTGAAGAAGTCTACGATGAAGTTGTATTGCTCGTTGGTTATAGTACCTTCTTTCGGATATTTGACGGTTACCGGTATTCCGCGATTCGAATAAAAATAAACGTCCTCCCCATTCGCGTACGCGTCAATCTCAATAAGGTATCCGTCCTTGGCGTCTACACGCCCTTTTGCAACTTCAACCTGGTCGCATAACTGGTAGCATCCCTTGTAATCGCCGTTCAGGATAACATCAACCGGAGCGCAGAATGGCGTGTAAGCCATTCCTACTCGACGGCTCACTTCAAATGCCAGGATATTGCGCATCAAGGTTTTATCGCCATAGTTGTTGATGAGAGTCCAGTCTTTGTTTTCGGATGGCGCATCGAGAACCTTGTGCTTTTCGGCGAACTTTATCCTGTAAGGCTTTTTAGGGAAGTCCCAGCTGGCATTTCCACGGCCGCGCACTCCCGTTTCACTCGTCTCAAGAAGCTGGGCTCCGTTATTCGATATTATATATACGTTGGAAGCAAGGTACTCTTCTTTGGAAGTGATATCCAGGGCGTTTTTGGTGTTGATGACAACTGTAGGGAGGTTGGTCAGCTGGCAAAAGCGCGAATTGTCTCCCTGGCCCTTATGCCCATATAGAGTAAGGCTCGCCAGCGAGCAGTTCCTTCCTTGAGGGGCGATGTAACGGACGTAACGGAAACCCTTAGAGCAGTTGACCTCCAGAGTAAGAGTGGATTCAGAGCCAATGGTTTTGATTATCCCAAGAGGCAGGGCGTCGCTGAAATCCTTATTGTTTGCACCTTCAAACAGGCCGAGTTTCTCACAACCCTGACGGGAATACTCTATGCGGGAGATCACATGGGGTTCTCCAAGATCCAGCCCTTTCCAGGTCGTTTTACTTATCTCTGTTCCCGCAAGCTTTTCGGGAGTTTTATCATGAGAAACGGTATCCGGTTGTTCTATCGGCTTCTGAGGCTCTACTTCTTCCTCCGGCCTCACCACAACGGTCTCCGGAGTACATCCTACAGCAAGAACCAGAACGATTGCCGCTATATATCTCTTAATTTTCACGGACGCAAATATAGCAAAAAAAGACCGACCCATCAGGGCCGGCCTTTGTGTTTGACTCAAATCTTTCGATTAGAACAGATAAGCTACGCCGAAATAAAGCTGAGCGTCGTTGACCTTGTAGTCATCGCGGTTGTCACGATCAAGAAGACCGATGTCATAACCGAACTTGAAGCGGATAGTGTTCATAAGGTCTACACCTACGCCTGCGCCGAGGAAAAGATTGGTGCGGCTGTAGTTGCTGCCATCAGCATAGTTGTCGGTGATGTTGACATCATCGGTAATGTTGTTGGTAGTCTTAACCTTTGAGCTCAGACCCATTGCGAAGGTCGGGCCAGCGAAACCGAACACCTTGAAATCGTTGGTGATTGCATAGGTGTAGTTGCACTGAATCGGAACTGCGATGTAAATCTCAGTCGACTTTCCGGTAGCGGAAGCGCCAAGGAGAGAGACGGTCTTCTCACCGAAGAGGAAAGAACCCTTAAGACCGGCAGTGAGGCCGAGGCCCTGTCCGAGATCAAAAGCGTAGTCTGCACCTGCATAGAAACCCTGAGTGGTGGTAGGGGTGATGGTAGTTGTGCTACCGGAGGTGTAGATATCCTTCTGGGTGTTCTGGAGATAACCAGCTCCTACGGAGAACTGAGCGAATGCGCTGGTAGCTGCTACAGCTACGAGTGCAAGAGTCATAAGAACCTTTTTCATGATATTGATTAAAGTTGTTTGCATTTAAGCGGTGCAAAGTTAGGGAAAATAACCAAAATGGCAAATTCACGGCTTATTTTGAGCGGAGAGTCTCGCCGTTGTCGCGGACTATAGCCCTCTTGAAGCGGTCTGTGTAGCCGGGCTGGGTAAGACCTTCGGGAGTACCGTCGTGGTACTTGGTGTGAAGGAAGTTGCCCTTGGCGTCCTGGGCCTTGACATTGCCGTCGATGAACTTGACCAGCAATACTTCTTCGAGCTTAACCCATGCCTTGAACTGTTTCTGGGCGGTTTTTACCGAGAAGTCGGTCATCATCTTGATGGCTTTGTCGGCCTTGCCTTCAATAACGAGTTCGGAGAGTTTCTTGTCCATGTCGGGCACCGACTTATTGAGCTGTTCGTTCTCGAAGGCGTCGACCCTTTCGCGCACGAAGGGCTCCATGAGGTTGTACATCCTGTAGCAGGAGTTCGAGATGCGGTTATTGATCCAGAACGCCGATTTCGCGGAGTAGTGGAGCAGGTCGCCGTTGCCTACCTTGAAGCACTCGGGGACCTCGGTCGAGCTTACGTAGATAGGGGTAAGCCATGAGGTGGCGGTATCGTCCACGCCGAACCAGAGCAGTGCGCCGACGGCATCCGGGAGGCTCGGGCGTGCCTGGGCCACGAACCAGAAGCCGGTCTGCTGGGTCGCAATCGCGCGCTCGTTGACGTACTCGACTCCGTCGACCTTGAAGCTCATGGGCCTCCAGCGGTAGGGGCATGCATTTCCGCCCGCGCCGGCATCAACCCTCATGTCCATGGGCGTGCCCTCGAAGTGGTCACGCATGGCGTCGGCGACGTTCTTGACCGTGAGCTTACGGAGAGGCTTGACGAACAGCGGCATCTCGCCTTTGAGGTCGTAGCCCATCGCGTAGTTCAGGTAGTCGTCGGCCGAGGCGCCACGTTCGTTGCCATAGGAGTCCACGTAGGTGAAGTGGCCGTCGCACAGGATGTTGAAGGCCGACCAAACGCGCGACTCGCAGCCGCGTGCACCGCCGAAATCGAGCGGGTTGTAGGCGTCGCGGAAGCTGAACTCTTCGTCGCTGCCGCTGAACCAGCCGTTCGCGCGGGCGAAGCTAATGACGTCGTCGGAGTACTGGCAGTTGCCGGAGTCATGGAGCGGGAAGCGGGTGATGCGGGCCTGGTTTGCATGGGCGCAGATGAAGCCGTCGGGAACACGGCGGGCCACCCAAACAATGCCCTTTTCCTTGCCTTTTCCGACCAGGTCCATGATCCAGGCCTCGTCCTTGTCGGCGATGGAGAAGGTCTCGCCCTCCGAGCAGTAGCCGTAGGTGTTGGCGAGCTCGGCAATGATCTTGATGGCCTCACGGGCGGACTTGGCGCGCTCGAGCGCTATGTACATAAGGGAGCCGTAGTCCATGAGACCGTCTTTGTTGATCTGCTCCTCGCGGCCGCCCCAGGTGGTTTCGCCTATGATGAGCTGGTGCTCGTTCATGTTGCCCATGCGCTGGTAGGTCTGCGCAGCCTCGGGAATCTTGCCGAGGGGCTTGTAGGTGTCCCATTCGATGACCTGACGCATGGCGTTGGGCTTGAAAGCGCCTGCCTTTTTGAGGTAAAGTTCGCCGTAGAGCCAGTGGGAGTCGGCGGCATAAGAGACCATGGTCGAGCCGTCAGCGCTGGCTTCTTTTGTGACGATAATGTTGGTGCATGCGAAGACGTCGGCTGCGCTCAGAATCATCAGCGCGGCGACGGCTAAGAGAAGCTTGTTTTTCATTTTATCTTGGAATTGATTAATTTTGCGTGCTTAGTGTGGTTTAGCAAATATAATGAAAATATTCCGCATACTGGTTTTCGCATTGGTTTTGCTGCCCGCGGCAGTTTTCGCCCAGGAGCAGAAAACACCCGAGCAGAGGGAGAAAGAGGTGCGCGAATGGATAGATAAAGAGGTGGAGAAGTATACTCGCGCCCTCGATCTGGACTTCGCCCAGGAGTTCTACGTGGACTCTATCCTCACCCACGACTACTATGCGATGATGGAAGAGACCAAGGAAAAGAGTATCGCAAAGGTCTCCAATTCAGATATATACCAGGCCATCCAGGACAAGTGGGCAGAGCGTATTTATGTGGCGTTCAGAAAGGTTCTGGACGACGAGCAGTGGGAGAAATACCTGAAGGGCGGAGCCGGTCGCGAGAAAAAGGCCCGCGACAAGCGTGAAGCAAAGCGCACATCCAAGTAATTATGAAGAAAGAAGATATTCAGCAGGTGATTTCGGAGCTTCAGGCTCTGAAATGTGAGACTTTGAAGGACGTAGAGGAAGCGAGAGTGCACTTCCTTGGAAAGAAAGGCGTCATTACCGCCCTGTTCGAGGAATTCCGTACGGTAGACCGTGAGCAGAAAGCGGAGTTCGGCCGCCCGCTCAACGAGCTGAAGCAGCTCGCTATCGCGAAGGTCGAGGAACTCCGCGAGGCGCTCGCTCTGTCCGAGGCTGCCACCGGCCCGCGAGAGGACCTCTCGATGCCCGGCGACGCCCGCGAACTCGGCTCGCGCCATCCTGTAAGCATAGTCCGTAAGGAGATAGTCGACATCTTCCGCAAATTCGGTTACGATGTAGCCGAGGGCCCGGAAATCGAGGATGATTACCATGTCTTCGAGGCCCTGAACTTCCCTCCGAACCACCCCGCACGCGATATGCAGGATACCTTCTTCGTGTCCGCGGGTCATCCCAATCCGCTGCTTCTGCGCACCCACACCTCGTCGGTGCAGGTCCGCGCCATGGAGAAGATGCCGCTCCCTATCCGCGTCGTCTGCCCCGGCCGCGTGTTCCGCAACGAAGCCATCAGCGCCCGCGCACACTGCATCTTCCACCAGATCGAAGGACTCTATATCGACGAAAACGTGACCTTCGCCGACCTTAAGCAGGCGATTCTCCTATTCGCCCGCGAGATGTTCGGCCCCGAGACCGAGATCCGTATGCGCCCGTCTTACTTCCCCTTCACCGAGCCCTCCGCCGAGGTCGATGTCAGCTGCAACATTTGCCATGGCAAAGGCTGCAATATCTGCAAGGGAACCGGCTGGCTCGAGATTCTGGGCTGCGGGATGGTGGATCCTAATGTCCTTGAGGCATCGGGGATTGATCCTAAGAAGTACAGCGGCTTCGCCTTCGGCATGGGCCTCGAGCGTATCGCTATGCTCAAGTGGCAGGTCAACGACCTCCGCCACTACTTCGAGAACGACCTTCGCTTCCTCCGCGAGTTCAACACCGCGGTGGAGGTGTAATTAACGCGCACAATAAACGAAAAGAACGCAGCCCGTTTGGGTTGCGTTCTTCGTTTGAGCGGAAAACGGGGCTCGGACCCGCGGCGTCGCTTCGCAACGCCTTCGCTTAATACGTTACCCCCCGGCGGCACGGCCGCCGCCCCCTCGGGGGGTCTGTTGAGGTCGCGGTCCCTTGGAACCGGACTACCATAAACGCCGAATGACTGCCACGAGGGCAGTCATTCATCGTTTGAGCGGAAAACGGGGCTCGGACCCGCGACCTCAACCTTGGCAAGGTTGCGCTCTACCAACTGAGCTATTTCCGCCTGTGGCGGTTATGTCGGCTGCGGCTCGGAATAAAGTGAACTTTCTTCACTCGCCTTGCACGACATTTCCGCGATAAGGGACTGCAAATATACGGCAAAAATTGTAATCCACAAATTTTTTTCGTTTAAGTGTAAAAGATGTCCCAAGAACTGGGACACCTTTTACACTGGTCGATTTATCACAACGCAACCGTCAGCAGCTCATTCCCAATTTGTTTGATTGCCGAAAGGATCTTTTTAGTGGTCTTTTCGCAGGGAAAAGCTAGTCCACTTTTGTACTGGCGCATCTTGGATTCGTTGATCCCGACGTAGGAAGCGAACTTGCTGATGTTGATATAGTCGAAATAATTGAAGAAAGACGGCAAGTCGTAGGTGAAAAGCACACTTATGTCTTTCATTTCAGGAGGGTTGAAACCTTCCTTTGTCGCATCCTCGATAGCCTCTTCGATACTTACCAGAAAATCTTCTCTGGCTTCGTCGACACTGTCGCCAAAGCCACCAAGACAACATCTGCCAATCATGTCGTCCGACCTGACCGCATACATTTCTTTCCCTTTTTCAATAATGCCTGTAATTTTCATATTAATAATCCTGCTTTTTTCAAAATTATTCTCAATGTTCCAACAGGGATCTCTCTGGCAGTATGCCTGGGAAGCAATATCTTCAATCCGCTTTTAGGCGAAAACCATTGATCATGTTTTTTCCCTGTTCCAAGCGGGTAGCACCCGTTTTGTCGCAGTATTCTTTCAAGTTCTCCACGTTTCATCTTAGGTTATGTTGCGAAAGTAACGATTTCGTTACGAATTTCCAAATTATTCCAATGCGAAGCTGATTAATACGTCACCGAAACGGCCGGAGACCCAGTCGGCTTCCTGGAAGAAGCTGGCGCTTAGCTGGCCACGCCAGACTATGTCGTCTTTTTCATTGTAGGGAATATCGCACTCAAAGCCGTAGCTTTTGGATTTAATCTTAACCGTCGCGGAGCACTTCCATGAAGTCTGAGTCCCTCCGTCGTCTTCCGTTATCAAGAAGGCCAGGTTCTCCAACTGATTAGTGAAATCGGTCATAATGATGCCGTTGTAGGGTATCTCCTCGCCGAGTTGCTTACGCTTCACGACCACCATAAAGTCGGTAACGCTCGGGAAGTACAGTTTCATCTCCGCTTCGGTAGTAGCATGGAAGCCGTTTACCGCTCCGCACTTCACAAAGAACTCCGATCCTCCGCGGAACCAGCTGTCGTAGTGGCGCAGCATAGTGAATGAGCGCAGATATAACATACGCGGGCCTGACTTGGTCTCCTTGTCATCTCGACCGAGTGCAGCGAGCGGAGAGATCTCCATTCGATACATATCTAGCGGAGTATAGCCGGCATCGTCGTTGGTATTGATGACCCATACAGGGTGATAGCGAGCCACATCTTCGTCGACATAAACGGAATCAACGACGTGGTAACCATTGGAGTCGACACCTATCTTATATCCATAATTATACTCCGATCCGTAACCAGGATCGAAGGTAATAATCGGGAGCTCCTCGCCATTCCAATCCTCCGAATATGGCCAGTACAGTTGCAGATCCGACTTCGAAAGGGCGTTTAGATACTCTTCTACATCCTTTGCGCCGGCCTTAGTCTCGGTCTCCAGATACTCCGCAATCATATCCCTTAGCGGGCGCGTATAGTGGCCAGCCTTAGTCGGACTGTCTCCGACTCCGCACCCCGGAGCTTCGATAAGTTGCTTCATAGTATACTCCTCATCATAACCGTTTACGGCAGAAGACGAAGCGGCATCCATTACTTCCTCCATCTGGTCTATACCAAGAGGAAGCGCAGCGAACATCCGGGCCAGAGACGATAAATCGAATCCGGAAGAATCAGATTCGGCTGACGACGAAGACTCATCGGGCGTGTAGTAAGAAGGCCCGGATGCGTATTTGCTGCAAGAGGTGAAAACGGCCGCCAGAATACCGACGGCAATAAGTCCATGAATTAATAATGAGTTTCTCATAGCATTGTTTGTTTGGTTCACGGCAAATAGACAAAAAATAATCCGAGGAAAAAAGTGTTTACACGGCTATGTGACGAAAATTTATTTATATTTGTAACCCGGTTAGTTCTAATCGGGATGTTTCACACTTTAGTCCGAATAGATCAGGAGACCCCTCTTTACAGGCTCGTCTCCAAGGGTTCTCTAAATGATTACTTCGTGATCAGCAGCGAGGGGACCCGCAAAATGATGGCCTCGCCCGAGGTCATCGGCTACGACTGCTGCGATGCTGTCCGCAGGCCGATGACCGCAGCACTGAAAGCCTTGGAGCCCGATCTGTGCAAGGCTACCATACTTACAATACTTCGCGGCGGCCTCAATTATCCCATCGAGGAATGCTGCCACGACTGCGGTATCCGCATAGACAACATCAACTTCCTCAGCTGCGAGCGCGTCATCCGTGACCATGTCATTGAAGGACTGGAGATCAAATACGAAAAGCTCCATCCCGAGAAAGACTGCACCATGATGATAGGCGATATCGTCGCCAGCGGCGACACCCTCCGCAAATGTCTGCTGCACGCCATCGATGTGTTCGACCGCGCCGGCGGCTCAATCCGCAAAATAATCTTCTTCACCATAGGCGGCACGAAAGCCATCACGCTGATGGAGGAGCTCACCGCGCAGATACGCGCGAAATGGCCTGCGTTCGAGGGTTTCGAATGCGTCTTCTTCGAAGGAGCGTTTACCGTCTACGAAGACAAGGGCGTTACCGGCGTCAATGTGCCCATGATCGATTTCGGCTGGAAGGGCGGCTGCATAGCTCCCGAGTTCCGCGAATACGTTCTCGACTACAAGTATGCCCCCGCACTGCTTGAAAAGTGCATAATCTACGACGGCGGGGCGCGGCGCTACGAGATCGGGGACCATTTCGAGGAGGTGATCGGCTACTGGGAGGATCTCAGGCTCGCCGCGCCCGCCGCCGACTTCGACTCCTTCCTTGCAGAAAAGGTGGGCTATCCTCTGGGAACGGCCTATCCCGAATGGCTCAGCCTCAACGGCTACTCGCCCGACTGGAATCTCGAACCTTTATATAATAAGGAGCAAAGGTATCTTGCCGACCTCCGCACCCGCAGCCTGAAAGAAATCTGCGAAACACGCCTGAAACAATTAAATAAAACAATACAGCAATGAGCAAAATCGACCACGACTTCTCAAATTCGAGCGTACCGGCCTCCTCGCGCCGCGGTACGCTGACCATGTTCATGATCATGCTCGGCTTCACATTCTTCTCCGCAAGTATGTGGGTCGGACAGAACCTGGCCGCAGGCCTTGATTTCAAAGGCTTTATCGGCGCCCTTATTCTGGGTGGCGTCATACTCGGAGCTTATACGGGCTCGCTCGGGTACATCGGTGCCGAAAGCGGGTTGTCGCTCGATCTTCTCGCCCAACGGTCATTTGGCCGCAAGGGCAGCTGGCTGCCCAGCGCCATGATCAGCTTCACGCAGATGGGCTGGTTCGGCGTAGGCCTTGCGATGTTTGCGATCCCGGTCGCGAAGGAGATCCTCGGGCTCGACGTGACGCCCGATTTCATGCCATGGCAGGGCTACCTGCTCGTCGCCATCGCCGGCGTGCTGATGACTGCCAGCGCCTACTTCGGCATCAAGAGCCTGACGATCGTGAGCTACATCGCCGTCCCGCTGGTCGCTATTCTGGGCACCGTGGCCATGATCATGGCCGTCCGTCAGGGCGATAGCGGCCTCATCGAGCAGTTCGCGAAGGGCACCAAAGACCTCGGCGTCATCGCGGGCGCGGGCCTGGTCATCGGCAGTTTCGTGTCCGGAGGCACGGCCACCCCGAACTTCACCCGCTTCGCCCGCAACGGTAAGATTGCGGCAATCGTAACGGTGTGCGCCTTCTTCCTGGGCAACTCGCTGATGTTCTTCTTCGGCGCCGTTTCGTCCATCTACGTAGGCGGCAATGACATCTTCGAGGTCATGCTCAACCTCAACCTGTTCTACGTCGCGGTCGCGGTGCTCGGCCTGAACATCTGGACCACGAACGACAATGCCCTGTACTCGACCGGCCTCGGTCTGGCGAACATCACCGGCGGCTCGAAGAAGCTGATGGTACTTATCTCGGGTGTTATCGGAACAGTCGCGGCTGTGTGGCTCTACTGGAACTTCTGCAGCTGGCTCAACGTCCTTAACTGCACACTTCCTCCGGTTGGTATTATCCTGATTCTGGGATACTTCATGCATAGGAAAGCCTATCTCGACGGCTCGATCGAGATCAAGACTGTCGACTGGTTCGCAGTGCTGGGCGTGGTCGCCGGCGCTGTCGTAGCGAACCTCGTCCACTGGGGCATTCCTTCCATCAACGGAATGGCTACTGCCGCAGTTATTTATGTGGCAGGTCAGCTGATTAAGCGCGGATGCCGCAAATAGCCATTATCGGCGCGGGCGCAGCCGGTTGTTTTTGCGCGATTGAATTGAAGCGCAGAATGCCCGGCGCGGACGTGACGGTCTACGAGGCGGGGGCAAAGCCCCTCGCGAAGGTAGCCGTCACAGGCGGAGGCCGCTGCAATATCTCCAACACTTTCGACTCTGTCGACTCACTGGCGGAAGTCTATCCCCGCGGGGAGAAACTGGTAAAAAATGCTTTTCGGACGTTTTCTCCGGCCGATACAAGAAGTTGGTGGGAAGCAGAAGGGGTGAAACTGGTCGAAGAATCAGATTGCAGATTGTTCCCTGTATCTCAGTCTGCCCTTCAAGTTGTCCATACTCTTGAGAATTTGATACGCAAACTGGGTATCGAACTCAAATGCCGCACGAAGGTTGAAAAAATCCGCCGCGAGGCCGCCGGCTACTCTCTGACTTTGGCAGATGACTCCTGCGTTAGCGCCGACAAGGTAGTTGTCACCACCGGCGGCGGTGCGCTGAGCCTGCTTTCCGACTTGGATATCGATATAGTTCCTCCGGTCCCCTCTCTGTTTACCTTTAAACTATCGGATCATGGCGTTCGCGAACTGACAGGAACTTCCGTCGAGAATGTAACCCTTTCGCTGGCCGGGACTAAGTTCCGTTCCCATGGAACCCTGCTCCTGACCGACTGGGGCGTCAGCGGCCCTGCGACCCTGCGACTATCATCCTACGCGGCTCGCCACCTTGCGGACTCCTCCTACCGGGCGACCTTGCTGATCGGCTGGCTCTCACTCGCGGAAGCCGAAGTCCGCTCCCTGCTCGCCGCAAGCGCTCACGTCGGTTCCGCCGACGGAGCAATGACCAACCGTGCAATAACGTCGTCCCCCGGAGTTTTGTCCAAGATGGTCGCCAACACCCCTCCTGCCGGTATATCGTCGCGGCTTTGGCGCCATTTGTTAAGCCGCGCCGGTCTTCGCGAAGACATTCGCTGGACCGAATTAGGCTCAAAGGGGCTGAATCGACTCGTCGCCGTGTTGACGGCCGACACCTACGAAATAATCGGTCGTGCGAAGTTCAAAGAGGAGTTTGTCACCGCCGGCGGAGTGTCGATGTCCGCCGTTCGCCCGGCGACCCTCGAATCGCGCCAGCACCCCGGCCTCTTCTTCGCCGGCGAGGTTCTGGACATCGACGCCCTTACCGGCGGCTTCAACCTCCAGTCCGCCTGGTCTACCGCATTCCTCGTCGCCCGCAGCCTTTAGGGTTCTCTCTTTCCGCCGATCTCAGACTCTTTCCCTACTCTTCCGCAAACCAGACGCACAGTCACCCAACTCAGAAAGCCCTGTACGGTATCCCACCTTGCGTGAGGGGCCTAAATAGGCCCTAGACGCAAGGCGAGCCACCCTCAACGCATATCTGGCAGGGGTGTTGGTGCGTCTGTCTGGCAGAAAAGGATGAATATCCTAAGCAAGAGGTTCCAGCACGGCCATTTCGCAAGCTCCGCAGTCGAAGAGCAGAGGAAAGCGGCGGCCATTATTTACCAAATATAGAGATTCCTTCGCTTCGCTCGGAATGACAGCCTTGCCGGCTTTTAGTGGAAGTTGGTGTACCGGACAAATGCCGAGTTCGTACTTGATGCAGTACTTGCTGCGCATGAGTTCACCTGGGCGGCGGCCGGTCTGAAGAGTATCATGAGAGATTACCCGGGAGTTAACTGCGGAGCTGTACTGTGTTCCGGCAAGCGGAATCGCCCGAACAGCAATCGAGTCGAGCTGTGCCGCGAGATCGCGTCGCAAACCATTCAGAACGGCTGAGCTGAGGTGCGGAAGAGCGCCGTCATCGGAAAGCGACGCTACTGTGAAAGAATAATGGTCGACGCGCTTGGACAGTTGACCGGAAATCAGCGCAGCGGCGCGCTCAAGGTCGCGGGCCGCCTCGCAATCTGAAAGCACAACGGATGCCTGGCGCCCATCTTGCGACAGAGCGGAAACGCTTAACGATGATCCGCTTGCCGAGACGCTCAGCGCTACCGGGACGAACCTCTTGCACGGGTTGGCGTCAAGCGACTTCTCGAAAGCTTGCGACACATTGCGCCACAGAACCACCCCTGCGCGAAGACCTGCGACCGGCTTGCAGATAATGCGGTCCCCCTGACACACATCTCCCCTAAAACCGATAATCTCACCTTCGGAAACGAACGCGAAACCGTCGCCGTTATGCAAATCCGATGCTTTGGAAACAGTTATCTCGAGCCCCTGAGCCACAGCGCGAACCGAGCTGACAATCCCGATTTCTTCGCCCATGGACTTGGGGGCATCCATACAGGCCCACGCCCCTCGCTTTCCATCCAAATACAATTCGGTGAAACCGCGGTTGAAGGTTTTTGACAGATCAGGAATGAATCCGCCCTCGACCCGCCCGAACGAAGAGCGTCGCAGCGCTCCGCCGGAAGCCGCGACCAGCTTATCCAGCAGCAGCGAGTATTCTCTGACGGTATTCCTGACGAAAGATGCGTTCTTCAACCTGCCTTCAATTTTAAAGGAAGTGACCCCGGCCGCGACCAGATCGTCAAGCCGCGCGCTGAGATTGAAATCCTTGAGAGACAGCAGGGCCTTACCCCGCATCAAAACGCGGCCGTCCTCAGTGACCAGATCGTAGAGATTCCTGCAGGCCTGGATACATTCGCCGCGATCTCCGCTGCGTGCGCCGCCCGTCAGGACCTCCGACATTGTGCATTGGCCGCTGTAGCATACGCACAGCGCGCCATGGACAAAGCACTCGATCTCGCAAGGCACCGCCGCGGCGATCGCACGAATCTGCTCAAGCGGCAGCTCCCGCTCAAGAATCAACCGCGAACAACCGGCTTCGGCGAACATGCGGGCCCGCTCGACGTCGCGAATTGCGCACTGGGTCGAGGCGTGGAGTGGTACGTGAATATCATCCCATAGTCCGATGCGCGGGTCCCTGATGATAAAGGCGTCCGCGCCGGCCTGCTGGGCAGCGAGCATCTGGCGATGAACCTCGGGCATCTGCTCCTCGCGCAGGATGATGTTGAAGGTGACGAAAATGCGTGCCCCGAACTTGTGTGCATACGCACAGAGCCGCTCAATCTCCGAGGTGGGATTGCCGGCATCTTTGCGCGCCCCGAAATCTGGCCCGGCGATATACACCGCATCGGCACCGCAGTCGATGGCCGCGATGCCGATGTCTGTATTTCTTGCCGGAGCAAGAAGTTCGAGGTATTTCATTTATTTGCCGAGAGCCTTGAGCTGCTTCTGGGCGTCTGCTCCGTAGGTAGGATCGTTCTCAACCATCTTGTAGAACTCGGCTGCTTTTGCGTTGTTCTTCAGACCCTGATAGAGGCTGGCGATGGTGAACTTAACCGCTGCTACGTTGCCTGCGCCGGGTTTGAGCTCGACATACTTCTCGAAGTTGGCGATAGCCTGCTCAGCTTTTCCAAGCTGCTGGCTTGCAAGACCTGCGATGTAGCAGGCGTCTGCATTCTCAAGATAAGAGTTGCTCTTGCCAGCCATCTCGATAGCTTCTGCGAACTTCTTAGCCTTGTTGGCTGCGTTGGCCTTCTTAAGGAAGATAGCGGAAAGCTGCTTGTTGGCTGCCTTTTCCTGGCCAAGAGATGCTGCGATTTCATAAGTCTCAACAGCCTTGTCGACATTTCCGAGCTTATCGTATGCCTGGCCCATGTAGAGGGCTGCCTTGGCGTTGTTGGGATCTACATCGAGAGTCTGCTGGAAAGCTTCTGCTGCGGCTTCGTACTCCTTTGCTTTAAGAAACTTGGTTCCCTTCTGGATGTATACCTGAGGTATGAGTGCTTCTGCTTCCGCTGCGACTGTGTCTGCATTGAGTTTCTCTGAAAGACTTATGGCCTCACGGAGCTTAGCGACGGCTCCGTCGTAATCTCCTTCATTGAGGGCGTCCTTTGCGATGCGAACACTGAGTTTGGGCATGATGCTTTCGCAATTTGCTATAACCTCAAGGCCTGCTTCACCGCACTCTCCTGCGAGGTTGTAAGCCTTCTGGAAATAATCCAAAGCGCCGGCATTATCGCCGAGTGCCAATGCATCAGTGCCATATCTATAAAGAGTAATGGCTTCATTTACGTCCTGCGCGAAGCCTAAAGAAAGAGCGGCCACAAATGCGCAAATAGATACTAATACCTTCTTCATATCGTTAAATCTTTTGTTGCCAGGTTGAGGGGCAAAATTAATAATTTTTTATCACGACTCCTAACCAATCGGGCGGGTTTTCTCATGGAGCCACCGGGCTACCTCTTCATCAAGCAGCGTGCCAAGATTCTCGAACACGGTCCTATGGTACTCGTTGAGCCACTCTATTTCCCACTTGTCGAGCAGGCTCAAATCGAGGATAGACGTATCGAAATGGCACATCGTGAGCGGCTCGAAACGAAGGAAATGGCCGAACTCAGAAGTTCCGGCGTCCACCGTCAGGACGAGGTTCTCATGGCGCACGCCGTGCTTGCCCTCGCGGTAGATTCCCGGCTCGTCGGAGGTAATCATGCCCTCGACCATGGGGGTAGGATCGAGGTTCTGCCGGATTTGGTGCGGCCCCTCGTGGACTCCAAGGAAGAAACCGACGCCATGGCCGGTGCCATGGCCAAAGTTCATCAGCGACTTCCATAGAGGCAAGCGCGCGGCCGCATCGATTCTGCAGCCGGGAGTTCCGGCAGGGAATACCGCCATCGCCAGATCGATATGGGCCTTAAGGACAAGCGTGTAGTCGCGTATCTCCTCGGGGGTGCACTCGCCCATGGGCACGGTTCGCGTGATGTCGGTCGTGCCACTCAGGAACTGGCCGCCCGAATCGCAGAGATACAGGCCATGGCCCTCGATGACGGGGGCATCCTCCGACGGGGTTATGTAATGGGGCAGCGCGGCGCCCTTGCCGTAGGCCGAGATGGTCTCGAAGCTGTCGCCCTGGTAGTCGTCGATTTCAGCGCGGTACTGCCCGAGCTTTACGGCCGCCTCCCATTCGGTCACGGTCTTGCCGGCCTGGACGCTCTTTTCGAGCCAGTAGAGGAACTTTTCCATGGCCACTCCGTCGCGGATGTGGCATTCGCGTATCCATTCGATCTCCTGCGGGTTCTTTTGCTCCTTGCGGCGCGCGACGGGGCTCGGAGCTTCGATGGCCCGGCCTCCGGCCGCCTCGCGAAGCTCGCAACTGACCGTCGCGCTGTCCAGCCAGAGGCGTCCCTCGAAAGCCGACAACTCAAGGCCTACCTCCGAGTAGGGAAGCAGCTCGATGCCGTCGCCCTGGAGCGCGTCAAAGGTCTCTTCGGTGACGGGATCTTCCACATCTTCCTTCAGGACAAGCCATTTCGCAAAGTCCTGTCCTACAAGGAGATATGAAATCACCATCGGGTTATATTCTATGTCGGAAGCGCGGACGTTCAGCACCCATGCTATCTCGTCGAGCGCGCTCAGCAGGATGGCGTCGGCGCCGCGCTCTGCGAGCTCGCCGCGCAGCCACTCCATCTTCTCTTCGCGCGACTCTCCCGCCTGGATGCGGAATATCGAAGTCTGCGGAATACCCGGCCTGTCTTCCCATATAACATTCAGCAAGTCCGGTACACCGACTAACGTAAAACCACTGTCGCGCAGTTCGTCGGCCGCAGCGGCGCTGGTGCAAAGCGAATCCACTGCTATCACCGCGCCTTCGCCGAGCTGGCTGCGCAGCCACTCCGGGATAAGCACCTGCTCGGGAACGCGCGTCTTATGCAGAACGCAGCCCGTGCCCTCGAGCTGCTCTACCGCCTGAATGAAGTAGCGAGTGTCGGTCCACAGTCCGGCATGGTCCGCCGTAACGACGACATCACCCGCCTCGCCCGTGAACCCGGTAAGCCAGCGCACCTGTTTCCAGCGCTCGGCCGGATACTCGCTTTGGTGCGGGTCACCGCTCCATATTATCACCGCGTCCCACCCGCGCCCGCGCATGAGCGAGCGCAGCGCCTCGATTCGTTCTGCGTAAAGGTTATTCATCTCCGTTGACATGTTTAGCGGCGGCGCAGAGAGCTTCGTAGAACTCTTCGCCGTAGGCCGCAATCAATGGTTTCTTTAAGAATTGATACACGCGTATCTTCTTTTCGCGTCCCAGGCGAAAGGCATCCTTGCAGATGTGCCATCTGTGGAGGTTCAGGGCCTGGCCTCCGCCGGTAAGCCTGGTAACGCGTATTGGATAAAGGCTACAGGAAATAGGTTTGCGCAGCCCCTTGCACTCTACCGCGCACAGACAGTTGCCGTCGCCGGGAAAGTGGCAGAACGCGCACGCTCCGGAACCCGCGGCCAGCGGGGTGACCATGTCGCCGTCGCGGTCAATCGCGAAGAAGCCATCGCGCGCGACTGCCTCCCGCCCGGCGTCGTTCATTAAATCCTGATACTCGGGGTAAAAACGTTCAAGCCTCTCAGCCTCGCCTTCGCCCAGCGGCGCCCCGCTTTCGCCCTCGATGCAGCATGCGCCTTTGCAGGCCTTATAGTCGCAGGCGAAGTACTCGCTCACGACCTCCTCCGACACGAGGATGTCGCCTATCTGGATGATGGTTCCGAAAAGGTCGCGATACATTATTTGACTATATATTCCACAACGCCAGACGAGATTATCTCCTCGATAATGAGGCGAACGTCATCGTCGTCGATGCGGTCTATGCTTCTGGAATATAGCGAGATAAGGTCCTTACCCTCGCTGTAGCGGTAGAGGCAATACTTAATCATGCCCTCGGGGGTGGCAAGTTCGTGTGCGATATTGCCCCTGACTATTTCTTTGTATGCCTTGAACTCTGCGTCGCTTACGGAGAAAAACATCAGGTCATCGAACTCGGCCCTGATTTCGCGCACGGCCGCGAGGGGCTCGAGCGGCTCGACCCCATCCGGCAGGCCGTCCGCGGCGCAGGGCCGGCAGGTAATATAAAGGGTCATTCGCTCAACCGGCGTCAGGTCCATTCTTCCACTGACTTCGGCATACATGCCCAGCGGAGCGAGCCTTCTGGCCAGCTGCTTCTTTATAGCCTCCTGCGCAATCAAAAACGCATAGTAATTGTCTATGGTCGCGGGGAAAAGACCGGTCGCAGCTAGGTTCACGCTATGGTCTTCGCCCTCGACCATGTGGGTACTGCGCCCGCTGTGGAGATTGTAGCGCACCGGCTCGCGAAGCGAATAGATACGCGAAGTCTTGAAATTGCCTATGTACTTGCTTAGGGCCTGCAGCAGGGCTTCCTCAGAGATGTTTCCGGTGAAAACGAAGATGCCGTCGGCGGCGTTGCTGAAGCGGGCTGTCAGGTATTCCGCTACCCTGTCGGGCAGGTCTTCGCGTATGTTGTAGCCCGAGCTCTTATCCAGGAACATGTAGTCCGGGCAGATAAGGCTGTCCATCACTTCCGTAACGGACGTGGGCACCGACAGACTCTTGATTATGGCCGATTTGCGGAAATAGTCGAACGACGCGAGGTCGGATTCGTGTTCATAGCCCACCTTGATCATGGCCTTAAGCACAGTCTCCAGATCCTTCTTCTGGGCCCTGCCGTAAACGCGCATGTCTTCGAGTGTGATGAGCCCGTTCATCACGATTCCCTCGGCAAGCAGCATCTGCCTGAAATCGTAGGTCGGCACGCCGGCCACCCTGCCAAGTCCGAGGGCCGAGGTCAGGTAAGCGCTTTCGCCCTGCCGGATATCGCGCACCGAAGAGGCGCCGCCCCTGGCCGCGAAGCAGAAGTGGAATCCGTCGGCCGCCAGATCGGGCTTGTAGATGACCTTGATGCCGTTGCTGAATGTCCATAGCTTGCCGCCGGATACTGGATCGATGGTGGTGTTGGTCAGCTTGACGCCCCTGACGACAGGGGTCTTAAGCACCTCGTCCAGGATGGGGTAACGCTTGAGTTGGGCCCCGCCCTCCGTCTCCTGCCAGTCGTCGCCAAGGAAGGCGTGCGCGAAGTTGTTGAACAGCTCGAGCTCGCGCTTGGGGGTTATCTTGCGGCCCTTGAAGAAGTTGCGAATGATTTCCTGCGATGCGAGGTTGGTGCCGAAACGGGCTGCCGAGACGCAGCGCTGTACGTAGAAAGCGTTGCTCTTGCCGGGCTTTAGGCCGGTTTCAACTAGCCTGGCGAGCGAGATTCGCTTGGCCTTATCGAACTCCGCGAGGGTCACGTCCCCCTTCGAAATGGCGGCGAACACTCCGCCTATGGCCGCGAAGGCCTTGGTCCGCAGGCTATCGGCCACGTAAACCTTGAGTGTGTTAAGCCTGGCGTCCATGTAGCAGGGGATGTCGCGCGCCTGCAGTTCGATGCGTATGCGGTCGGTAACTATGTAGCTCATCTCGCGCCCCAGCAGCTCTGCCACGAGGGGAACGGGCGTATTTGCCTGGTCGCGGGTGACGCTGCCCGGCCGGAAGACGAACTCGATAGGGCCATGGCCAGGGTCATCGTAACTCAGCACCGCCCCCTGCTTGGGTAGGTTCTCGCGCGGTCCCGGGGTGATGCGGGGGATCGTGAGACCGAGGGTGTGGAGGGTGTTACGGTAGGCCGCACGGTCGATGTCGCCGCTGATGATAATGGCCTGCTCGCCGTCCGACAGGTGCATCAGGTCGAGCATGAGCAGCAGGGTCGAGTCGGCCGTCGCCTTCGAGCTTATGTCCACGTCGGGGAAGTGGAAGGTGCGGGCGTTCTTCGAGATTTCGACGTAGCCCTTGGGGGTGTACGGGATGCCGCTGTGTTGCAGGAAGTCCTTGGGGCTGAGATGCTCGAGCCTGGTCAGCGCCTGACGGGTCTGGGCCACGTCGGTCAGGTTTTCCTGGACCAGGGCGAAGTCCGCACGGCCTTTGGTGGCCGGGTTGGCGACCAGATAGTATACGATACCATTGGGCAGGGTCCCGGTCGTGACCTCTTCGGCCTGCTTAAGTTTCGGGAGACCCTGGGCCTGCAGGCTGACTGGAAGCAGAGCGAGAAGCGCCGCCGCTAAGTATCGTCTTATGCCTCTCATTTATAGAGGATTGGGTTGGTGTTGATAGTTGTTTTTGTTACCGGAACGCACTTGATTGTTTCGGCCAGCAGGTCGATGGTGAACTGCTCGCTCTGGTAGTGGCCCAGCTCTGCGAGAAGCATCCCGTCGTTATCGAAATAGTCGTGGTAGTGGATCTCGCCGGTTATGAAGGCGTCGGCGCCCTTTTCGAGGGCTGTCTGCATCAGGAATGCGCCCGCACCGCCGCAGAGAGCCACTTTATGTATGGGTTTCGTCGGCTCGCTGTGTCTGAGGCTTTCGATTTTGAAGGTGTCTTTAAGTTGCTTCAGAAATGCCTCAGCTTCGAGGGGTTCATTGAGTTCTCCGATCAGGCCGCTGCCGGCATCCATTCCTTCTTTCGGCTCCAACCAGTGGAGGTTCTTGAGCTTAAGAAGTTCAGCTATCTTATAGTTCACTCCGCCGGGAGCATTGTCCAGGCTGGTGTGGGCCGAGTAGATGGCGATACCCGCTTTGATAGATTTCGTAACGCACCTCTGCTGGTAAGTGGAGTCGCTGACTTGCTTCAGAGCGTGGAACAGCAGCGGGTGGTGCGATACTATCATAGAACAGCCTTTTTGAATGGCCTCGTCGACTATTGCTTCGGTGATGTCCAGGCAGGCTAGAACGCCTTTGACTTCATCTTCGAGGAAACCCACCTGAAGACCCGAGTTATCCCATTCGTCCTGATAGTATACCGGCGCCACCGCCTCTATCTCTTTGATAACATCCTTTACTTTTGTCATAGCCTACGAATATACGAATTTCTTCCCACTCCTCTGTCTTTTTGGACTTCTCCCCCCTATTTTACGGGGAGTAGTCCAAAAATTATATCAAATTGGCGATGATGGAGTCGGCGACGAACCACTGATCTTCGGGAATGGCGACATGTTTGCCGTCGATATCGATTCCTTCGGCACGCCGAAGACCGAGCATGATCTTTTCTTCGCGGATCTCTTTAGGGGAAAGTGTCTCGAAACTGCGTGTCCAGCCGGTCAGGCTTTCTGAATTCCAGCTGCGCACTTCGCGGAATCCGCCGGGGGCGCTGTCGTCTATAACGGTTTCGAGGGAGTGCGCGCCGGGGCCGAGGCCAACGTAAGGACGCCGCGTCCAGTAGGCGCTGTTGTGTTTGGCCTCCTTCCCCGGCCGCGCCCAGTTCGAAATCTCGTAGTGGCGGTATCCGGCTTCGCGCAACTTATCGCATATCAGTTTGTACTGCGCTGCGCACTGGTCGTCCGGAAGTTCGGAGTACTTGCCGTCGGCAATGTCTTTCGCGAGCTGCGAACCTTCTTCTATCGACAGCTGATAGGCCGAGATATGTTCCGGGCTCATCTCGATAATACCTTCGAGGGTATCATTCAGCATCTCGTTGGTCAGGCCGTTGATTCCGAAGATGATATCCAGGCTGATGTTGTCGATTCCGCCGTCGCGAAGGATCTCGAAGGCAGCCCTGGCCGCGGCGCTGTCATGGCGCCTGCCCATCCATCGCAGCAGTCCGTCGTCGAGCGACTGGACCCCCATGCTCACCCGGTTTACCCCGATCTCGCGCAGCATGCGCATGAAAGCGTAGCCGCGGCCGACTATGTCGTCGGGATTGACTTCGACCGTGAATTCGTCGTAAGGCCCTTCAGGCAGGGCCTTCTTCAGGTCAAAAAAGAAACGGAGGGGCATCACCGACGGTGTGCCACCTCCTATGTAAAGCGTATTGACTCCTTGAGTCGCAGCTATTTCGCCCCTGCGCAAGCGCGCTTCGGCGCAGATTTCATCTATGTAGGCGTCGTACTCTTCCGGCTTGCCGCAGGTCAGCTCCGAATAGAAATCGCAGTACCGGCAGAAGCTCTTACAGAAGGGGACGTGGACATAAATCATTAGCGGAGAACGAGTTCTGTTTCGCCAAGCAGACCGGAATCAGAATAGACCTCTGCTACATAAACACCCTTCACATACTGAGGGATGTCGTTGACGTAGATGATCATGTCTACTTCCTGGCCTTCATAGTCGACTTCGCGGGATGCGGTAGCTGCTACAGCCTCGCCAGCGAATGTAAACGATGCGTTGGTGCCGTCGAGCAGAAGGTTGCCCTCCGGGTCCTTGACCCTTAGATATATAGTCATGGGGCCTCTCTTGGCGAGATCGTTCTCTACAAGGCTGAGCTCGACTGCGAGCCTGCGTACACGGCTGCTGCGGTCGGTGACCTTGTCAGAGCTGTTGTAAGCCTTGCAGACTATGCCGCGTGCTTTCACTACCGAACCGGTAGCGACCTTGGCCTTGTATTCTTTGTTCTCGGCCTCGAGTTCCTGGTTCTTTCCGGTAGCCTCAGCGAGGTTCTTGCGGGTAGTAGTAAGCTCTTCGGAGAGTTTCTGGTTCTGCTGGTTGAGAGAATCGATCTGAACCAGATAGTTGCGCATGATGGAGCGGAGGGTTCCGAGCTCCTTCTCGTACTCACGCATCTTAGCCCTGTTGGTGGCCTCTGTAGTCTTGATGCGACTCACGAGGACTGCAACCTCCTCGCGTGAGGAATCGAGCTGGCTATTGATGAAATCGTAGTCTGAAGACAGGTTTGCGAAGTCTTCCTGGAGCTGACCTATGCGCTCGGTAAGGTCGGCCTTGTCGGCCTCGAGTTCCTTGACCATTTTATAGTCGCGGGTGCCTACGATAGCGAGGGCTACGCCGAGACCTACTGCTATAATAGAAAGTGCAACGACTGTAAAACTGTTGCCCTTTTTCTTCTCTGCTTTTTCGCGTTCAATTCTTGCGATGGGATCTTCTTTTTCCATATTGTTTGTTGTTTATCGTTCTAAAAGATGCGCAAAGTTACAAATTTTGTGCGCATCTGCTATATTTGCAGTATGAAGTATCTGATACGCTCACTTAAATATTTTCTTTACCTGCTGTTTTTGCTGGTAATCTTCGTTGCAGTCATCTATTTCGTCTCCGCCAAGGGTGAACCGCTCGAGTCGTTGTTTAGGAATGGATACAATTCTCTATGGACGATGGCGCTGGTTCTTGCCATATTGTCGGCTTGCTACCCCCGGTTCGGCTATGGCAAAAGGCGCATTCGCGCTACAGGTACAGCCGATGAGATTATCGCTAAGATCGAGGCCCACATGAACGCCCGCGGTTACGAACTCGAAAGCCGCGATGCTGAAGACAATCTGGTTTTCCGTCAGGCAACCTTCCTTGGTCGCCTCGGTAAGATGTTCGACAAGGTGTATTTCACCCGAGCCCTGAGCGGCTACGAGATGGAAGGCCGCCTAAAGGAAATAGTCCGCTTAGATACTGCCTTTTTCCAGATCTTTGAGGAGACGGGAGAATAGAGCTGACTCCTCGGAGGAAAGGAACTTCGCCTCAATCGGAACGGTAAACAGGCGTTTCTTGACGTCATCGCTAAGCCCGGCGCAACCTATAAGGCGCTGGGCGTCTTTTTCTGTAGTGAAATAACAGCAGAATGGGTAGTGCCATATTCCCTCGTTGAACTTTTTGACGTCCTTTTCGGTGAAAACGTGGTGGTCCGGGAAGGAGAAGACCTTCGAGAGGGAGTATGAAGCAGCCAGATGGTCAATAAACGGGCGGTTACGGGCAGTGCCGCTGATGACTACCGCGCGTTCGGCTCTGGGCCATGACGCTTCCGCACCATCGAACACCGGCTGGGGTGTCTGGTACTCGACCGTGGCGAACAAGACGTGTATCTTATCTCCGGCGGGAGTGTATGCGATGTGATCGGCAGGCTCATAGCCTGTCATCCTGAGATTGTCCTTTGCGTAGCTGCCTTTTTCGAAGTCGCTCATGGCGGCGGGGCACTTAGTGACTATGATGACGTCTGCCTTGAAGATGCGTTCCGGCAGGTCGCGAAGACGGCCGAAGGGGAGCAACGAATCCTTAAATACGGGCCTGTTGTAGTCAACCAGGACTATATTTAACGACGCTTTAAGCTTTCGATATTGATACGCATCGTCCAACACGATAGCGTCTACGGCCGATCCAATCTTGTTGCAGCCCTCGATTCGGTCTTCATCTACAACGACTCGGACATCGGGGAACTTACGCGCTATCTGAAGCGGTTCGTCGCCATAAAGGGCCGCGTCACCTGCAGGGTCAACCTCCAGGTAGCCCTTGGTCTTGCGGCCGTAGCCGCGCGAAAGAACCGCCAGCCTATGGCCATTGAGCTCGCGGAGTATCAATTCCGTAAGCGGCGTCTTGCCGGTGCCGCCGACAGTGACGTTGCCCACGCAAATCGTGGGCACGCCTGCCTCGGCGACCGGCCTCCGGCCGCTGTCATAAGCGCGGTGGCGCAGTTTCAAAACCGTTCTATAGATCAGCATAGCGTTCTTCTATCTCATCTAGTATCGAGTAGAGCTCCGGGACGTCGAGGGTCGTGACCATGCGGATACGTGTGTCCTTGAAGTCCGGCAGCCCCCGGAAGTAGCAAGAAAGATGCCTGCGCATCTCGTAGACTCCGCGCGGCTCGCCTTTGTACTTGAGCGACAGGCCGAGGTGGCGGCGGGCGATGGCGACTTTTTCGCGCACGGTCGGTTCGGGCAGCAGCTCGCCCGTGTCCAGGTAATGCCTGATGTCGCGGAATATCCACGGCCGGCCGTAGGTAGCGCGTGCGACCATGATTCCGTCGACTCCGAAGCGGTCGAACGCGTCCTTGGCCTTTTCGGGGGAGTCGATATCGCCGTTGCCTATGATGGGGATGTGCATGCGCGGGTTGTTCTTGACCTCGCCGATCAGGGTCCAGTCCGCCTTGCCCTTGTAGAGCTGGCAGCGCGTGCGGCCATGTATCGTAAGGGCCTGAATACCAACGTCCTGCAGTCGCTCGGCCAGCTTAACTATGATCTTCGAGCTGTCGTCCCATCCGAGGCGGGTCTTTACAGTCACGGGCTTTCCGACCGCTTCGACTACCGCCTTGGTTATGGCGACCATCTTGTCGGGCTCGCGCATCATGCCCGAACCGGCTCCGCGGCCGGCGATCTTGGTCACGGGGCAGCCGAAGTTGATATCGATGAAATCGGCCCCGTGACCGCCCGCAATCTCCGCGGCGTGGTCTGCCATCTGGGCCGCCTTGACCATGGACTCGGGTATATGGCCATAAATCTGGATTCCGACGGGCGCCTCCTCGTCGAGCGTTTTCATCTTCTCGATCGCTTTGTGGGCGTCGCGGATGAGGCCGTCGGAGGGGATGAACTCGGTGTAGACCGCGGCCGCGCCCTGCTCGCGACAGAGGATGCGGAAGCTTACGTCCGTGACGTCCTCCATCGGCGCGAGCACTACCGGCCGCTCTCCCAGATCTATGTTTCCGATTTTCATCTATAAAAAATCCCACTCGAGGCCGCACCTGGAGTGGGAATAAGAATCAATTGTTTATCCTACACAAAGTTGGGAGCCTGGATGAAAGCGTTGATTGCGGTGGCGGCGAACATGAGGCAGATGATTGCTGCGACGATAACGCCTATGACCTTGATGCGCTTGAACCAGATCTTGCCGTCCCAGCCGACAGTCTGGAACATGCTCCAGAAGCCATGGGTAAGATGCAGGAACAGAACTATGAACCAAAGGAGGTAGAGGATAAGCAGCCACCAGCGTCCGAAGGTAAAGCTCAGAAGGAGGTAGGGATTATTCTCATAAACACCGATTCCAAACATCTCGGGAAGCTGCATGTGGGCCCAGAAGTCCTGAAGGTGGAGTGCGATACATCCGAGGATGACGATGCCCAGAACGAGCATGTTCTTCGATGACCAGGAATCTACCTTTGCCTTCGAGGCGACCTCATAGCGCTTGTATCCTCCGCGGGCTTTCATGTTGATGATGGTAAGCCAGATGCCGTAGCCGATATGGATGACGAATCCGAGGGCCAGGATGGGAACCATAATGCTGATGACGGGAGTCGACATGAAGTCGCATCCGAGCTTGAACAGGCCGTCTCCGGCAGAGAAGAGCTTTTCGTCCGCTGCGGCGATACCGAACTTGCCGGTGAAGCTGTCGATTACGGAGAAGAAGTTGATGGTTGCATGGAGAAGCAGGAACAGGATGAGGAACGCTCCGCTTATAGCCTGGATGAATTTCCTTCCGATGGAGGAGTTGAGCATGAACATAATATTGTCCTTTTATTATTATCTTTGTAGGTCTTGCAAATATAATTAAATTTGCTCTATGTACAAAAGAGTGCTTCTTAAACTTAGCGGCGAAAGTCTCGGCGGTCCGTCGGGCAAGGGTCTCGACGAGAGCCGTATCGCCGCATACGCAGATCAGATCGTAACGGCAGTCCTCAGCGGCCATCAGGTCGCAATCGTCAATGGCGGAGGAAACATCTTCCGCGGCCTGCAGGGAGCCGGAAAGGGCTTCGACAGGGTCGACGGCGATAAAATGGGCATGCTCGCGACGGTTATTAACTCCATGGCCCTTGCCCAGTTCATTCGCGCCCGCGGCGTGAAGGCCGAGGTCTTTACTTCGACTCCCATGGAGCCCATGGCCCGCTATTACCTGCGCGATGCCGCCGTTAAGGTGCTGGAGGAGGGCGGAGTTGCCCTCATCGCCGGCGGAACCGGTAATCCGTTCTTTACGACGGATAGCGGTGCGGCCCTCCGTGCGCTCGAGCTTGGGGCCGACGCTCTGCTTAAGGGTACCAGGGTCGATGGCGTCTATACCGCCGACCCGGAGAAGGATCCGACAGCCGTCAAGTACGACGAACTGACCTTCGATAAGGCCCTGGCCGACCATCTGAAGGTGATGGACGCTACCGCCTTCGCGCTCTGCGAGCAGGGAGACATTCCGATCATCGTGTTCGACATCGATTCCGAGGGAGCCCTCCAGTCGCTGCTTGAAGGAAAGAAGATCGGCACCATCGTTCATAAATAATATTATATAGGTATGTTGTCAGCAATCGAAAAAGACATTATCGCCGGCGCTGAGAAGAAGATGCAGGATGCAGTCGCATTTCTCGAGGCCAGCCTTAAAGACTATAGGGTAGGCAAGGCCAACCCGTCCGTCTTCAACAAGGTGCTCGTGAACTATTACGGCACCATGACCCCGCTTCCGCAGGTTGGAGCAGTTTCCGCCCCGGATGCGAAGACCCTCATGATCCAGCCGTGGGACCGTTCTCTTATCCCCGCTGTGGAGAAGGCTATCATTGACTCCAACATCGGCCTGACTCCTTCCAACAACGGTGAAGTCATCCGTTGCACCGTCCCCGCCCTTACCGAGGAGCGCCGTAAGGACCTCGTGAAGAAGGCTAAAGGCGAAGGCGAAAATACCAAGGTCATCATCCGCAACACTAGGCGCGACGCTATGGACGCCCTTAAGAAGGCCCAGAAAGCAGGAACCATCAGCGAAGACGCCGAAAAGGAAGCCGAAGATGAAGTACAGAAACTGACCGACAAGAAGACCAAGGAGGTCGACGCCCTCGTAGCAGCGAAGGAAAAAGACATCCTCACCGTCTAGTTTTTGTTATTTCGAAAATTTTTTATACCTTTGCGACCCCTTAACCATAGGGATCGCATTTTTTATAAAGTATTAACTGTTTAAGATCAAGACAATGGACACACTCAGCTACAAGACCGTATCGCTCAACAAAGCGACAGTCGACAAGAAGTGGGTGGTTATTGACGCGACTGATCTCGCTCTTGGTCGTCTTTCCGCAAGGGTTGCCCTTATCCTCCGTGGTAAGAACAAGCCCGGCTTCACTCCCAACGTGGACTGCGGTGACAACGTCATCGTCATCAACGCTGAGAAGGTGGCCCTCAAGGGAAAGAAGATGACCAACAGGGTCTACACACGCTACACCGGATATCCGGGAGGACAGCGCTTCACGACCCCTAGAGAGATCCTCGCCAAGAGGCCCGCTGAACTCGTCAGGAGAGCAGTCAAGGGTATGCTCCCCAAGACCCGTCTTGGTGCACAGCAGCTTAAGAACCTGCATGTTTACGCAGGTCCCGAGCATCCGCACCAGGCTCAGAACCCTACAACTATCAAGTTAAACGAAATCTAATCAGAGTAAATGGAACAGACACACGCCCTTGGAAGACGTAAAGCAGCTGTTGCTCGCGTTTACATCTCTGCAGGTGCAGGCAATGTTACGATCAACGATCGTCCCCTCGAGGATTACTTCAAGCAGGACGCCCTCCGTTACATCGTAAACCAGCCTTTCGCTGTTACTGAGACCGCTGGTAAGTTTGACACCAAGATCACCATCGTTGGTGGTGGCATCAAGGGTCAGGCTGAAGCAATCCGCCTCGGTATCGCCCGCGCACTTTGCGAGATCGACAAGGAAGCCTATCGTCCCGCTCTTAAGGCTGCAGGATTCCTCACCCGCGACGCCCGTGAGGTTGAGCGTAAGAAACCTGGCCAGCCCAGCGCACGCGCACGCTTCCAGTTCAGCAAACGTTAGTATTCAGAACTGTTTTATCAGCACAGTAGTGGTTTACTTAAACTTTCCCCGTTGGGAGGTTGCCACACTGCGGAAAATCGCCTGGACCGGCCAGGCCGCTACCAAGCGATTGATGAAAAGAGAAAATTAAAAACAACAAGACAATGTCAAGAACAAATTTCCAAGAATTGCTTGATGCAGGTGCTCACTTCGGACATCTTGCCCGTAAGTGGAACCCTAAGATGGCTCCCTATATCTTCGATCAGAAGAATGGAATCCACATCATCGACCTGCACAAGACAGTCGTCAAGATCGACGAGGCTGCCGAAGAGATGAAAGAGCTCGCACGTTCGGGCCGCAAGATCCTCTTCGTCGCCACCAAGAAGCAGGCTAAGGAAATCGTTTCCGAGAAAGCCGCTGCAGTAGGCATGCCGTTCATCACCGAGCGTTGGGCCGGTGGTATGCTTACCAACTTCCCCACCGTCCGCAAGGCCATCAAGAAGATGTCCACCATCGATAAGATGAAAGAGGACGGCACCTTCGAGAAGCTCGCAAAGCGTGAGCGTCTCCAGATAGACCGCCAGAGGGCCAAGCTCGAACTGAACCTCGGTTCTATTCGTGACATGAGCCGCCTTCCTTCAGCCCTGTTCGTCATCGACGTTCAGAAAGAGGCTAACGCTGTGAAGGAAGCCAATCGTCTTAACATCCCGGTATTCGCAATGGTTGATACTTGCTGCGATCCTACCCCGATTGATTATGTGATTCCGGCGAACGACGATGCAACAAAGAGCATTGAGGTTGTTCTCAACGCACTTTGCGGCGCCATCCAGGAAGGTCTTGAGGAGCGTAAGCTCGAGAAGGACAAAGAGGCTGAAGCCGAGGAGAAGGAAGTCGTCAAGACAACTGATCGCAAGCTCCGCGCCCGCAAGGGTGCCAAGCAGGTGGACGTAGAGGCAGAAGCCCCCGCCGCCGAGAAGGCCGAATAATCCATTTATTAACTGAAATTTATACCATTATGGCAATTACAGCAGCAGACGTAATGAAGTTACGCAAGATGACTTCTGCAGGTATGATGGACTGCAAGAAAGCCCTCGAGGAAGCTAACGGCGACTTCGACAAGGCAGTAGGCATCATCCGTGAGAAGGGTAAGATGGTTGCAGCCAAGCGCGCAGACCGCGAGACTGCAGAGGGTGCCGTCAAGGCACGCATCGCCGGCGGTAAGGCTATCCTCGTCGCCCTCGGATGCGAGACCGACTTCGTGTCGCGTACTCCCGACTTCCAGACCCTGGCAGACGCCATCGCGGACATCGCTATCGCCCAGACCCCGGCCGACATCGAGGCTCTGAAGGCCTGCAAGATGGCCGACGGCTACACCGTAGCAGAGGCTATCGAGGCTCAGACCGGAAAGACCGGCGAGAAGCACGTCCTTGCATACTACGCACTCGTTGAGGCTCCGTTCGTCAAGGAGTATATCCATACCCTTACCGGAAAGCTCGGCGCACTCGTAGGTTTCAACAAGGAAGTCCCTACCGACATCGCTAAGGGAGTTGCAATGCAGGTTGCTTCCATGAACCCCGTTGCACTCAGCGCAGAGGATTGCCCTGCCGAGGTCGTCGAGAACGAGCGCAAGATCGCGATCGAGAAGACTAAGGAAGAGCAGGTCCAGAAGGCAGTCGACGCCGCCCTGAAGAAGGCCGGTATCAACCCTGCCCATGTCGACAGCGAGGATCACATCGAGTCCAATACCGCTAAGGGCTGGCTCACTCCCGAGCAGGCCGAGCAGGCTCGTCAGATCATCAAGACCGTCGGCGAGGAGAAGGCCGCAAACCTTCCCGAGCAGATGATCCAGAATATCGCCAACGGTCGTCTCCAGAAATTCTTCAAGGAGCAGACCCTCGAGGCCCAGGAGTACCAGATGGCAGACAATCACATCTCCGTGAAGGAGGCTCTCGCAGCCGCCGACAAGGAGGCGAAGATCGTCGTCTTCAAGAGGTTCTCCTTCGGCGACTAACCGCTGTCCGCAGCGTTAATCGAATGCCCGACCTTTTGGCCGGGCATTTTTTATTCTTCGCGACGGGCCCCTCCCCCTACCCGTGTCCGGGGTGGACACGTCCGCCCGGTGCCTGCCACCCGTCGCGGTGCGCTTAGTCTGTCAGTTTTTATGCAGGCTAAGTGCAAAATCGGACCTTTTTGCACCTAGGGGGTCAAAATTTTTGCAGGCTAAGTGCAGTATGGCGGGCGGTTTTTGTTGGGGATGGGAAGAAAGCAGATAACAATAGTTATATTTGTAGAGCTAACCCAGATTATCTATTCACATGAAACACTTGCATGTTTTGTTGCTCGCCGGTCTGCTGCTCGCAGGCTGTGTCGGTGAAACTGATTTAAATTATCTCCAGAAGCAAATAGACGATTTGAAGTCCGATCAAATTGCGTCAATTAACAATCAGATTGCTTCAATTCAGGTTTCAATCGGCCGTCTTGAAGGGGCGGACACTGAATTACGCGGATATATTCAGACGCTTAATGAACAGCGAACGGCTCTCGAACGAACCGACCAGGAACTTACTCAGAGCATTATCGATCTAAAAGCCGAATTGGAAGGAGAGATAACTGACGCTCAAAATAGCGCGCTCACCCTTTTGGAGACCTATAGAACAACCATCACTGGTCAACTAACGGCATTAAGTAATTCCATAGCGGCATTAGAGGCCAAGGATCAAGACCTTCAAAATCAGATAACAAATCTGAAAGCTTATGTGGATGGTGGCATTCAGAGTTGCAAGGACTGGGTGTCGGCGACCTTTGTCACATTGGAACAGTATAATGCAACAGCTGCTGCCGTTGCAGGTATCCAGGCCCAGATAGCCACTATTAATCAGCAGATTCAGCAACTGACTGATTCGCAGGCTTTAATGGCCACAAAAGAGGAACTAAGCCAGGCTATATCTACTTTGGATTCTTTGTTGCAGGCGAAGATTCAAACGGCAGTCAATAATAGCAATGCTGCGCTTAATACGGCACGAGAGGAAATTACCGCAGCCTACACCACCGCTATTCAAACAGCAATAGCCTCATGTGAATCCTCTCTCAAGACCTGGGTCAATCAGCAGCTTTCTGGCTACTACACAATATCTGAGACCGAAGCCCTCCTCGAGGCATTACGGACCAGCCTCGAAGGGCAGTTGAATACTCAGAATTATCAGCTCGGAATCCTTATTGCCAATGCTCAATCCTCGATTGAAAGTCATAAGGCTTCTATAGACAGTCTGAGAAGCAGGATAGGAAAACTTGAAGAAGATGTTGCAGGCCTGGCATCTCTAAGGGCTGATTTGGATTCATCAAAGAACCAAATCACAAGGGCATACCAAAAGGCTATACAGGAAGCTATCGAAAGCCTTGACGGAAAGATTACCGCTCAAATCGCAGAAGAGGTTTCAACGATTAACACTCGCATAGATAATGAGGTTAGCCAGATTAATGAGGCGTTGACTGCGCTTTCAAACAGGGTCTCACAATGCGAGAGCGATATTCAGTCGTTACAAAATGAGATTAGTGGTATCAAAACCAATATTTCCAAACTGTTGGCGAGGATTCAGTCTTTGACGTATGTCCCCAGATATAGTGATGGACAGGCAAGAATCTATTTCGACAAAAATGGTGATGATGTGTATGCCGAGAATCTAACTCTCGATTTCGAAGTTCATCCCAATAGTGCTGCCGCTGATTTGGCTTCAGTATGGGAGCAGGCCATTACTCTCAAGGCGGTATCCACTATTACAACCAAAGCGGCACCTTCATTTATTGAAATTCCTATTCTTAGCCTGGAGGCAAATGCTGGTATTATCTCATTAAGTGCGAATGTGGCTTCTTTGCCTGCGTCTTTCTTTAATGGTGAAACCTCTATTAATGCATGCCTTTCTATTAGTGATGGGACAAGTGATCTAGTGTCAGAGTATGTTCCGGTTCTAGCGGTCAATCGTGAGATACAGGTTACGACACTTCCGGCGACGGATGTTAATACCGGTACCGCCACCCTTCACGGATGTGTTCAGCGTACTAACGTTGTCACCCCTACTGAAATAGGTTTTTATTATGGTTCTTCGCCTGCAAGCCTACTTGAAAGTGGAACAAAGGTCATTTGCAATTTGCAGGAAGACGATACTTATAGCACAGTTTTAACAGGTCTTGTGGATGGCACAACCTATTATCTGGCATACGCTAAAGTTGATTCAAAGATCTATTGCGGCGACACTAAGAATTTTGTCATTCTTACAACAATTCAAGTGGGCGGGGCCGTTGATCTTGGCTTAAGCGTTCTTTGGGCAACATGTAATATTGGAGCAGAGAGTCCTGAAGACTATGGGCAGTATTATGCGTGGGGAGAGACAGGAATCAAAGAGTTTTATAACCACACCAACTATAAATGGTTCGAGGTTAATAATATTGCCGGACAGGATGTTATAACCTTGAAGAAGTATAATAATTCCGTTGAGTATGGTGAAACGGATGCTTATACACGACTTCTGTTATCAGATGATATCGCAAACATAAAGTTAGGCGGCAAATGGAGGATGCCTACCAACGACGAATGGCGAGAACTAATCAAAGAATGTGACTGGAGTTACACTAATATTAACAATATGAATGGTCTTGTTGCGTCAAGAAATGGACACAGCATCTTCATTCCGTTGGCAGGAAGCAGAGTTTCTAATTTGCTGTATTACTTTAATGAAGAATGTAATTATTGGTCATCTAGTCTGTGTGTTGATAACCCGACGCTGGCAATGTCTTTCTATGGACTGCACGATGCGCAATATCTCTCCACTAATTATTTCCTGCGCTCTCACGGTTACTCTGTACGACCCGTATATGATCCTGATCTAACGATGGCTTCATCGATAACTTTAGATGAACCACAACTCACTATTATAAGCGGAGAAAGTCAGATAATTTCTGCCACGGTTCTTCCCAATAATGCTACATATAAATCTGTTGCGTGGTCCTCTTCAGATAATAACGTTGCGACTGTCGATGCAAATGGCAACATAACCGCCATCTCCAAAGGAACTGCTACAATTACAGCTACTGCTACTGATGGAACAGGAGTGAGTGCGTCTTGTACAGTAAGGGTGATGAATCATGCAAAACCTGAGGGTGCGGTCGATTTGGGACTTAGTGTATATTGGGCGGCTTGTAATGTCGGCGCTTCATATCCCGAACATTATGGCATTTATGTGGCTTGGGGAGAAGTGCAGTCTTATTATAGTAGCTTAAGTCCTTTAACTTGGAGGAGTGGGAAAGAGGCTGGATATGACTGGAGTTCGTACAGATGGTGCAACGGTAATGATACAAGTTTTACTAAGTACAATACAAATGAATCAAGTGGCATTGTGGACAATCTAACCACCCTTGAATTAAATGATGATGCGGCCTATAGTTTTCTCGGAAAGCACTGGAGAATGCCGACTCGTGTTGAATGGATGGAATTAAGGGAAAAATGCACATGTGTTTGGACAACTCAAGGTGCTAGAGATGGAATTTTGATTACGGGCCCTAACGGAAATAGTATTTTCCTACCAGCTGGAGGAGAATGGAGCGGAACCACGTTATATGGAGAAGAAACATATGGTTCGTATTGGACGTCTTCCCTAAGAGTCCCGACTTCCACCCATAGCGCTTATTATATAGAGTTTCGCGAGACTCTTCCAAATGTGAGTTGGGATGATGATTTGCGTTATTATGGGAAGAATATCCGCCCAGTATTCGATTAGTCGGATTTATCTCGCTTCGCTCGATACGTCCGACGTCCCTCAACGGTATGAGAGCGTGAGGACTGATAACACCCTCAGGTGGGCCTAGTGAGGGATGGGGTCGAGTCGCTGTAGTCGAATGTTGTTCAGCACGTTTTTTAAACGATCAACTCGCTAAAATGTTTGTCAAATACAAAATTCTTCATAGTTTTGCAGTGCAGTCCCGGTAGTTCCTCTCCCAGACATAAGTGCTGGTGAAGAACCCGGGTTTTTTGTTCTTGCAAAGGTACCCAGTTATACTGACAACGTCAAGACACGAAGAGCTTGACAATCAGCCAGTTAAACGTAAAGAAAGGTCGGATTTGCCTAGCTGCGCGAGCCGCGCACTCGAGCTCAGCGCAGCGCGATCTATTGGTTTGATGTTCGATTATTGATTCTTGATGATTCTTGGCGTGGGAGATAAGTCTTTGACTCTCAGGGGAATAAACGAATTAGGTCTATCAATTATGGCAGACCTAATTTGATGATTTTGTTGATAATCAGGAGGTTATCCCCCACGGCGAAATAAGAGGTTGATGAAGGTGCGCGATTTGGGCTTCTGCCACACCAGGGCGCGCAAGGTGGAAGAAAAGGGGCGACACCTTGTGCGCTAGAAGGCATGTGATGGGGTTTTGCGCGCAAGGTCCACGTGTTAGAATTCCACCTTGTGCAAAAACAGCGGGGACCTTCCGCAAACGAGTAGGGGACCTTCCGCAAACGGTCGGATTTGCCTCGCTGCGCTCGGCACGTCCGACGTCCCTCCACGAGAAAACAAAGGCCCCCGATGGGGGCTCTTTTCATGTCCAGACCCTTATGAGAGCGAGCTCTCAACGGGCCTGGACACGAAAAAAGCGCCGCACTTTCGTGCGACGCCTTTGTTTTCTACTGGTGGAGGTAGTCGGATTCGAACCGGCGACCCCATGCTTGCAAAGCATGTGCTCTACCAGCTGAGCTATACCCCCAGGGTTTTCAAGTAGGCCCGCGCGGAGTTGAACCGCGGACCTCCACATTATCAGTGTGGCGCTCTAACCAACTGAGCTACGAGCCTATAAAAAAAGAAAGATAAGTACAAGGCTTTAACTGCGCCTTGATACACTTTTCTCGCGAGCGTCGTATGCGTCGGAATCTTGCTCCAAAAAGGAGGTGTTCCAGC
>JAFZWV010000022.1 GCA_017617035.1 Bacteroidales bacterium
AAAATTTGTAATTGAAATAAGAAAATAATATCTTTGCCCTCCCAAAATCGAAAAACAAAAAAATAGATAGATATGAAAAGGACATTCCAACCCTCACGTCGCAAGAGAGTCAACAAGCACGGTTTCCGTGAGCGTATGGCTTCTGCAAACGGCCGCCGCGTTCTGGCTGCCCGTCGCCGTCATGGCCGCAAGAAACTTACCGTTTCTTCCGAAGATCGCTTTTAATTGATGCCGTCAGGCTCGATTAAAAAAGGGTTGGCAGTGCGCCAACCCTTTTTTGTTATTCTTCTCCGAGAAACATCGGATCCCAGGCGGGGAGTTTTATCGGCTCCTGATCGAGATAGCCTGCGAGGTCTTCCGGGATGTATTGGCGCTCGACAACGAGGCGGAACATATACTCGTCGAACCACTCGTCGGTCATGATAAGGTTTCCGCGATAGCCGGCGGATTCACCCCAGCTGTTTTCGACCATCCACTTCACCGGCTTGCCATCCTTGATGTCTACGGCGATGAGTGTCATTGCGTGGGAGGAACCGCTGGCGTGGGTGAGGATGCGCTCTTTTTTGTCCATGGTGAATTTCACTCCAAGCAGCGACTCGTAGTCGTAGTTGGCGAGATCCATGACACCCTTTTTGCGGTCGAGGAACTTACCTACGTCGCAGGAGAAGTACATGGCTTTGTCGTCTTTGATTGAGGCAATAGCCATCTCCTTGATGCGATCTATAGGGAGGTTGAGGTAGAGCCAGTTGTCGCCGTCGTAGAGGTGACGGTCGTATTCAATCTCGTAGAGTTTGTAGTACTCGCGGCTGGGATCGTTCATCAGCATTACATAGTCGTGGTTCAGATCGAAGCCACACATCTCCTGATAGAACTCCTGAGGGGTGTAGGTCTTGCCCTTCCACTCGAACTCAACAGGCGGTTCGCCGTAGCTGAGGCAGAGGATGCGATAGATTTCCGAGAGCTGTTCGACCTTGAGCTTCTGGGCGCACTTGGGGCATTTCGCTGCGCGGAGGGCCAGGGCATCCTGCCTCAGGAGAGTCTTGAGCTGGCTGGCCATCTGTGAGGTGCTGTTGGCGATAAACGACTCGGGCATCACCTCGGCGGGAACAACGCCGTATTTCATTACGAGGTTGGCAACTCCTGTGAAGGTGCCGCCGTCGCTGATCGGGTTGCTCAGCAGCCAGTCGACCTGACGGTCGTCGATGGGAAGATCGCGGGTATCGATTATAGCCTGGAGGAAAAGGTTGGCCTTTTCGAGCTGGTCGTAGAAGAAGCAGTAGCTCTGCGAGAACTGGAAATTACCGAGGTCGTGCTTGGTGATTGCGGCAGCACGCAGGACATTGAGACCGGTAAAAAGCCAGCAGCGGCCGGACTGTTTCTGGTCTGTGATTCCGGAGGTGTTTACCCTGTCGGAGAACTCGGTGTCGATCATGGCCGCATTCTCGGCATTCACTGCCAGAGTGTTGAGCGCAACGGCGTTGAGCGCGTTTCTGACTGCTTTGTCGGCTGAGGTGTTGGAGTAGCCCTTGCGGATAGTCTGGAGCATCAGGGAATCGATGCCTCCGCGGTTCTGGGCGAGAGCGCCGGCTCCGATGAGAGCGAGGGCGACAAGTGCGATCAGTCGTTTCATTTTTTTATTTCCTTTATACTTATTGTCGATACAAGTGCGCCGATGGCGGCAACGCCTCCGGCGGTAAGAAGTACGTCGGTCCATTTCAGAACTACCGGGTACGCGTTGACCAGATAGTTCCCGGGCATCTTTACGATGCCGGTGTACTGCTGGACCAGGACGAGCGCTATTCCTGCTACCAGACCAATGACGAGGCCGAGCAGCGAGACGAACCAGCCTTCGAGCCAGAAGGTGCGGCGGACCATGGCCTGGTCTGCGCCGATGCTGCGAAGCGTTTCAATATCGCCCGTCTTGTCGATGATGAGCATAGAGAGCGAACCGAAGATGTTGAAGGCCACGATAAGGACCACGAAAATGAGTATCATGTAGATGGCGGCCTTCTCGTAGCGCATCATCTTATAGACGGCGGGGTGTTGCTGATATTTGTCGAGCACCTCGAAGTCGGGGCCGAACAGTTCGCGGACCTGGCGTACGGATGCACCATGGCCGTAGATTTCGAAGGCGGTGACTTCCGAATCGATATGGAGCAGTTCACGGGCCTTTTCCATAGGCACCACGACAAGGCTTTCATCCGACTGGAGTATCTCCTTCGGCCTCATCTTGATCGTCTCCAGCGATGCGGCTGGATTGGCCATGGAGAAACTCTCAGACTTGCTGGGGAAGAAGAGGGCGAGCTGGTCCGTGAAATAGGTCTTGATGCCGAGTTCCTGGGCCAGGGCAGAGCTTACGCTGCATTGCCATGCTCCTTCGAGGCCGCGCACGCGAGTGATGGTCTGGCGGTCGCCGTAGCGGGCGGCGACGGTCTCCTCGAGGACGCCCTCGGCTGAGTCGACGCCCGCAAGCCCCGCGACCGCCGAGAAAGGCTCGCCAGAGGCCTCGAAGGTCTTCCCGCTTACGGGCTTAATGACCATGTCGGGGGTGTTGGCGTCGAGATTGTCCCTGATTATCTTGTCGAAACCGTTGTAGACCGACATGATAACTATGAGCGCGGCGGTACCCACCGCCATTCCGGCGGCGCTGATTCCGGAGATCCAGCTTATCACGCTCCGGGACTTGCCGGAGAACAGATAGCGCCCGGCTATGAAGCCTGATACGCCCACTCTATTTCTTGAGTAATTCTTCGATGTGCTCTACGTAATCGAGGGTAGTGTCGAGGTAGAAGTCCAGTTCGGGGACTATACGAAGCTGTTTTGCGACCTGCCTGCCGAGTTCGCCCCTTATGGCCTTGCTGTTTTCGTCGAGCAGTTTCATCACCGCTTCCTGTTTATCGGAAGGGAAGATGCTTACATAGACCTTGGCGATGGAAAGGTCCGGGCTGACCCTGACCTCGCTGACGGTCACCATGGCGCCGCCCCAGGCGGCCATGCCCTTGCTCCTTATTATTTCGGCCAGGTCGCGCTGAAGTTCGCGGCCCACCTTCTGCTGTCTGGTTGACTGTCCTTCCATCTTACTTTATGTTGATTATGTAGTAGTCTTTCTTACCTTTCTGGGCGAGGATGTACTTGCCGTCGATGATGTCGGCATCAGTTATCTCGCGGGTGAAGTCGGTAACCTTCTCCTTGTTGAGCGAGAAGCCGTTGCCCTGGATCATTTTGCGGGCTTCGCCCTTGGAGGGGAAGACCTGGGTTTCGACTGCAAGGAAATCGAGAATTCCGAGAGGGAGTTTTGCGCGCTCTACATCAAAGGTAGGGACTCCGTCGAATACTGCCAGGAAGGTCTTTTCATCGAGGCTGCGAAGGTCTTCCGCGGTAGCCTTGCCAAAGAGCATCTGGCTGGCCTTGACGGCATTTTCATACTCCTTTTCGCCATGGACCATGATTGTAACTTCCTTGGCGAGAAGCTTCTGGAGCCTGCGCTGGCCGGGGTCCTCGGCATGCTCCGCTATCGCGGCTTCAATAGTCTCGCGGTCGAGCATGGTGAAGATCTTGATGTACTTTTCGGCGTCTTCGTCGCTTACGTTGAGCCAGAACTGGTAGAACTGGTAAGGACTGGTCCTTTCCGGGTCGAGCCAGATGTTGCCCTTCTCGGTCTTGCCGAACTTTCCTCCGTCTGCCTTGGTAATAAGAGGGCAGGTGAGGGCGAAAGCTTCCTTGCCGAGTACGCGGCGGATGAGCTCAGTACCGGTAGTGATATTGCCCCACTGGTCTGCGCCTCCGAGCTGCAGGCGGACGTCGCGATGCTCATATAGATACAGGAAGTCGTAGCCCTGGCGAAGCTGGTAGGTGAATTCAGTGAAGGACATACCCTCGGAAGAGTTGCGCTCAAGACGCTTTTTCACCGAGTCCTTGCTCATCATATAGTTGACGGTAATGAGCTTGCCGATATCGCGGGTGAAGTTGATGAAGGTGTAGTCCTTCATCCAGTCGTAGTTGTTGACCAGTTCGGCCTTGTTGGGCGCATCTGATTCGAAATCGAGGAAGCGCGCAAGCTGGGCCTTGATACACTCCACGTTGCGGGCCAACGTCTGCTCATCTAGCAAGTTCCTTTCCTGGCTCTTCATCGAAGGGTCGCCTATCATACCGGTGGCGCCGCCGACGAGGGCGAAGGGTTTATTTCCGCACTCCTGGAAGTGCTTTAGGATCATTATACTGACAAGGTGACCGATATGAAGGCTGTCTCCTGTAGGGTCTATTCCCACATAAGCTGACATGGGACCTTTTGCGAGTTCTTCTTCCGTTCCGGGGGTGATATCCTTAATCATCCCTCTCCATTTGAGTTCCTGAACAAAATTCTTCATCGAATGATAATCTATAGTCCACAAATTTAGCAAATAATAGTTAAATTTGCTTGTTTGAATATTCACTTAACACATTATAGCTAATGAGAAAGAACATTGTCGCGGGAAACTGGAAGATGAACACCACCGTTCCCGAAGGAGTAGAGCTTGCAAAGGCAGTAGTAGCTGCAAGCGCACAGGTGCCGGCAGAGGTCGGTCTCGTAATCGCAACTCCGTTTACTCACCTTTGTCCTGTCAGCGAGGTCGTTAAAGGAACCCGCGTAGCGCTTTCCGCAGAGAACTGCGCAGATAAGGAGAAGGGCGCATACACCGGAGAGGTGTCTGCCGCAATGATCAAGAGCGCCGGCTGCGAGTACACCATCCTTGGTCACTCCGAGCGTCGCCAGTACTACGGCGAGACCGATGAGAAGCTCGTCGAGAAGACTAAGCTCGCCCTTGCAAATGGTCTTAAGGTTATCCTTTGCGTAGGCGAGAACCTCGAAGAGAGGGAAGCAGGCAAGCATTTCGCAGTTGTCGAGGCCCAGACCAAGAACGTCCTGAGCCAGTTTACTGCAGAGGATATGGCCTCCATCGTCATCGCTTACGAGCCCGTTTGGGCTATCGGAACCGGTAAGACCGCTACCGCAGATCAGGCCGAAGAAATCCACGCCTACATCCGCGGTCTTCTTAAAGACATCTTCGGAGCAAAGGTCGCAGACGACACCACCATCCTTTACGGCGGATCCTGCAAACCTTCAAATGCTGGTGAGTTGTTCGCGAAGCCCGATATCGACGGCGGCCTCATCGGCGGCGCATCGCTCAAGGCAGAAGACTTTATCGGAATCGCACTGTCATTTTAAGCGACTCGCGGCTATACCATAGCCAGACAACATCGCCCTCCATCTTAACTACCTGGAGGACGATGTTTTTTCGTACCTCGTCGGCTCCGGTAGGGGAGGTCCAGCGCACGAGACCGGCGGTAATCATCTGGTCTTCCTCGGTAGGTTCGGCTTGAAGCCTTACGATGAAGTAGTCCGACATGTTGTCTGTGTGGAGCCTGAATTCCAGATTGTCGGCATTGTAGGCGTACTGGCAGGTGAGGGGATTGTAGGTGATTATTTCGGTCTTGCCAACCGCCATTCTGAGGGTGGCGTCGGTAAGGAACTCCGGAGTATAGGTTCCCGGTTCCACACACGCCGTCGGCGCGAGCAGAAGCACTAAGCAAACCAGTATGTAGCCTATACGTTTCATTCCTTCACCGTCAATTCTTTAACTATAACGTCGGTCGTCCCGTCCGGCCATTTGACCTCCGCCCGGAGAGTCCCGCTCACGCTGAGCGTGAAATAGCCCTCGCCGTCGGTTACGGCCGGCCGGTCTCCGAAGTACCAGTGGATTTCCTCCGCCTCCGTGGCGTTATGGACATAGAGGGGGAAGCGCGCGCCCTTCTCGAAGGTGCCGTCTTTGTTTCGCACGCCGCCCACGAAGTAGATGAACGGGATCGTGTTGCGGTTGTCTATGACCATGGTCTTGAATGCGCCCGACTTGGAGTAGACGGCGTCGGGGGTGTAGACGGTCGCGAGCGAGGTGTAGTTCGTTCCGCCCTTGAGGCCCTCGGGCATGCAGGTAAGCAGGCCGTCCGGTCCGGGCATGAGCTTCTCGATTACCGGTTCTTCACGGCCCTTGGACAGGGCTACGGTGCAGCTGTCGATCTCGCCCAGCAGGCTTTCGTCGACCTGCCAGACCAGGATTGCGGAGCTCTGGAAGGCAGTCTGGCGTACCTGGGTGAGCGGTTCGATTACATTGAAGGTGACGCTGCTGTCGGGGTTCATGCGTATGTCTTTAAGGGCATAGCGGGCCTGGGCGCCGCTCCAAGACCGGAAAGCCGGGTCGCCGTCGGAGCAGAAGGTCTGCGTCTCGCTGTAGGGGAAGAAGACAGCCGTGATCGTATCCGCTTCAGGGCACGCCTCTACGAGGTCGGCGCATTGGTGGTCCGGGCGGGCGTTGACTTCGTTTTTCTGCCAGCGCTCGTAGGCGCGAAGGGTAATGCTGTAGTAGGTCGAATAACCCGCGCGGCCGGACGACTTGTCGATGTGGTAGACCAGCAGACCGTTTCCTCCGATGAAAGAGTCGCGCCCTTCCATGGCCCTGCACTCGAAGAGGTAGTACTCGCCCGGGCTGTCGGTAGGGTAGTAGAGGTAGTCATGGCCCCGCCCGAACGGCCGAAGGGTATACTCGCCGGGGGAGAGGGTGTCACGCTGTCCCAGCCCGAGGATGTCGAAGTCTATTGCGCACAGGCCTGCGGGAGTGCGGGTGCTGTCGTTGTGGTCGCCTTTGTCCATGAGGGCGATGCTGCCCCACAGGCCCTTTGCGAGGCCGCCGCTGCCCTCCTCGTCGGTATCGTAGAGGTCCTGGAACCCGAGGGCATGGCCGAACTCATGGCAGACCGGCCCGATTTGCAGGGGCTTGCCATAGATAATCTCGCCCATGGCGGCATATTCGTCGATGACGACATGGTCCAGTCGCAGGGAGATGTTCTTATTTAGAAGATGGTGGTGCTGAGGCCATATCTCCTCGCCGGAAAAGATAACGGCCACGCAGTCTAGCTTTCCGTCGGAATCGCAGTCGTATTTCTGGAAGTTGACCGCGGTGTTGGCATGGCGGCAGGCTTCGTCGACCGCGAGATGGACCGTTTCGTTGGTATAGGTTCCGGTGAGAGTTACTACAGGGCCAAGTTCAAAGCTGACGCTGATGTCGGGGGCGAGCTGTTCGTTGAAGTAGCGGGCGGATTCTGTGAGAATTGAATCCAGGTATTCTTCAGATACTGTGAAGGGAGTTCCGCCGAGCTCGGCGCGGATGAAAATTACGCGGCGCTCCTGCTGGGCCCAGAGGCATAGGCAGCTCAGTAGAAGTGTTATTAATAAGACCGCGGTCCTTTTCATATCCCAAAGATACGAAAAAAGGGGCAAAAGTCACGGGATAAATAAATCAAGGGGAGGGGTAAAAAAATCAAGGGCCGATACCTCACGGCATCAACCCCAGACGTGTACTAAAACCTAAACCTGCACTATAGATGCAGGTGGTTTCAAGAACGTTGCATCAAATTGAATTATTTTTCAGATTTTTTTGTGTTGACCCCGGTCATGGCTTTGTCGGGACCGACAAAAATCCAATCCAGGACCCCCTGGGAGACCTTTTTGCAGAGCTCGGGCATTTTCTCGCTCTCTTCGGGGCTGAGTTCGCCGAGAACGTAGTCGACCTGCTCTCCTTCGTGGAAGTCGTGGCCGACGCCCATACGGATGCGGCAATAGTTCTCGGTTCCGATGGTCTCGGCGATGTTGCGCAGGCCGTTGTGGCCGCCGTCGCTGCCGTTCATTCTCATTCGGAGCGTGCCGAACGGGAGATTGATGTCGTCGCAAATGACGACAAGACGCTCTTCGGTAATGGGGAGTTTCTGGAGGTAGTACCTCACGGCGTTGCCGCTGAGGTTCATATATGTAGAGGGCTTCAGGAGATAGAGCGTGCGGCCCTTTATGCTTAGAACCGCAAGATCTCCGTACCTCTGGGTATTAAAAGAAGTGTCGGATGCCTGAGCCCAGGCATCCAACACCATAAATCCCATATTATGGCGGGTCTTGGCGTACTCGGGGCCGATATTACCGAGCCCTACAACAAGATAGCTCTCGCCTGCCATAATTCGGAGCTTTTACTCAGCTGCTGCTTCCTCGGTAGCGGCTGCCGCGGTGTTGCGGGTAGCACGTACGCTGCAGATCACTGCATCCTTGTCGGTGAGGATCTGGAGGCCAGGGAAACTGAGATCACCAGCCTTGATCTTCTTGTCGAGACCGAGGTCGGAGATGTCAACTGTAACGTCGTCCGGAAGGTTCTTCATGAGACCTGCGACGCGGATCGAACGGGAGTTCTGGGTAAACTTACCGCCGAGCTGAACGCCCTTGGAGTGGCCTGAGACCTTAACGGGAACGCTGATGCTGATGGGCTTGTCCTCGCTTACGGAAAGGAAGTCTACATGGAGGCAGATGTCCTCTACCGGGTGGAACTGAAGTTCGTGGAGGATGGCTGTGTACTTTTTACCATCGAGGTTGAGGTCAACGATGTGGGAATAAGGGGTGTTGGTAAGACCCTTGAGATCCTTGGCGTTGACTGTGAAGAGGATGTTCTCAATACCTGCACCATAGAGGTTGCAAGGGACGAGACCCTGACGACGGAAAGCCTTGATGGTGGCTTTGTTGCCAACCTGACGAAGCTGGCCCTTAAGTTCGAAATGCTGCATTTTCTAAATGTTTAAAATGTGTTACTCAGTCCGAGTCTCGCCCGGACCCCATTGCACCAAATCGCCTGTGCGATTTCCAAATGCGGCGCAAATATAGAAAGAATTATTCACTTGACAAAACCTGTCGCTACATTCCACGAAGTGGACTTGTATCTTTCGGTCAGTTTGGCCCAGGAGGTAGTGGGAAGGAACATGCTCAGGCCACTGTAGGTGATGATGTGGTTGCCGAGGAAGAACTCCGTGGCGTTTTTGTAGAGTATCAGATCGGCAAGCGCGGCGTCTACCGGAGCTAGTTCCTCGTCAGTAGCACCAAGTTTGACCAGGATATCCCTGAAGTCGTAGTGATACTGGTAGCTGTAGTTGAAACTCTGGACCTGCGACGGGCTTACGTTCATGATCCTATCGCGATGGGCCTCGAAGATGGGAGCGCAGGCTTCGGCCAGTGCCTCTATCTTGCTGCAATCGTACAAACCGACGGTGGCATCGCCGTTGGGGACATTCATGTTGTAGTAGTCTTCGCAGACGCCCAGGAGATCGGGCTTTTCACCGGAAAGAAGCCTGCGGGCGATGTTGACATAGTCAAAGCCGTCGGCCAGGACCTCGCCGGGGGAGGCTATAAGGTAATCGCAGAGGTCGCGCCATTCGTAGACAACCTCCACTCCGCCCATCAGGCAGGCGTCCATCACTATATAATCAAGATGGTAGGGAAGGGCTTTCTTGAACTCGTCGATATCCATCTGATAACAGATGTAGTTGGAGTACGGTCCGTCGTACTGAGCTCCGATACTGCGCCTCATGCTCAAAGAGAATTCGTCGCTCTTTTTGTAGTCTTTCGGAATCCAGCCCGTTCCGTGGGAAGTATATACCAGGCCATATGAATCGGACGGGTACTTATCCTTGATGTCGTTGAGCACCTTTTTCATAAAGGCGGTATCGACTGAGATAGTCTCGGCAGGATAGACGAATACCGTGTCGCGGATAATCTGGTCGTAGTGTTTGTAGATCCTGAACACTACAGGTTCAACGTCCGTGGTCCAGTTGCTGCGGTCTACCGATGCGTGGCTGAAAACGACTATAGCGTCGTTGTCCCATCTTCCGGGAACATAGCCGGTGCAAAGTTGGTCGAAATTCTCGTCCAGGAATCCTCTGAGGTTATTGTAACCCTCGCTGTAGAGGATCATGACCTTGTCGAAATGCAAGCCGGACACGCCCTCGCGACCAGCCCTTTTCGAAGGGCCGTTGTTGTCGAACGGTACCAGATCCCTGTTGCATGAGCAGAACGCAAGGATTACCGCTGCGATTAATACTGTCCACCTGAATTTCATGACTCGCAAAGATAGTCATCTTTTTCGTTATATTTGCATGTATATGGCGTCGGATATTCTTAAGGATTACTCATATTATTTGAGGGTGGAAAGAGGCATGTCTTCCAACACCGTCAGTTCCTACTGCTCGGATGTGAAGGCGTTCCTGGCCTGGATGTCCTCGCTTGGCGGCCATGGCTCTCTGGCTGCAGTGGATTCCGAAGATATCGCGGCTTTTCTGGCCGCTCACTCCGGGGCGCTGTCGAAGCGCTCGCAGTCCCGCGAGCTCAGCGCCCTGACTTCTTTTTTCGATTGGCTCGTGATCGAAGGCGAGCGCAAAGACAACCCCTGCGATGCTGTAGACTCCCCGAAAATAGGGCGTTATCTGCCATCGGTGTTATCTGTCGAGGAAGTTTCTGCAATTATCGACGGAGTTCCTCTTGGCTCTCCTAAGGGCATACGAGACAAGGCGATTCTTGAAATCTTGTATGGTTGCGGACTTCGAGTAAGCGAGCTCTGCGGATTGCAGATTTCCCACGTTTACTTGGACGAAGGATTCGTCAGAGTAGTAGGAAAAGGTAATAAAGAGCGTCTGGTTCCGATGGGGGAGAGCGCCGCAGCGGCTTTTGAGGAATGGCTTGGTGTTCGCGGCGAAGCATTCGCTCCCGAATACTCGGATATCGCGTTCCTAAACCGTTTCGGGAAGCCCTTGAGCCGTATTTCAGTTTTTAAGCTCGTTCGCGAATACGCTCTTCTGGCTGGTATAACCAAGGAAATATCCCCTCATACTTTCCGCCATTCCTTCGCGACTCATCTCATTGAGAACGGCGCCGATCTTCGCGTCGTTCAGGAAATGCTCGGCCACGAAAACATCCTCACCACCGAAATCTACACCCACATCGACACCGCCACCTGGCAGGCAGCAGTATTAGAGCATCATCCCAGGCGATAGCCCGTCTGGGATGACGCTTAGCACTATTACCCCCGCTGCTTCGCGCCTTTAATTGTTCTTCGAATCAGTGTCTTTAATGCCTTCCTCCGTGCATACCCCCATCAGTTTAGGGGAGGGTATGAGCGTTTCAGGTCTTTTTTGCGCATACTCCCTTGTTTTTTTGGGGGAGTATGCACGCCTTCATGTCTGGTGGGCTTGAAGGTGGGACACCGGTCACACTTTAGCCCCATATTCGTGACTGGTATGCACGAAGTTGGGACACCGGTCACGTTTTTGCATCTATTTCGTGGCTGGTGGGCCGAACGGTGGGACACCTGTCACACCGGCAGCTATCAGTAGGAGATTTTGCAGTGTTTAAGTCGCGAGTAAAGCAGCGAATCTATCACCCCCGCGTTCAGCAGGCCTTCAAGAGTCCAGGATTCACGGGGATTATTGTCGCGGTACAGGACAATTCCGTGTGCAACAGACTTGTAGCGGATATGGGGGTGAAGTTTGAGCGAATCCTCCGGGAGGGTCCAGAGTCGCAGCGGTCTTAGCGGCTCTGAACACTCTATCAAATCCTTCAACTTCTCATAACGTTCTTCTCCGAAGTTATATATCTCGAGAAGTTGTTCTGGAGTAGAATACCCACCGAGTTGGTTCCGGTAACTAACCATCTTAGAGGCGAAATATGGACCGATTCCCGGTAGGGCGTCGAAGGCCGCCGAGTCCGCTGTATTTATATCCAGTTTCGGGATATCGATAAATGGCTCGAGCCTCCGATACACAGAATCTGCAACCACATACGATTTCGCAAAGTCTTCTTTACGCCTGAACCTCCCACCTTTCTGTCTATAGCTGTCTATGCTCCGCGCCTGTTTCTCGCTGAAGCCCAAACGCTGAAGGTCCTCGACGCTTACGGTATTGGGGTTAAACCTGAACGACTCACGCTTCCGCGTTTTAGCCCGCACTGCCTGAACGATCTGCGAATGGGACGCGTTATGTCTTTCCGTGGAGATTTCTCCACTCGGTAGTATTGACACTCCTTTTGTCATTTCGAGCGAAGCCGCAGGCGGAGTCGAGAAATCTCTGTACACAAAGACCGTGTCAGGAGAATCTCTGTTCGCTTCAATTTTCAGCTTCGCAGTGTGTTGCACAAACAGACACACCTGGTACCCGAGTATCAGGAAGGTAAGGGATATTGCTCCGACTTTGAAGACTGTACCGACGCTACTGGTCCCGGTACTTGTTGACGTGTTGCCCTCGCGGTTCCTGCGGGGCTCCGGCGACGATGATGACGATCTCGCCTTTGGGTTCGTTCTCATTGAAGTAATTCGCTAGTTCTTGTAAGGTTCCCCGATGGTGGGTTTCGTGAAGTTTAGATATTTCGCGGGCTACGGAGCACTCGCGGTCCGGTCCGAAGGTTTCGGCGAACTGCGCCAGCGTTTTCGCAAGGCGGTGGGGCGATTCGTAAAAGACCATGGTCCTGGGCTCTGAAGCCAGCTCCGCAAGGAGGGTCGCCCTGCCCTTTTTCTGCGGGAGAAAACCCTCGAAGCAGAAACGGTCGCACGGCAGGCCGCTCGACACTATCGCCGGGATGCAGGCAGTTGCGCCCGGGAGCGTCTGGACCTCTATTCCTTCTTTAGCGCACTCGCGCACGAGCAGGAAGCCAGGGTCGCTGATTCCCGGGGTGCCGGCATCGCTGACCAGGGCGACGTTGAGCCCGCCGAGGATGCGCTCCTTAATCATCCCGACGGTCTGATGCTCGTTGTATTTGTGGTGAGACAGCAGGCGGCCCTTGATCTCATAGTGCTCCAGCAAAATACCGGTCGTTCTGGTGTCCTCGGCCAGGATGAGGTCGGCCTCTTTAAGGACCTCCAGCGCACGAAGGGTAATGTCGGCGAGATTGCCGACCGGAGTGGGCACTATGTAGAGCTTGCCTGCCATCAGGTTATTTGAGTTTTCTACGGACTGCCATCATAAGGCGATAGACCACCTCAGAATTAAGATTCCAATCCGGGAAGTTCGCGATTACGTAGGAAACCGCTTCCGAGATGCTCTCCATCTTATTGAATTCGGAAATGGTGTTCTGGAACAGTGCGGGATCCTCTTTGAAGAGGGTGTTGATAAACAGCACGCGGTCGTTGAGCGAAATAGCGCTGATTACGTTAGCCACCGGCCCGCCGGGAAGGTCTATCATCCACTGGTAGTTCTTCGCATCAGGAACTGTTTTGGCACCAATTGAGGCCATATCGATTGACAGGTCGATAGGAGATTCGGGCTCAGATTCCTTCGCTTCATCTGCGACTTCGCTCGGAATGACAGGGATGTCATCCCGAGGAGTTTCAGCGACGAAGGGATCTGTCTCTTCGCTTGGCAGATCGACATCAACGGGTTCGGGGATCACATCTACCGGCTCGGGGTCTGGTTCGGGCTCGGGGGCGACTGCGACGGCGATAGGTTCAGCTACTTCTTCTTTAAGAGCCTCCAGTTTCTCCTCCAATTCATCCAACTGAGCGCGGAGTTCTTCGATAGTTGTTTGTATTTCGTTGAAAACTTCTTTTACGGATTTTTCCATTTTTCTGCGAGCGTTTTTTATCTTTGTAAGACAAACACAAAACTACAAATGTTTTCAGAAAACCACAAGAGATCGGGCTGCATTGAAGTCATTTGCGGCTCAATGTTTTCCGGTAAGACCGAAGAACTCATCCGCAGGCTCAAAAGAGCCCAGTTCGCAAACCTGAAGATAGCCATCTTCAAGCCGACTATAGATATAAGGTATTCAGATGTAGAGGTGGTGTCGCACGACCTCCACAGCATCAAGTCCACTCCCATCAGCGATCCGAAGCATATGCTCGAGATCCCGTCGGATATCGATGTAGTGGGTATCGACGAAGCCCAGTTTTTCGGAGAGGAACTTGTGGAAGTCTGCCAGACGCTTGCCAACCGCGGTGTACGCGTGATTATCGCCGGACTTGATACCGACTATCTCGGTAAGCCTTTCGGCCCCATGCCCGCCCTTATGGCTATCGCCGAAGACGTCCGTAAGGTCCACGCCATCTGCGTGAAGTGCGGAGACCTCGCGAACCATTCTCATCGTCTTTCGAAGAGCGATGATCTCGTGGTTCTGGGCGAAAAAGACGTCTACGAGCCCCTCTGCCGCGAGTGCTACAACAAAGCTGTCGCTGAGGAAGCCGCTAAGGCGAAGAAAAAATGAACCCGCTGCTAAGCCGCATGCAAAGGCTGGCCGACCCCTCGCAGGTGGCCGGCCTTTCGCGTTTTTTCAAAACGGGCCCCGGCCAGTACGGCGAGGGCGACAAGTTCCTCGGAATAAAGGTCCCAGGGACACGCCAGGCCGTTAAAGAATGTTGGAAGGAACTGACCATGGCCGACCTCGAGGAATGCATCGCCAGCGAGTATCACGAAGTTCGACTCGCCGCGCTGCTTGCGCTGGTGGAAATGTTCAAGCACTCAAAGGGGCCTAAACGCGAAGAGTGCGTTCAGTTTTATCTGTCCCACACCGACCGTATTAACAACTGGGACCTCGTAGACCTATCCTGCTATCCTTTGTTGGGTGTGTGGCTGCTCGATAAAGACCGTTCGCTTCTGTACGATCTGGCCAGGAACGGCAAGAACATCTGGGAACAGCGCATCGGAATGGTCAGCACCATGACCTTCGTGCGGGCCGGTCAACTCGACGACACCTTTGCCATCGCCGATATCCTGCTTTACCATCCCCACGACCTCATCCAGAAGGCCGTCGGCTGGCTCCTTCGCGAAGCGGGTAAGCGCGACCAGTCCGCGCTTGAATCATATTTGAAAGGCGTCATGCCCGGCGGCGACCGGGCACCCCGTTACCGGTCGATGCCCCGCACCGCCCTGCGTTATGCCATCGAAAAGTTCCCCGAACCCCTGCGCCAGCGATATCTGCTGAGCGAAGCGTAATCTCATATAACGTGACAGGTGGGCCAAAGTATGGTCCACCTGTCGCGAAAAGGGGGCATAATCATGACAAGTGTCCCACATTCTGGCCCACCTGTCACGACATCAATTATCCAGAATACTTTTCGGACTGTTCGCGGATGAGTTCTTCGAGGACTCCTTCGTCGAAGTAGTTGATCTTCATAGCAGCCTTGACTCCGGCGAGGGTCTGGGCCGCTTTCTTGCAAGCAGCTTCAGTACCCTTGCGAAGAACCTCATATACGTAAGGAAGATTCTGCTCGAGTTCTTTGCGGCGCTGGCGGATAGGCTCGAGGGTGTCGTTGAGGACTTCCGTGAGGAAGTTCTTGATCATGACATCGCCGAGTCCGCCGGCGCGGTACTGCGCCTTCACTTCGTCCAGCGAATGGAACTCGAAGCTGACCTTTTTACCTACGAAGCACGAAGCGAATTTGTCGAAATGTTCGGGCTTGCAGAATGCGTCCAGATAGGTGAAGACGGTGTTGCCCTCTACCTTTCCGGGATCGCTGACCTGGAGGTGACCAGGGTCGGTGAACATTCCGCGTACCTTGGCGCGAACCTCATCTGCCGAGTCTGACAGATAGATGCAGTTGCCAAGCGACTTACTCATCTTTGCCTTTCCGTCTGTACCGGGTAGGCGCAGGCAGGCCGCATTGTCGGGTAGCAGAATATCGGGTTCGGTAAGCGCGGGGCCATAGGTTGAATTGAACTTGCGGACTATCTCGCGGGTCTGCTCGATCATGGGTTCCTGGTCTTCTCCTACCGGGACTGTGGTAGCCTGGAATGCGGTAATATCCGCAGCCTGGCTGATAGGGTAGCAGAAGAAACCGACCGGAGTTCCGGCTTTGTTGTCGTTCTCGTCGGAATCGCCGAAACCGCGCATCTGGATTTCCTGCTTCACGGTAGGGTTACGCTGGAGGCGCTGGACAGTCACCAGGTTCATATAATAGAATGTGAGCTCGGTGAGTTCAGCCACCTGAGACTGAATCAGGATGTGGCTCTTCGCGGGATCGATACCTGCGGAGAGATAATCCAAGGCAACTTCTATGATATTCTGGCGGACTTTTTCCGGATTGTCTGCATTGTCTGTAAGGGCCTGGGCGTCGGCGATCATAATGTAAATCTCATCGAACTCACCGCTGTTCTGGAGTTCGACGCGGCGGCGCAGCGACCCTACGTAGTGGCCAATATGAAGGCGACCGGTAGGACGGTCGCCTGTAAGGATAATCTTCTTTTTAGACATTAATCTTTGACTGATTTAAGCGCTTCGCGCACCTGTGCTTCGATCTCTTCGCAGAGCTCGGGGTTGTCTTTAAGGAGCTGCTTTGCGGCTGCAAGGCCCTGGGCGAGTTTCTCGCCGTTGTAGCTGAACCAGCTGCCGCTCTTATGGATAATGTCGAATTCTACGGCGAGATCCAGAATCTCTGCGGACTTCGAGATACCCTCTCCGAAGACAATGTCGAACTCGGCCTTCTTGAAAGGCGGGGCCATCTTGTTCTTGACGACCTTCACGCGGGTACGGTTTCCGGTAGCTTCCTCACCGTCCTTGAGCTGGGTGACTCTGCGGACATCCAGACGCACGGATGCGTAGAACTTGAGGGCGTTTCCTCCGGTTGTAGTCTCGGGATTACCGAACATGATGCCTATCTTCTCGCGGAGCTGGTTGATGAAGATGCAGCAGGTTCCGGTCTTACTGATGTTGGCTGTAAGTTTACGGAGAGCCTGTGACATGAGGCGGGCCTGGAGGCCGACCTTATTGTCTCCCATCTCGCCTTCGATTTCGGCCTTGGGGGTAAGAGCTGCGACGGAGTCGATTACTATGATATCAATAGCGCCTGAGCGGATGAGGTTGTCGGCAATCTCGAGAGCCTGCTCGCCGTTGTCCGGCTGGGAAATCAGGAGGTTCTCGAGGTTGACGCCAAGAGCTGCCGCATAGGTCCTGTCGAAGGCATGCTCTGCGTCAATCATAGCGGCTATGCCGCCCATTTTCTGCGCCTCGGCGATGGCGTGGATCGCGAGGGTAGTCTTACCGCTGGATTCGGGTCCGTAGATCTCGATGATGCGTCCGCGCGGGTAGCCCCCAATCCCGAGGGCATGGTCCAGGGCTATACTGCCCGAAGGGATGACCTGGACGTCTCCCTCAGGCTGGTCGCCGAGTTTCATGATCGTTCCTTTTCCGTAGTCCTTCTCGATCTTGTCGATAGTTGCCTGCAATGCCTTCAATTTAGCGGCATTGACTTCGGCGGCCTGGTTTTCTAATTCTTTTGCCATAATTAATTGAGTTTTTGATAATAGTTAAAGTTTGGGGAGGTACGCTCACTATGAGCGCAGCAAACAAATATAGTGATTTTTGCTTATTTTTGCAGGAGATGAAAGAGAAACTTTTAGGCAAATCTCCGGAAGAGTTGAAGACGGTCGCACAGGCCGCCGGGCTGCCCGCATTCGCCGCGAAGCAAATAGCGGAATGGATGTACGTAAAGCGCGCAAAAAGCTTTGCGGAGATGACCAACATCTCCAAGTCCGGGCGCGAAAAACTGGCCGAACTCTACGAGCTCGGAGTCTCGGCGCCGGTGGGCATCGCTCAGAGCAGTGACGGAACAAAAAAGTATCTCTTTCAGGTCGAGATTTCTCCACTCGCTTCGCTCGGTCGAAATGACAACGACAAATACATCGAGTCGGTAATGATTCCCGACGAGGATCGCAAAACCCTGTGCGTCTCTTCCCAGGCCGGATGCAAGATGGGCTGCAAATTCTGCATGACAGGCCGCCAGGGCTTCCATGGTAACCTGGAGCCAGCCGACATCCTGAACCAGTTCATAAGCATCGACGAGTCGGCCGTACTTACCAACGCCGTTTTTATGGGCATGGGCGAGCCGCTCGACAACACCGACAACGTCCTTCGGGCAATCGAGGTGCTTACTGCGCCATGGGGCTTCGCCTGGAGCCCTAAACGCGTGACCCTCAGCACTATAGGCGTGCTTCCGAGCCTACGCCGCTATCTCGACGAAAGCCGCTGCCACCTCGCTATAAGCATCCACAACCCCTTCCAGGACGAGCGCCTCGAACTCATGCCCGTCCAGAAGGCATGGCCGGTAGCCGAAGTGATCCGCATGCTCAAGGACTACGACTGGACTGCCCAGAGGCGCGTGAGCTTCGAATACACCATGTTCGCCGGCTGGAACGACGACCGCCGCCATGCCGACGCGCTCGCGAGGCTCCTTCGCGACATCGAGTGCCGCGTGAACCTCATCCGTTTCCATAGGATTCCCGATTTCCCCTACGAGTGCGCAAGCCCCAGGGCCATGGAAGCCTTCCGCGACAGGCTGAACTCGCTCGGCGTGACCTGCACCATCAGGGCTTCGCGCGGGGAAGATATACTCGCCGCCTGCGGCATGCTCGCCGGGAAACACAACAAGTAGCCATGAACGACGCCGCTAAGAAAGTCCTCTGCAGGCTTCAGAACCTGTGCGCAAAGCAGGAATGCTGCTCGGTCGACATGCTCCAGAAGGCGCTGAAGGCCCTCGACTACGACCGGCAGGCCGCCGAAGAGGTCGTCGCGGCGCTCGTTAAAGACGGCTACGTCGACGACGCCCGTTACGCGGCGGCCTTCGCCCGTGAGAAAGCCTCCATTACCGGTTGGGGCCCCGTCAAAATAAAGTTCGCCCTGGCAGGGAAGGGAATAAAGGGCGAGGCGGTGGAAGCCGCGTTGGCAGAAATCGACGACGAAAGGGCCGACGCAAAGCTCCGAAAACTGCTCGAGAATAAATGGAAAACCCTGGCGGAAGATCCCCAGGGTAAGCTAAAACTGATCAAATTCGCCCTCTCGCGAGGCTATGAATACGATCAGGTCAAAAACGCCATACAAGATTTGCACAATACGCCCCAGTAAGGGGATCGATTGAAGGCGCGACCGAAAGGTTGCTCTCTTTTTTTGCCCCAAACTTACTGCCAAGGTCTAGCGCATCTGCCGTCCATCGGCCTATCCATGCGCTGAGAAAACCTATGCCCGCTCCGGCTGCGGTATCCCACCACCAATGGCGTTGATGCTGGACGCGGCCGTAGGCCACCGCCATTCCACCGGCATAGAATAGCGCTCCCCAGCTCCAGCCGTAGTCCTGGCAGACCAGCTCCGCGCCGGTAAACGCGGCCGCGGTGTGGCCAGAGGGGAAGGAGTGGTAGTTGGAGCCGTCCGGTCTTTGTTCCTGAACAAGATGCTTGAGACCTTGGGTAATGCCGAACATGGCGGCGTAGCCGACTACATTGGCCACGCACCTGTCGACCAAATTGTGGTTCGGCTGAATTCCGAGGTATTCGGCGCCAAGGTCAAAGACTATGGGCGTGAACTGAAGCGGGGTCTCCCAATACTGCCAGTCGCTGCGCTGGGCCCTCGAAAGGCCGCAGCAGCAAAAAATCAGCAGCAGTGAGAGAAGAATCCTACGCATAGAGGTCTTCGCTGAAATCGGGCAGGTCGGCAGCGTCTTTGAGGCGCGGATGATGACGGTCTTTCTCGGAAAGGATTACCTTGTCTGCGGGAATCTGCCAGTCGATAGCGAGGTCCGGGTCGTCCCAGGCAATCGCACCCTCCGCCGACGGCTCATAAAAACGGTCGCACTTATACTGGATCACGGCCTCTTCTGACAGAACGCTGAAGCCATGGGCAAAGCCGCGGGGGATGAAGAGTTGGCGGTGATTGTCGCCCGACAGGACTACTGCGACATGCTTCCCGAAGGTGGGGCTGCCCCTGCGGATATCGACCGCGATGTCGAGGACCTGGCCCTTGATAACCCTGAGAAGTTTAGACTGGGCATAACGGCCTGTCTGGTAGTGGAGACCGCGCACCACTCCGTAGCAGGACTTGCTTTCATTGTCCTGAACGAAACTCAGGGGCTGCACGGCTGCGGCGAAATCCCTTTCGGAGAAGGATTCAAAGAAGTAACCGCGTGAGTCTCCGAAGACTTGCGGCTCGACTATAACTACTCCTTCGATATCTGTCTTGATTACATTCATACGCGTTTGAGGCAGGCTTCGAGGGAATCTCTCCAGTAGGGGACTTCCACTCCGAAGGTTTTTTTGACGAGGCTCTTGTCGAGCACGCTGTATTGCGGTCTGCGGGCCTTAGTCCTGTAGTCGGACGTCAGGCAGGGTATCACCCTGCAGTCGTAGCCGCACAGGTCTTTGATCGCCATGGCGAAGTCGAACCAGCTGACAGCGCCCTCGCTCGAAAAATGATACAATCCGGTTTTAGCAAGCTGGCGGGTGGTGATTATATGCATAATCAGGCCGGCCAGGTCGGTGGCGCTGGTAGGGGAGCCTACCTGGTCGCAGACGACCCTGACTTCGTCGCGCGAGCTCATTATCGAGCGCATGGTTCCTACGAAATTCTTGCCCTTGGGGGAATAGAGCCAGGCGGTCCTGATAATAATATACTTGCAGCCGGATTTCTGGATGGCTTTTTCGCCGGCGAGTTTAGTGCTTCCGTACACGCTTCTGGGGGCAGGAGCAACGGTTTCTTTGATGGGGGTGTTTCCCTCGCCTGAGAAGACATAGTCAGTAGAGATGTGGATCAAGGTGGCGCCGACCTCGGCCGCGATGCGCGCCAGGCTTTCTGGGGCGTCGCGGTTGATTGCGGCGGCAAACTCTACGTCGTCTTCGGCTTTGTCGACATTGGTATAGGCGGCGCAATTTACTATTACGTCGATCTTTTCGTTCCTGACGATGATCTCCAGGGCCTCTTCATTGGTGATATCCAGATGAATAGTCTCCGCGCCCGGCATCTCTCCGATGTCGGTGAAGACGAACCTGTCTGTACTGTCTGCCGCAAGGCGGCGGAGCTCGCATCCAAGGTTGCCATTGGAACCTGTTACCAATACGTTCATAATTGTACAAAAATAGTTATTTTTGCGGATAATGGAGCAGAAGCAGACCATATATCTCTTCACCGACGGGGCTGCCAGCGGCAACCCGGGCCCCGGAGGCTACGGAGTCGTCCTCAAGTGCGGCGGCATCAGCAAAGAACTCAGCGGAGGCTTCCGCCTCACGACCAACAACCGTATGGAGTTGCTGGCCGTAATTCGTGGTCTGGAGGCTATCAAGTGGGAAAACGCTACAGTTGAGGTCTACAGCGACTCGACCTATGTGGTAAAATCGGTCGAAGAGGGCTGGCTGGATACATGGATAGCAAAAGGCTGGAAGAAGGTGAAAAATCCCGATCTATGGCAGGCTTTTCTCCCGCTCTACAGAAAACACAAAGTTACCTTCCACTGGCTTAAAGGCCATGCCGGGCATCCCGAGAACGAACGCTGCGACCGCCTCGCAGTAGCAGCCTACGGAGAGCCCGGCTTGCCTGTCGATGAAGGGTATGAAGCGCTTCGGAGCGAGATTTCTCCGCGCGCTTCGCTTGGTCGAAATGACAATAACGCAGACACATTATTTTAGAATATGCAGAAAGACAATAAACTCATTGTGGGTATCACACAAGGAGATTCGAACGGAATCGGCTACGAAGTCATCATCAAGGCTCTGAGCGACGAGCGCATACTCGAGCAGTTCACTCCGGTGGTTTACGGTTCTCCGAAGCTTTTCGGCTTCTATCTCAAGACTATCCCCGAGATAGATAACCTGCCACTCAATCCCATAACAGAAGCAAAACAGGCTCAGCCTAAAAAGATAAACATCCTGAACTGCCTGCCGGACAGCACTTACGCTGAGCCCGGCTTCCAGGGCCCGGAGGCGGCTAACTCCGCCATCAAGGCGTTGGACGCCGCCGTCCGCGACATCAAGGCCGGCCTCATCGACGTCCTGGTTACCGGCCCTATCAACAAGAAGTCCGTCTCTATCCAGGGCTTCCAGTTCCCCGGCCACACCGAGTACCTCATGAACCAGTTCGGGGTCAAGGATGTCACAATGCTCATGGTCAGCGACCGTATCAAGCTAGGCGTCGTGACGGGCCACATTCCGCTCAAGGACGTCCCTGGCGCCATCACCGAGGAGAAGATCCTGAGCAAGCTCCGTCTGATGAAGGAGTCGCTCATCAAGGATTTCGGCTACGATAACCCGACCATCGGCGTCCTTAGCCTCAATCCCCACAGCGGCGACGGCGGTCTGCTCGGAACCGAAGAGCAGGACATCATCATCCCTGCGCTCAAACGCGCAACAGAGGAGGGCATCGAAGCATTCGGCCCCTTCTCGCCGGACGGCTATTTCGGCCTTGGGAAGTACCAGCAGTTCGACGCCACCCTCGCCATGTACCATGACCAGGGGCTCTCGCCCTTCAAGACCATCGCTTTCTCCGACGGTGTGAACTATACCGCCGGACTGCCTGTGGTGAGGACTTCGCCCGACCATGGCACCGCCTACGACATGGCCGGCCGCGATATGGCTGACCCGGTCTCGATGCGCTCCGCGATCTTTACGGCCGTGGATATTTTCCGCCGCCGCCAGGCCCACGAAAAACTTGTCGAAGGCCGCATGATTGACCGTACGCCGGTCGAGGAAGAGCGCCCGCAGCGCCCTGACCGTCCGCAAATTGCATAAGTGTCAAATTTTTCATACTTTTGCGCCGATATCTTAAGTTGAACCAAAACCTATTTTATGGTACTTGGAAATGAGAAAACCATTCGTTATCGCAGCAATGTTGCTGTGCTCCTCTCTTGCGATCGCACAAGAGGCTGACGAACTCGGTGGTAGCAATGCCGAGTTATCCGTTATTGCCAGGGCAGAATACCTTAATGGTGACCCACTCGGCAACTCCTCTCTTTATACCCTTCTCGAGGGTAACATTTCCGACAATCTTTCATACTCTGTCTGTAACCACTGGCTGTCTTCGGATCCCGGTGCACTTTATGGTGCAACCTTCCATGCCGACGATGTCAACTGGTTGGACTTTGCGTATCTGACCTATTCGCTCGATAAAGTAGAGCTGTCTTTGGGAAAGTCTGATCTTTGCTGGGGAACCTACGAGATGGACGAATACGACTGGGATGTCCATTATCCGATGGCTTCCTCATTGTGGTTTACGCTTCCGATCTACCAGTGGGGTGTCAAGGCCTCCTGGATGCCCATTGAGAACCTGACCCTCGATTTCAAGGTCAGCAGCTCTCCGTATAGCGAGCACCCGTTCGAAGACGGTCTTCTGACCTACGGCCTCAGAGCCCGCTACGAAGAGGAAGACTCCTTCGGCGCCATGGTCGCTTACAACCTGTTCAATACCGGCTTCGGCGACCCCATCGGTGTCCTGTCTGCAGGCGCTCAGCTCTATGTTGGCGATGTCCGCCTTGTGGCCGACTTCAATAATAAGGTCGGTGACCTCAATTATCTGACTGTTTTCCTCGACGGCTTTACCTCTTCCCTTAAGTGTGTTGTGCCTTTCGGTGAGGAGAGCGAGTTTGAACTGTTCGGCCAGGCCGCTTACGAGCGCATTTCGTCCGGCAATCTCGAGGACCTCAGCGGAAGCCTCGGAGTCCATTGGAATCCGCTTGACTGGCTCCGTGTCCATGCCCTTGGCAACTACCGCCTCGGCGACATCAATCCTGGATTCTTTTTCAACGTAGGCGTTACCTGCAACATCCCCATCTCTCTCTAGGAAATGGCAAAAAGCGAAGTTATCATCAACATCGAGCACCTGTCGAAGTCTTTCGGCGATAAAAAAGTGCTCGAGGACATCAACTTGTATATCAACAGAGGAGAGTTCATCACCTTTCTTGGCCCTTCGGGCTGCGGTAAGACGACCCTCCTGCGAATGATCGCGGGCTTCCTCAATCCGGATTCTGGCCGCATCACGATGGACGGCAAGGACCTGTTGGGCGTTCCGCCCCACAAAAGGCCTCTCAATACCGTTTTTCAGCGCTATGCGCTCTTCCCGCATCTCGATGTCTACGACAACATCGCCTTTGGCCTCAAGCTCGCGAAGGTGCCTGAAAACGAGATCGAGACCCGCGTAAGGAAGATCCTTAAGCTAGTGGCCATGTCCGACTACGAAGACCGTGACGTAACCACCCTTTCCGGCGGCCAGCAGCAGCGCATCGCAATCGCCCGCGCTCTCGTAAACCGCCCGAAGGTGCTTCTGCTCGATGAGCCTTTGAGTGCGCTCGACCTCAAGATGCGCAAGGACATGCAGATTGAGCTTAAGGAGATGCACCAGAAGCTCGGCATTACCTTTATATACGTAACCCACGACCAGGAAGAGGCGCTTACGCTGTCCGATACGATTGTGGTTATGAACGAGGGTAAGATCCAGCAGATTGGAACTCCGGCAGATATCTACAACGAGCCCGTGAACTCTTTTGTCGCAGACTTCATTGGAGAAAGCAACATTCTCAACGCTACTATGATACGTGATAAGGAGGTCAACTTCATCGGCCACGATTTCAAGTGTGTTGACTCTGGGTTCGGCGAGAATAATCCGGTAGATGTGGTTGTTCGTCCGGAAGACATTTATTTCACCGAGAGCGAGAATAAATGCCAGTTTACCGCGACCGTCAAGTCATGCACCTTCAAGGGCGTCCATTACGAGATGTTCGTAGAGACCGACAAGGGCTACGAGCTGATGATTCAGGACTACGACGCCTACGATGTTGGCGAGAAAGTGATGCTCTACATCAAGCCTCAGGATATCCAGGTTATGAAGAAAGAGCGCACCGCCAATGTCCTTCAGGGTGAGGTGATCGATTCTGAGACTATCGAAATACTTGGCGGTAAATTCCCTATACCCAACGAGTTGGAGGCAGGAACCGAGGTGACTGTGGAGGTGCCGTTCGACAAAGTCGACCTTGTCGACGATGCCGAGAGTGCAGTGCTCGAGGGCGAAGTCTACTTCATCCTTTACAAGGGCGATCGCTATCACCTTACTATTAAGACTGACGAGGGTTTCCTCTGGGTCGACACCAACGACATATGGGACAAGGGCGACCTTGTCGGTATAAACTTCATGGAAGGCGGAGCCAGGATAGTGGAATGAAAACATTCAAAAGGTCATACTGGTCGCTGCCTTACGTCATCTTTATGGCGGTGTTCGTGGTGTTGCCGCTGGTGATGGTCCTGCTGTACGCTTTCCGCGACGGCGCAGGCCATTTTACCTTCGACAACTTCGTGAAGTTCTTCCAGACCAAGGAGGACTTGAACACTTTCCTTTATTCCATTGAGATAGCGTTGATAACGACCGTGCTCTGCTTGCTGCTGGGATATCCGGCGGCATGGATACTGAGCAACCCCAAACTCAACCGTTCGGCTGTGACCGTGATGCTGTTCATCCTCCCTATGTGGATCAACATGCTCATCCGTACGCTCGCGACTGTCGCCCTGTTCGACTTCTCGCGCATCCCGCTGGGGGAGGGGGCGCTCCTGTTCGGTATGGTCTATAACTTCCTGCCGTTCATGATCTACCCCATCTACAACACCCTGAACAAGATGGATCGTTCGTATGCCGAGGCTGCCCAGGATTTGGGTGCCTCGCCCGTGAAGGTTTTCCTTAAGGTGACGGTTCCTCTTTCGATGCCCGGAGTGTGGAGCGGTATTCTGATGGTGTTTATGCCGACCATTTCGACTTTCGCGGTCGCCGAACTGCTCACCATGAACAAGGTGAAGCTATTTGGTACCACCATTCAGGAGAACATCAACAACGGCATGTGGAATTACGGCGCCGCCCTGGCTCTTATAATGCTGGTAATCATAGGTTTGACTACTCTGTTGTCCGACAGCGGCAAGGAGGTTGAAGATGAAACGGGAGGTCTGATATGAAAAAGTTTTTCGCGCAGGCCTACCTCTGGCTCCTTCTGCTGTTGCTCTACAGCCCTATCCTGATTATCGCCATTTTCTCCTTTACCGAGGCTAAGGTGCTCGGCAACTGGACCGGTTTCTCGCTCGACCTCTACCGCAACCTCTTCGAAGGGGGAGTAAGCAATGCGATGCTCCGTTCGGTGGAGAATACTCTCACAATCGGTATCCTCGCCGCGATTCTGTCCACTATCCTGGGCTCGATCGCCGCAATAGGCATACATAATCTGAAGGGTCGCACGCGTCAGGCCGTGACCTTCGTCAACGACATCCCGATGCTCAACCCCGATATCATTACCGGTATCTCCCTGTTCCTGCTCTTCGTAGGCCTCGGAGTTACCCAGGGCTATACTACCGTCCTGCTGGCCCACGTCACTTTCTGCACCCCGTATGTGGTGCTTAGCGTGATGCCTAAACTCCAGCAGATGAACCCCAATATCTACGAAGCCGCGCTCGACCTGGGCGCCACCCCTTCGCAGGCGTTGTGGAAGGTGATAGTCCCGCAGATCAAGCCCGGAATGATCTCCGGTTTCATCCTGGCCTTCACCCTCTCGATCGACGATTTCGCCGTGACCCTCTTCACCAAGGGAAACCAGGGTCTGGAGACCCTCTCCACCTTCATCTATGCAGACGCGCGCAAGGGCGGCCTCACACCCGAACTGCGCCCGCTTATGACCGTGGTCTTCCTGGTAGTGCTGATTCTGCTGGCCGTCATCAACATTCGAACAATGAAATCAAACAAGAATAAGAAATGAAAAAACTACTTTGCATCGTTGCAGGCGCTCTAATGCTTGCCGGCTCCGCTTTCGCGGACGACAGGGCCCACACCCTCAAGGTCTACAACTGGGCCGACTACATCGACGAGGATCTCCTCGGTGAGTTCGAGAAGTGGTATGAGGAGCAGACCGGAGAGCCGGTCAAGATTATCTACCAGCTCTTCGACATCAACGAGATTATGCTCTCGAAGATTGAGCTCGGACACGAAGATTTCGACGTGGTGTGCCCTTCCGAGTACATCATCGAAAGGATGCTCCGCAATGATCTTCTCCTTCCTATTGACCGCGACTTCGGCGATACTCCGGACTATATCGGCAATGTAGCCCCGTATATGGTTGAGAAGTTCAACCAGATAAACGGTTCCGGCAAGAACGCCAACGATTATGCCGTAGGTTATATGTGGGGAACTGTAGGTATACTCTATAACACCAAGTACGTCACCCGCGAGGAGGCTTCCGACTGGAATACCCTCAAGGATCCGAAGTGGCAGGGCAAACTCTTTATGAAGGATGCCTTCAGAGATATCTACACCTCTCTTCTTATCGCTCTGAACCGCGACAAGATCGACCGCGGCGAGATCAGCGTAAAGGATATCACCTTCGACGCTTCCGACGAGTCCATCGCACGGGTTGAGGAGTTCCTCAATACCTTCAAGGACAACGTCTCCGGTTGGGAGGCCGATTTCGGCAAGGAGCGCATGACCCAGGAGAAAGCGTGGATCAACGTGACCTGGAGCGGCGATGCCCAGTGGGCTATGGAAGAGGCCGAGGCAGTAGGCGTTTCTCTCGACTATGCTGTTCCTTCAGACGGCTCCATCGTCTGGTTCGACGGCTGGGTAATCCCCAAGTATGCCAAGAACGTCAAGGCGGCGCGCTATTTCATCAACTATATGTGTAAGCCCGAGAACGCCCTTCGCAATATGGACGTCATCGGCTACGTAAGCTGCATCGGCGGCGAGGAGATTCTCGAGGCCATGTCGGATCCCGAGTCCTTCGAGCCCGAAGACGCCAGCTATTTCTTCGGCCCTGAGGCCACTGCGGTTCCGCTCAACCCGGTTATGTACCCTTCGACCCAGATAGTCGAGCGCTGTGGCATTATGCACGACAGCGGCGAGAGGACCGAGAACCTTCTCGCGATGTGGTCACGCGTCAAGGGCGACAACGCCGGAATGATTACCTACATAATCATCGCCGTGGCTCTGGTTGCAGTGGTTGTAGTCGTCCTCGCCTCCAGAGGCAAGAAAAAGCACACGCGCAAGCGCCGCTAATGGATTTCAAGATTTACACTTCCGCTGATTCTGAAGAGTTCGTAAGGCTTTACGAGCTCTTCAGAACTATTTTTACCGATCCCGACGAGGCGGAAGATCTCGACGGTATCAAGGCGTCGCTGGCCCTGGTCGGCGATTCGGACTTGGTCACGGCCTACGGGGATTTCCGTGAATACTGGGTCGCCGCGCTTGAAGATGGCCGGCCGGTCGGAGGTGTGAATTTCACCGCGTTCGAAGTGCCCTCGCAGGGCATCACGACCGCACATATCAATTATCTTTTCGTGGCCACTGACCATCGGGGCCATGGCCTTGGGACTGACTTGCTTTCCCGCGTCCGCGAAATTTCTAAGGCCGATTATATCTTCTGCGAGCAGAACGACCCGTCGCTGATGAGCCCTTCCGAGCTTGAGGAGGATTTGCGCGCTAGCGGGATCAGCTCCTCGGCGCGTATCGAGTGGTGGCAGCGCAGAGGCTTCGGACGCCTGGGAATGCGTTATATACAGCCGCCGCTGTCCTCCGACAAGGAGCCGGCAGAAGGGATGACGCTGAATGTGTGTCCTTCCGGCAGGCCTCTTGATGCTGCGGTTGCCGAGGCCCATCTTCGCAGGTTCTTCTATATTTCAGTCCTAAAAAACAGAGCAGGCTCCGACGGGTATGTCGAAAGCCTGCTTGAAGAGGTTTTGAAATTGGGAACTATCGCTATTTGTTCCTCATTTTAGTCCTTATCTCCCTGTCACTGAATCCCTTTATTTCGGTTTCTCCGACTATGGAGTCAGGAAGGCGTATGGTGGTTGTCACCGTGTATTTTCCGTTAATCTTTTCAATTATTCCCGCGGCAGCTATATCCCCATGCTGATTACGTATGGCGATGATCAGGTTGCCTTTTCCGGCTATGTCCTTGAAGAGTTCGGAAATCTTCAAGTCGGCTTTCTTGCCATAAACTTTCCTGAAGAGAGGAACAAGGTCTCCGTATGATTCTGCCGGGAGCAGATCCCAGCCTTCGCTGCTGCCGAAGTGGGAGTCGATGGATTCCAACAGCTCGCCCATCTTGTATTCGTGGGCGAACGAAACATTTTTCATATCTCCGAGCTTTTCCCTGAGGACCTCTTCGGCATCCGAGTTTAGGGCGGCTACGAAGTGATACTTGAAGTGCTTGTTTGCAGGGTTCTTCATCTCCCTGATGAACTTGTCTGCGAGGATATCGTAGACGTTTTTGAGCGAGGTGTTGTTGCGATCCGCCAGGTTGGTATGCTCGAAGAACACAAGGCAGTCCGAGAAGCGCAGTTCGGGGAATTCCGACTTGGTCGTGTCGTGTGCGAGGAACATCGCCCAGATATAGGCGGTGAAGTAGTGATCGCACTTGTCGACGTTTTTCAGCGTATCTACGTCAAGTATATAGTCCTGATTTGAGCGGTATTGCTGCTTAATCCTATCAAGGAAAGGATAGGAGTCTTCGTTGAACGACTGCTCGTGTGAACTTACGTAGGATATAGGATTGACTATATGGCCGCTTATCTCGCAGGCGGTGCAGATAACTCCGTCGTTGAAATGGCTCTCAAAATGTGACCTGGGGATGGAGACGAAGATGCTCTGCGCCTCGTCGCTGAAGCCGTAAATGCCGAGAACATCGGCGCCTACGGTGTCGAGTTGCGCAGTCTGTATGCTCGGGCCCCACATCAGCCATGTGTAAGTGTAACTGAACACGGAGCGGGGCAGACTGTCCTTCTTGTTTGAGATTACGGCGAAATTGTCCATTATGTCCCGCCAGTTTTCTTCGTAGCGGTCGTTGAGGCCCGCGATACGGGCGAGGGGAGCAAGGTAGCCGCCGCTGACGGTCACGACAGAGCAGAAAGCGTCTTTGCGCAACCTGCCGTCGTCGACATTTGCCTCAGGCCAGAATTTCTTGACCTTTTTCTCGCCGGCAAGGAAAGAAAAGTATTCGGCTATTATGCTTTTCATTTCCTCGGAAATGATATCAGAGACCTGTTCGACGGCTATGGTGAATTGCGCATTCTTTTCATCGGCGTTCTTGTAAGTCGTCAGACGTTCCAGGAAAAGGCCGCGGAGTTTCCTCCAACCCTCAATATCCATAGGTTTGCCTTTGGTGGCGAAGATGGCGGATTCAATATAGAATCTGAGATACAGATACCGGTTGGACTGGCAATTCCATAGAATCGCCACGGCTTCTCCGAACGTCAACCCATACTTTCCGAGGAACTTCCGGATAGGACGAACCATAGGAATAACCAGCGCGGCAATGAAGATGCCGACCGCAATAACGACTGCCAGAAACTCGAAAATGTCGACTATGTAGCCGGACAAATTGCCGAACCATTCAAATCCATCTTTGAATAGTTCAAATATCTCTTTGGGACACATACTACAAAAGTAAAAAATAAATCCTACATTTGTGTATAACGGATTTTGTTATGACAAAGATAGAGGCCGCAAGGCAGGAATATGCCGACTGGTGTTCGGCTATCGGGATCGACACTCTTCAGAAGGTAAACGAAACTCTTCTGGCTGGAAAGGCTATCCCCCTTATCAATCTGTGTGAAGCCCGTCAGGAGCGCAAGTACGCAGAGATAGCAAACGAGATATTCTGGCTCAAGGAAAAGAGTCGCATCGTTATGATGTCCGGCCCCTCGTCGAGCGGTAAGACTTCATCGTCGCTGCGTATCGCCCAGCAGTGCCGCGTGCTCGGCCTTAATCCTAAGGTTATCGAGCTTGACAACTACTTTGTCGACCGGGACAAAACCCCGCGCGATGAAAATGGCGAATACGATTTCGAGTCGCTTTACGGCATGGACATAGATTTCCTGGGGCAACAGTTGAATGCGCTTCTCGCTGGCGAGGAAGTGGAGATCCCGAAGTTCAATTTCGTTAAAGGTGTCCGCGAGTTCGACGGGACTCGTATGCAGCTGGGGCCGAACGATATGTTGTTCATGGAGGGTATCCATGCCCTGAATCCAGCTCTTACGCCGGCCGTGGACCAGAGCAAGATCTTCCGCATCTATATTTCTGCACTTTCAGCCCTGCCCGGCGGAGAGAAAGTCCATAATTCCACGACAGACAAGCGGCTTTTAAGGCGCATCGTGCGCGACGCCCGTACCCGCGGAATCTCGCCTGAGGAGAACATCCTCCGCTGGCCTTCCGTAAGGAGGGGAGAGACCCAGAACATCTTCCCGTATGAGGATCTGGCCAATGTCGTGTTCAACTCTTCTACGCTATATGATGTCCCGGTCTTGAAGTACTATGCCGAGCCGCTTCTCAAGCAGATCGGTCCTAACTCGCCGGCTTACGAGAAGGCTCACGCTCTGGTTGAGTTCCTGGAGAAAGCGGTTGCTTTGAAGACGGAAGAGATTGAAGCTATCCCCGCGACCTCTATCATGAGGGAATTCATAGGCGGACAGAAACTCTACTGATTATTGACAAAATGGCAGAGATAGTGTTCTGGCAGAGGTTTTGAAGAACTTATCTGCCAGAACATGTTTTTACGTTATGGACGAAAATAAAGAAGAGGCAAAGGCCGCGAAGGCCCAGCCTAAAGACAACAATAAGAAAAAGATAGCCGAGCTCACTGACAAATTGTCCAAGGAGCACGACGATTATCTCCGTTTGATGGCAGAATTCGAGACTTTCCGCAGGCGCAGCGCCGAGGAAAAGCTCAATCTGGTCGCTACAGCAGCATCCGATACCATAAAGGGACTCCTCCCGGTTCTGGACGACTGCGAGCGCGCGATGCAGATGCTCGAGAGTTCTTCTGACGAATCCGCGAAGCAGGGAACTGCCCTTATCTACGATAAGCTGATGGCCTATCTTAAGAGCCGCGGACTGGAGGAGATAAAGGCTAAGGGAGAAGTTTTCGATGTAGACTATCACGAAGCTGTTACCCAGTTCCCGGCTCCTTCCGAGGATATGAAAGGTAAGGTTATCGATGTAGTCCAGACCGGTTATCTGCTTAACGGAAAGGTTATCCGTTACGCAAAAGTTGTAGTGGGAGCTTAACCATGGCAGAAAAAAGAGATTACTACGAAGTTCTCGGCCTCCAGAAAGGAGCGACCGAAGAAGATATCAAGCAGGCTTACAGGAAGGCTGCTTTGAAGTGGCATCCCGACCGCTGGGTAAATGGCACCGACGAAGAGAAGAAGACCGCCGAGGAGAAGTTTAAGGAAGCCTCGGAGGCCTATTCCGTTCTGAGCGATCCGGATAAGCGTCAGAAGTACGACCAGTTCGGTTTCGCAGGAGTTGACGGCGCTGGCGCCCAGGACTGGAGCCAGGGCTTCGGCAACCTTAACGACATCCTGAACAACCTGTTCGGCGGAGCTTTCGGAGGCGCTTTCGGCGGCTTCGGTGGCTTTGGCGGTTTTGGCGGAGGCCCTCAGGGAAGGCAGAAGCAGCGCGGTCGCGACATCCGTACACGCGTACGCCTGACCCTGGCCGAGATTGCGAATGGCTGCGTCAAAGAGGTTACCCTAGAGCGTAACCGTCCATGCCCCGATTGCGGCGGAAAGGGAGCGAAGAACTCTTCGGACATCAAGACCTGCCCTACCTGTAAAGGCGCCGGCCAGGTCCAACACGTCACCAACAGCCTCTTTGGAAGGACTATAACATACAATGTTTGCCCCCAGTGCGGCGGCGAAGGCGAGATCATCAGTAATCCCTGCCGCAGTTGCGGTGGAACCGGCCTTATCCGTAAGAAGGAAACAGTCTCTATCAAGATACCTGCCGGCATCGAAGCGGGAATGCAGATTACGATCAGGGGCGAGGGCCACAGCGCGCCGCACAACGGAGTCAACGGCGACCTTCTGGTCGTAATTGAGGAGCTTGAGGACGCCAATCTCAAGAGGGAAGGTAACAATCTGTTCTTTACCAAGATCATTTCGGTGACCGACGCAATCCTCGGCTGCGAGATTACGGTGCCATGCCTCGACGGCGAGCAGAAACTCAAACTCGAACCCGGTACTCAGAGTGGCTACGTCACCCGCCTACGCGGAAAGGGATTACCTGCTCTGAATGGCTATGGTAAGGGTGATCTGTATGTAAAGATCCTCGTCTGGATACCCCACAAACTGTCCCGTGATGAGAAAAAGGCTATCGAAGAGATGCGTTCCAGCGGTAGCTTTACTCCGGATCCCTCGCGCGACGACAAAGCTATCTTCGAAAAGGAGAAAAATATTTTTTAAATAATTTTGCATAGTTCGAAAATAGTCCTATCTTTGCAGTCCCATTTCGCAGCCTCTCTTCAAACGGTTCGATGACGCTGCACTTTTAAGACATTTTTTTGACAATGGACGCAATTAAACTGGTTGAGCAGGCATTTGCTCAGAATAAGACCGAGAAGTATCCTCAGTTCAAGGCAGGAGATACTATTACGGTTACATATAAAATCAAGGAAGGCGACAAGTTCCGTCTTCAGAACTTTAGGGGACAGGTAATCCAGATCTCCGGCGCAACCCCCTTCACCAGGACTTTCACAGTCCGTAAGGTTACCGGCGGCGTAGGTGTTGAAAGGATTTTCCCTTACGAGTCACCCTTCATTGAGAACATTGAACTGAACAAGGTCGGCCATGTCCGTCGCGCCCGCATCTTCTACCTTCGTAAGCTCTCCGGCAAGAAGGCCCGCATCCGCGAGAAGAAGATGAGCGTAAAGCCTGCCACCGAAGAATAGTCGGGTATCAATCCCGGCAAACCTGGCTCCTTAGCTCAATTGAATAGAGCATTTGACTACGGATCAAAAGGTTACAGGTTTGAGTCCTGTAGGAGTCACGAAAAAAGCCCACTAGAGATACCTCTGGTGGGCTTTTTGGTTAAAACTTAACCACAATTTAACCACAAGCGATTTTCAACGGGCACCTGTAAGACAAAAATAGGGAGCATGAAAGTTGATAGTGTCGCTGAAAATCAATACCTTTGATGGTCTTACTGTCAGAAATGCGCCGAGGGCAAAACCATACCACACTTTCTGACACGCTCTCCTGGAGATCGGGGGGGGTAACAAGCTTATAATCAATTATTTACATATAATGAAGGACGTTCAGTTTTATGAGGCGCCCTCGACAATCGTTGTCGAGTTGGCGCAGGAAGGCGTCGTGTGCGCCAGCGGTGGTAACTATCCAGAATGGGATCCAGAAAACATTTAATGATCAGGCGTATGAAAAGAGTATTTATGTTAGTATTACTGGCCGTCGGATTGATCTCCTGCACACAAGAGCCTCTTGATTCCATAAAAGAAGAATCCATCGGAAAACCGATGACATTTAATATCTCAGTCGCAGATACCAAGGCGGCAAAAACGGATTGGGCCAATACGGATAAGATATATGTGTTTTTCAATGGCCTTGCAACAAAGTATCTTATCCTTGAGTATGATGGCAGCGCCTGGACAAATACCTCCGGCGGTGGTACACTTTTAAGTACCGACTTTGATGGCCTTGGAGTAAAAACACTCACTGCCGTCCACTTTCCGGTTGAGGTTGATGTGGCATACGCGGACAGCAAGTTCTCCTTTACTAGTGGAGGTAAGCCTGTCTACAACTACTACCTGTACGAAACCGGCAAGGCCTACACAGTGGACGGTGCAAACGTTACTGCCACACTTGCAATGGGCAAGCCCGCAGGCTTTACCCAGATTCATATAGCAGGCATCGATGCATCTGTAGCAGACTACACCTTCGGCTGCTCGCTCATCAGACCGGTAGCCTGCGCAAGCGTGGGGACTGATGGCACCATTACGGAGGATGTCCTTCAGGCCGGTGCCCGCCTGAGCGGCGTAGCCGATGCCGACGGCGGTATCTTCGCCGGACGGCTCACCAGCCCGGATGTGGCAGCTAATTATATCTTCACTCTGGCAAGCGATGACAATATCTACACCCTGACACGCGACAGCAAAACCCTCACTGCCGGCAAGATGTACAACTTCCCTTCACCCAGTGTGACCGGCGGCTCCAACTGGGCCGTAACAGCCGCCTCTGATCTCTACGTTGACCTCGGCCTCAGTGTCAAGTGGGCTAAGTGTAATGTGGGCGCCAGCAGCGCAACAGACTATGGTAACTATTACGCTTGGGCAGAAATCCAACCGAAAAGCAATTATGACTGGAGTACGAATATATACAATCCAAGTGGTGATGGTTCCACTTTCACTAGATACACCGGAAGTGACTATTCTGCCCTCTTGCCGGAAGACGATGCAGCATACTCAACCATGGGAGGAACGTTCCGCTCGCCTACCAACGCTGAATGGGTGGAACTGAGGGACAATTGCAACCTTTCCAAGCAGACGAATTATAATGGTACCGGCATTAATGGTCTTCTGGTCACCAGCCGGAAGGTTGGGTATACCGATAAATCCATATTCCTTCCCTTCGCCGGGAATTATGGTGGGGAGACTCTATCCAATGCCAGTAAAACTGGCGCTTATTGGTCATCCTCGCTCAAAACTGATGAACCTGCCAATGCATTGTACGTCAGCATAGGGAATTCTATGGATTTCAGTTACATTGTCCGTTTAGTTGGACTATCTGTCCGCCCCGTTTCGGATTAACTAATATACACTATTATAACAACAAATCCCGCTACTACTTCTTGAAGGTGGCGGGATTTGATGTTTAGTATATGCGAATTAGAGGAGCACTTCCTTAGGAGGATTATCTTTAATGAACATTGTGAAATAAATGGGAAGGTAGGTTAAATACCCATCCTGCTTGATATCTTTTGCATTGGACATGACATACGCCTGTTTTACCCTGTAATCCGGATTTGACATAAAGGTATTTAGCGCCCGATGAATGGTGTAATCTTTTCCGGACTTTACTTCTATGGGCATTATGGCGGCATTGTCGTAGTCATCCAGAATGAATTCAACTTCGCCGTGTGCTTTGTTGTCATAGTAGAACAATTGCTTGATGCCATGGGCCTTCAACTCAGATGCGACCACGGTCTCATATACGCTTCCGAGATTGACGCTGAGCCGGTCATTCATCACTGCATCAATGTTATACTTGTACAGTTCGTTGGTGAGCAGTCCGACGTCGTTCATATACAGCTTAAGAAGGTTCTTGCTCTCCGATTCCTTCAACGGGAATGTCGGTGATGAAATGGCCTTAACATCAAGGCAAATCCCTGCGCCAATGATATAATCGAATTCATCCCGGTAGTCGTTGCTGCGTTTGTCTCCCTTTTCCGCGATATCCTTGTATACAATGCGTTTCTTCTTGTTAGCCATCAGGGATGGAACCATATTGTATATTCTGGTTATCTGTAATTTATGATCTTCGTCATATTGGGCGGCATCCACTCCATATAAAGCATGGATGGAATCGTGTATTGCCCTTACGGCAACCATATTCCTGGACTGCAGGAATTCATTTACGGCATCGGGAAGGCCGCCGACCAACAAATACTTCTTGAAAAGATCAAGCATTTTTGCATGCATAGCATCATCAAGACTCTCCCGTGCTATGAACCTCTTCTCCAATGTACCAATTGCCGCAT
>JAFZWV010000023.1 GCA_017617035.1 Bacteroidales bacterium
CAGACAGGATTCCACGTGTCCCGCCCTACTCAGGTGGCAAACTCGACCTAACCTCTTTACCCGTACGGGACTTTCACCCCCTGCGGTGCAACTTTCCAGATGCTTCCGGTTCATTGCTAGGTCTTAACGTCTGCTCCTACAACCCCGACGGCGCCGTAACGTCGCCGGTTTAGGCTCTTCCCATTTCGATCGCCACTACTTTGGGAATCGATATTTCTTTCTCTTCCTCCGGGTACTAAGATGTTTCAGTTCCCCGGGTTCACCCCATCTTATGATGGTACTGGCCCTTCAAGCCAGTGGGTTGCCCCATTCGGATATGTGCGGATCAATTCCTGTTTGCAGATCCCCGCACCTTTTCGCAGCTTACCACGTCCTTCATCGTCTCTGGAAGCCAAGGCATCCTCCGTTCGCTCTTCTTCTCTTTCTCTTTCGTGAATCATACCAAGACTAACTGTTTTGCAACACCTAATCTCAATATTAACTCGATTTGCCTTGAAATTGTAGTCCCATACTTTGCAACACGAAAAAACTCGTATTCTATAAATATTAGACTAATCTTTTCAATTATTTACCTCGTTATCTCTCTCAATAATTCAAAGAACTTTTCATCCCCCTCGCGTAATGCGCGAAAAGGACTGCAAAGATAGACACTTTTTTGATTATTACAAATTTTTTCGGGAAAATTTTTCGTTATCTTTGTCGTTAATCATACCTATTATATATATGAAGAAAGAAGTTACTCCCTACTCCGTTGCTGTAGGCATCCTGATGACAGTGTTGTTCTCCGCTGCGGCGGCATATCTGGGCCTTAAAGTGGGCCAGGTTTTTGAGGCCGCAATCCCCATCGCGATCATCGCCGTGGGCCTTACCGGCGCCCTTAAGAAGAAGGATGGACTCGGACAGAACGTCATCATCCAGAGTATCGGTGCCTGTTCAGGCGTGATAGTAGCCGGAGCAATCTTCACCCTCCCCGCCATTTACATTCTCGGCCTGGAGGTTAACTTCACCCAGATGTTTCTCAGTTCGCTGCTCGGCGGCGTACTCGGTATACTGTTCCTGATTCCCTTCCGCAAGTACTTCGTGAAGGAGATGGATGGGCAGTATCCGTTCCCGGAAGCGACGGCGACAACCAAGGTGCTGACAAGCACCGAAGGTGGCAGCGCGAAGACGCTGCTGGCCGCCGGCCTGATCGGCGGCCTTTACGACTTTGTCGTAAGCACCTTCGGCGCTTGGGCCGAAACCCTCAGCACTACAGTCATGCACTGGGGCCAGGTGGTCTCAGACAAGGCGAAGGTAGTCCTGAAACTCAACACTGGCGCAGCCATCCTTGGCCTTGGATATATAGTAGGCCTTAAGTACGCGTTTATCATCTGCTGCGGGTCGCTGCTCGTCTGGCTGATCATCATCCCGGGCATGAACCTGCTGTTCGGCGGGCAGGTCGTTGACCTCATGGGCACGGGCATCGCCCAGACCATAGGCGAGATGTCGCCCGACCAGATCTTCAAGGAGTACGCGCGCCACATCGGCATCGGCGGCATCGCTACCGCCGGAATCATCGGCATCATCAAGAGCGCGGGCGTAATCAAAAGCGCCGTCGGGCTGGCGGTAGGAGAATTCGGGAAGAAGGGTGCGAAGGCCCAGGCGGTCGAAGAAAGCCAGCGGGACCTCCCGATGCGGCTGATAGTTTTCGGTATCGCGTTCGCCTTTTTGGCGACCTTCGCCTTCTTCGCGTTCGGCGGCGTGGTCGCTAACGTCTGGCAGGCCCTAATCGGGGTGCTGATCGTCGGCGTGATTGCGTTCCTGTTCACGACCGTCGCGGCCAATGCCATCGCCATCGTGGGTACCAACCCCGTCAGCGGCATGACTATTATGACGCTGATTATCACGGCGTTAGTGCTGGTCGCGGTCGGCCTTAAGGGTAACGCCGGAATGGCTGCGGCCATGGTCATAGGCGGCGTAGTTTGCACTGCCCTCTCGATGGCGGGCGGCTTCATCACGGACCTCAAGATCGGCTACTGGACCGGGGTCACGCCCGCGAAACAGGAGACATGGAAGTTCGTGGGCACGCTCGTCGCGGCTGCTACCGTCGGCGGCGTGATGATGATCCTCAACAAAACCTACGGTTTCACGGGTGAGGGCGCGCTGGTTGCCCCTCAGGCTAACGCCATGGCGGCGGTGATTCAGCCCATGATGAACGGCGGCAATGCGCCATGGCTGCTCTACGGCATCGGCGCGCTGATCGCGATTCTGCTGACCGTCTTCAAGGTGCCGGCGCTGGCGTTCTGTCTCGGCATGTTCATCCCGCTCGACCTCAACCTCCCGCTGCTCGTCGGCGGCGCTATCGCCTGGTTCGTCAGCCACCGCTCCACCGACGAGGCGCTGAACAAGGCACGGCTCGACAAGGGTACGCTGATCGCCTCCGGTTTCATTGCCGGCGGCGCGCTGATGGGCGTCGTCTCCGCAATCCTCCGCTTTGCGGGCGTAGACTGGTTCCTCACCGGCTGGAACACCGTCGCCGCCGGCCACGCCGCCTCCGGCGCTCAGGCCATCGCCATCATCCCGCTGCTGGGACTGATCTTCTACATGGCCTGGTCCTCTTTGCGCGCTAAAAAATAATTTTTTGGACTTCTCCCCCCTTTTTTAGGGGGAGAAGTCGAAATTTGACGATAGCCGTCCATTTTTTCTAGTTACTTTGCCCTCGGCGGGGCAAAGTAACTGGATTTTTGGTTGGGGCGGAGGAATTTCGTATTTTTGATGTTGATATGTTTGTAGGACTGATCAGCGATTCACACGGCGTGTGGAGTCCGGAGTTCCAGGAGTTTCTGGAGCCCTGCGACGTCGTGTGGCATGCTGGGGACTGGGGCGCTGATGTAGAGTTCACTAAACAGATTTCCGAATGGAAACCAGTTGTTGGAGTCTTCGGAAACTGCGACGGGCAGGATATACGCCTCGAATACCCTTCATATCAGTTTTTTGAGTGCGGAGGAATGAGTGTTCTGATGACACATATCGGAGGGTATCCAGGGCACTACGACTATCGGGCCCGCGCGCTGATTGAGCGCTTCCGCCCGCAGGTTTTCGTCTGCGGTCATTCGCATATCCTGAAAGTGATGTACGATGACTACTATCAGATGATGACCATCAACCCGGGCGCCTGCGGAATTCAGGGCTGGCACGTCCTCAGAACCGCATTAAGATTCAAAATTGACGGCGGACAGCTGTCCGATATGGAATTGTTTAAATTACCGAGATAGATTAGAGCCCGAAGGGCGACAGTAAGTCCCTCTCCCGAGGAGAGGGATTTAGGGAGAGGGTAACGTAATAGTCAGAATGTGCGAGGGGAAAAGTTTTTCAAGTGTGTCCTCGCCGCACATTTTAAGTAGAATGCTTATACACTTGAAAAACGTGCGCATGCCTAAAGCGAAAACTCTTTGGTATTGTACCAGTTGCGGAAATGAAAGCCCGAAGTGGATGGGGCAGTGTCCGGCGTGTAAGGAGTGGAACACGATGGTGGAAGCTCCGGTGCAGCCGGCGACGAAGGCGGCGAAGAGCGCGTTCGGGCGCGATGAACGGCGCAAGCCGGTCAAGCTGACCGAGGTGTCTTCGTCGGCTGAGGAGCGCGTCAGCCTTGGCAGCGCCGAGGTCGACCGCCTTCTGGGCGGCGGCATGGTCCCGGGATCGCTGGTCCTGATCGGCGGAGAGCCCGGCATCGGCAAGTCCACCCTTTCGCTGCAAATTCCACTAAAGAGCCCTTCTCTCCGCACGCTCTATGTCACCGGCGAGGAAAGCGAGAAGCAGGTGAAGATGCGCGCGGCCCGTCTCGGTGGCGACGCGAGCAATTGCCTGATCTACGCCGAAACGCTGCTGGAGAACATCCTGGCCGAGGCCGAGGATATCCAGCCCGACCTCATGGTCGTCGACTCGGTCCAGACCATGTACACAGAAACCGTCGAATCCGCCGCCGGCTCTGTCTCGCAGATCAAGGAGGTCGCGGCGCGGCTACTGCGCTTCGCGAAGGAGTCCGGCGTCCCGGTGATCTTGATCGGCCACATCACCAAGGACGGTTTCATCGCCGGCCCGAAGATCCTCGAGCACATAGTCGACGTGGTCCTGCAATTCGAAGGGGAGAACCGCGGCTCGTACCGCATCCTCCGCTCGATCAAGAACCGTTTCGGTTCCACGGCCGAACTAGCCGTCTTCGAGATGACCGGCCAGGGCCTTCGCGAGGTCGCGAACCCGTCGGAGATGCTTATCCCCATGCACGAACAGGGTCTCAGCGGCACCGCCATCTGCGCCATGCTCGACGGCACTCGCCCGTTCCTCTTCGAAGTCCAGGCCCTCGTGTCCACGGCCGCCTATGGCACCGCCCAGCGTTCTGCCACCGGCTTCGACGTGCGCAGGCTAAATATGCTTTTGGCAGTTTTGGAAAAGCGCGCGGGCTTCCACCTCAGCGCGAAGGATGTATTCCTGAACATGGCCGGCGGCCTGAAGATCACCGACCCGGCCTGCGACCTCGCGGTGATTTGCGCCGTACTGTCTTCGAACTTCGATTTCGCCATCCCCGCCAACTTCTGCTTCGCCGGCGAAGTCGGCCTCAGCGGCGAAATCCGCCCAGTCGCCCAAGCCGACCGCCGCGTCATCGAAGCCCAGCGCCTCGGCTTCAAGAAGATCTTCGTCAGCGCCTACTCCAACCTCGACGCCGTCAAGAACGCCACGATCAAGGTCGTCAAAGTCCCCGACGTCGCCAGCCTGGTCAAAACGCTGTTTAAATAGTACTTCCTCAATATTTCGTCACATAGCCGTGTAAACACCTTTTTACACGGCTAATTCTTTTAATCTTTGTCCTATTGACGGGCTAGATATAAATTTTGATCATATGCAGAGCAAAGAGAACTGGTTTAAGGAAAAAATCAAGGGCGTAGATCCGGCCATTGCGGCAGAGGTGCAATTGTCGGCCGATATCATCGCGAGGATTAATAAGATTCTTAAAGAAAAGAACATGACCCAACGCGACCTGGCCCGCAAACTGGGTAAAAGCGAGGCTGTCGTATCAAGATGGACGACGGGGTTCCCTAATCTTAGACTCAGTTCAATCGCCCAACTCTCGACAGCTCTAGGAGAGCCGCTAATTATCATCCCTAACGATTAAACAAATTTATTAATCCCCTAGTAGGGCGCTTCCCGCGAAGGGTAGGACATTCTTCACGCACTGCCGCCTCACTCGCGGCGTGAGTAAGAATTGGGGCTGTGTTTTTTCAAGGGGGCGCGCAAAATTCTTTGCGTGACCCCGCGGGAAAAACATAGACCTCGCGGACACTCCCGGTCGCGACTTGCTAATCGCGTCGGAGCGACCGTACGCCCCTCGTGCGGTCTCTCCCGTACGGCTCCACTCTCGCCCTAGCCAAATAGTGTTGATTACACCCCGTGAAATGTAAGTTGATGAATATCAGAGTTATATTTCACGCAAATATCGGCGGGCCGTAAGAAAAGGGGAAAAGTAACTCGAAAATTTCGACTTCTCCCCGTAATTTAGGGGGGAGAAGTCCAAAAATTAAAGGTATTTGAAGTAGACCGATTCGGCGGCGGTGAGGGCGGCGGTTTCGGTGCGGAGGCGCGAGGATCCGAGGTGAACCGGCCGGAAACCGGCGCGGACCGCCGCCGCCACCTCTTTCGGGGAAAAATCTCCCTCGGGGCCAATCAGAACCACAATATCCGAAAGCGAAGAGGCCGCCAGAGCCTGGGCAATCGACACTTTCTCCCCTTCGAAACAGTAAGCGATGAGCTTCAATGCTCCTGCCGGAGCACTCGCGATGAAATCCAGAACGCTTACAGGCTCAGCAACCACTGGAACCGCAGCCTTAAGAGACTGTTTCGCGGCGCTCAGAACAATTCTATCCAACCTATCAGTCTTGCAGACTTTTCTCTCGGAGCGCTCTCCTATGACGGGAGCGATGACATCAACGCCAATTTCGGTGGCTTTTTCGGCCATCCATTCGTAGCGATCGAAATTTTTAGTAGGGCAAACGGCAAGGGTCAGGCGGTAAGGATGAGAGCCAAATCCAGGTTCGCGGCGAACGACTCGCGCGACGGCTTCTTTGACGGACGCATCCTCCAAAGTACACCAGAGAAGAGTTCCCTGGCCATCCATCACTGCGATCTCATCACCTACACGATGGCGCAGAACGCGGACGCAGTGCGCGGATTCCTCCGCGTTTAGTCTAACAAGGTCGCCTGAAATGTCGTTTGAGAAAAAAATTTCCATACCGTACTAATAGATTCCTTCGCTACGCTCGGAATGACAGTAAAAAAGCTCGGAATGACAGTAAAAAGGCTCGAAATGACAGAGACTAATATTGGCCATATTCATTGAACAAAGTTCCCTTCTTTCTCCAGTAGCGGATCATGAGCCAGCCGAAGAGCATGCCGCCGAGGTGGGCGAAGTGAGCGACGCCGTCGGCAACGCCCTTTACGCCAAGGAATAGTTCGATAACTGCGAACACTATGATCCAGGTCATAGCCTTCATCGAAATCGGAGGGAAGATAAGAGTCAGGCGCCTCTGCGGGTACAGCAGCGCGTAGCTCATCAGCAAACCGTAGATTGCGCCTGACGCGCCCACGGTCGGGGTCGCTTTCAAACGAGCATATGACTCAGCAGCTCCGGCAACTCCAGACATAATCTGGTTCTCAAGGATATTGCACTCCAGGTGCATAACTCCAAAATGGAGAGCAACTGCACCAAACCCGGCAACAAAATACAGCCACAGCATCTTCTTCGAACCTATAGTCTGCTCGACGGCCGATCCAAACATAATCAGAGCCCACATATTGAAGAAAATGTGCGCCCATCCGCCGTGCATGAACATATGCGTAAAAAGCTGCCACCAGTGGAAATAGTGCGAAGTGGGGTAAAAAAGTGCGAACGAACTCATCATGAACTTCTCATTGATGAGCGTCGCAATAAAAAAGACCACATTGACGTAGAACAAGTTCCGCGTCACGGTTGGTATGCGTGAGAAAAAGTTATCTCTCGGCTGGTAATACTCCATCTAAAATCTCTTTTCTATGTCCTCAATAGGAACGATGCAGGTGATGCGCTTCCCCGAAGGCGTCAGATCCGCAGATGAGCAGGCGAACAAATCGTCCATTAACTGAGTGGCCTCGGCGGGAGTCTTCAACTCCGCGTAGCGGGCAGCGCCCATCTCCGCCAACTTGCGTGCTGTAGCGGACTGCATCATTTCCGGCAGGCAACCGTGCCCACCGTCGGAGAGAATCTGCAACAAGTCTGCCACTGTATCGCGCACTGACATTTCGTCAGAGTTCAGACCTTCGGGCACTGCGTTCACGACCACCGAATCCGCACTAAACGGCGCGATATCGAAGCCGAGGCGCCCAAGGACGTCGGCGTACTCCTCGAACAGCGGGACATTCGCAGGGCCCACAGGGACCTCGACCGGGAACAACGCCGACTGGGCGACGGGCGCCTCGGCCTGCAGCGCGCGCAGCATCTTCTCATAGAGGATGCGGACGAGCGCACGACGGATATGGACCAGCATCACACCGGACGCCACCGGGGTCGCAATGAACCGGCCACCGATGATAATGGCCTTGGAGAGGGCCAGCGTCCGCTCTTCGAAAAGAGCGCCGTAGTTCTCGCTCCGCCGGCCGAAGTCGGCCCCATGGCCCACCGCACCGCTCCCGAAATCTGGAGTGTAATCGCTCGAAGGCTGGGTATCAAACGGATTATAGTCCGGATCAAAATCGCGGGACGGTGCGATCTCCGCATTCTTATATTCGGAGAAGCTGCGGGAAATCTGAGGCATCTCAACCGCGCCTTCTGTATCAAAATCGATAGACGCGCCGAAACTGTTACGTCCTAATGTTTCACGAACGCAAGCGTACAGCGTCTGGAAAATCACGCTGTCCTCCTCGAATTTGATCTCAGTTTTCGTCGGGCTGATGTTGACGTCTATGGAATGAGGGTCAACAGTCAGATAAATGAAATATGACGGCGTTACACCCTCCGGGACCATCTCAGAGTAGGCGTTCATCACCGCCTTATGGAAATACGGGCTGCGGAAATAACGGCCATTAACGAAGAAAAACTGGTTTCCCAGAGTCTTGCGTGCGCTCTCCGGCCTGCCGATGAAACCGCTCAAAGAAACGAGCGAAGTCTCGGCGAAAATGTCGACCAAATCGCCAGTCACCCCTGCCCCAAGCAAATCCTGAATACGGTATTTCAGCGACTTCGCAGCCTTCAAGACGAACATGTCGCGGCCATTGTGCGTAAGCGTAAACGCCACCTCCGGGCGAGTCAGCGCGACATGGGTGAACTCTTCGACTATATGCTTAAGCTCGACATTATCGGACTTCAAGAACTTGCGACGTGCCGGGGTGTTGTAGAACAGGTTGCGCACGGCAATCGAAGTACCAACGGGCGCTGCGCAGGGGGCGACCGAAATGGATCCGAAATTGCCCACGGTTACCTGCGTACCCATCTCATCGTCGGGGCGACGCGTCTTCAGCGTCACCTCCGCGACTGCAGCAATTGAAGCCAGCGCCTCACCGCGGAAACCAAAGGTCGCTATCTGCTCGAGGTCCTCGGCCGTTGCAATCTTCGATGTGGCGTGGCGCTCGAAGCAGAGCACCGCGTCCTCGGCGGACATGCCGCAGCCGTCGTCAATCACTTGGATGAGGGTGCGGCCGGCATCGGTCACCACGACCGTCACCTTAGTCGCCCCGGCGTCGATAGCGTTCTCGGTCAGTTCCTTCACCACCGATGCCGGCCTGCCGACGACCTCGCCGGCAGCAATCATGTTCGCAATCTGTGCGGGCAATACCTGTAGTTTTCCCATGGCTATGCGCGAATAATCTGAATCTGGCCGTCTACCGCGACCTTGATAATCTGGCTGGCGCGGCCCGTGCTACCCTTTTCGAGCTTCGGGTCGACAATAAAGTCCACGGCCCCCCGGATTTCCTCCGGAATATCGGCGAACTTCTTCGGCGCCGGCTCTCCGGAAATGTTGGCCGACGTCGACACTACAGGTCTGCCGAGCCTACGGCAAAGGTCTACACAATCTTCATTCAGCGGTATGCGAATACCCACCGACCCGTCTTCGGCCACGGCGTTCGGGGCAACGCCCACGGCATCGGGATAGATGATGGTCATCGGCGCGTCGTTGACCTCAACGAGCTGGATCGCCATCTGCGGCACCTCGCGAATATAGCGGGCGACCATGTCCAGGTCTGCAGCGAGAAGGACGAGCGACTTCGCTTCGTCGCGGCGCTTCAAAGCGAAAACTTTAGCTACCGCTTCGGCATTGGTGGCGTCACACCCGATTCCCCAGATAGTATCTGTAGGATAAAGGATAACTCCACCGGCCTTCAAGACCTTTGCAGCTTCGATTATAGTGTCTTTCATTTTATGAGCATGTAGAATTTGAGGATATAGAACAGGATGGCGAATACCAGCAGAAGACCGACAATACCGATAATCTGCTGCGCACGGTTGACATGGGAACGGCTGCGGTTGCCGTCACGGAACGATCCTCGGATGTAGTCGCCCGGTCGATAGGTGCCTTCGGCCTTTTCCTTATCGGCAGTACCGTCGACCTGGCCGAACATGCGCTTGCGCTCCTCCGCCTTTTCGTCGTAGTAGCGGGGAGTGTAGTGGAACACGCGGTGTTCCTGGTCTCCAAAGAAGTTAAACAGTGCCATGGTTCTATTTTTTAGCGGGCTGATGGCTGAAAGACCTTCGGGGTCCTTCGGCATCGCGCCAGAATTTTTCATCAAAATCAGTGGGATGGACGTATGGTCCGTCGTGGTCTATCACGAATTGCATATATGTGATAGGCAGACCCATCTCCAGGAACATCTTCTCATAGAAGGTCTGGACTTCATACACGACAGGGTCGAGATCTCTCCACTCTCTGCGCTCGGTCGAGATGACAGAATTGTCATTTCGAGCGGAGCCGGAGGCGGAGTCGAGAAATCTCTGGTAAACGTCCTCCGTGCAGCAGCGTAGCTTCAGCCCATTCGCCCGAACTACCGCTTTGGTGTACTCGTGGAGGAAGCGAGAGTCGGTTTTCAAATGCACTAAACCTCCCGGGCGCATAAAACTACGGTAACGTTCCAGGAACAGCGGAGACGAAAGACGAGAATTCTCACTCTTCATCTGAGGGTCGGAGAACGTGAGCCATATCTCCGAAATCTCACCAGGAGCAAAAAAAGCAGTTATGAATTCGATACGCGTACGTAGAAATGCCACATTACCTATCTTCTCCAGCGTTGCTGTCTTGGCGCCTTTCCAGAGGCGTGCGCCTTTTATATCCACTCCTATGAAACACTTGTCGGGATAACGACGTGCCAGATCGAGTGTGTACTCGCCTTTTCCGCAACCGAGCTCGAGAATTATCTCGGCTCCGGGTTCGCGCCCGAACATACGCTCTGCCCAATGCCCCTTTATAGGGTGGTCCTTCAGGTTGAAGTAGCCATCCGACAGGAGCTCCGCCGCAGAGGGTTGCAGCAGACAGGCGAACGTCTCATTCTCAGCGAACTTCCTTAGTTTGTCGTGTCCCATCGTTTTTCTTTCCAGATAAGTCCAAGGCCCCTGAAGCCTTTCACCTCCGGGCTTACACCCACTTTTAGCGTCCACTGCCCGACGGAAGGGAAACGCACATAAGAGCGATAGCGCTGAAGTGTCCCTTCGCCAGTATCCGTAAGCATATACACCGTCTCGCGATAAACCGTATCGGATGGCGCCACCCAAGTTATATCAAGCCTGACAGGTTCAGAAACGCTGTCGTCGCTGTCGACCCTGGTATAGAACGCAAAGTCGAAGTGCGCCAGCGAATCCACCACCAGAATCGGGAAGTCATAGGAATTGCGAGGTGCAGCCAGGAACAGCTCTCCCGACACGGGCCTCGCGCAGGACCAAAAGCATACAACTGCCAAAGCTATGAGCAGCCTACTTCTCATTCTTACCCCTCTTCCTGCCCCTGTGTTTTTTCTTCTTGGGGCTGTCGAAACGAGTGATGCTGCCCTCGCCTGCCGCCGTAACGAACTCGGGAGCGGAGCTGACCGGCTCAGGCATAAGCGAATCGGGCTTGATGCCGTTGCGGTTCATCATGATAATCTCGCGGACGTCTTCGGCAGCGAGCGGATAGAGGTTTTCGTCCGAATTGCGGTCGTAGGAAAAGTACATGGTCTCCGCGAGGATGTTGGTCTTGCGGAGCCAGGCCAGGCCGTCCTTGAATTCGAGCGGCTCGGTGACCTTCGGGATGCGACTCTGGGCATCCATGTAGGTCGCAACTTCATAGTTGATGCAGCACTTGAGCTTGCCGCACTGGCCGGCGAGCTTCTGCGGGTTGAGCGAAAGGTCCTGGCAGCGGGCTGCGGAAGTACTGATGCTCTTGAAGTTGGTGATATAGTTGGCGCAGCATAGTTCGCGACCGCAAACGCCGAGACCTCCGATGAGGCCGGCTTCCTGGCGAGCGCCTATCTGCTTCATTTCGATTTTGATACGGAACTCCTCTGCGAAGACCTTGATGAGCTGGCGGAAGTCCACACGACCGTCGGCTATGTAATAGAATATCGCCTTGGTCCCATCGCCCTGGAACTCCACGTCGCCGATTTTCATCTCCAGGCCCATGGTGGCAGCGATGCGGCGGGCTTCGATCATAGTCTGCTGCTCGCGGGCGGTTGCCTCCAGCCACTTCTCCACGTCGGCCTGACGGGCTTTACGGTAGATCTTACGGAACTCGGCTGTCTCGGGATCTATCCTGCGGCGCTTCATCTGGCGCAGGACGAGCGGGCCTTCGAGGGTGACAATTCCGAGGTCATGGCCATTGGCCGCCTCCACCACCACCATATCGCCCTGACGCACGCTCTGGCCGCTATCGTTTCTGTAGAAGCCCTTACGGGTGTTCTTGAAACGGACCTCTAAGATGTCGGGGTATTCGTTGGCGCCTATGTCCTTGAGATAGTTGTGCTCTCCAAGCTTGCAGCAACCTTCCCTGTATGTACATACGGTCTCTCCTTCGGGTGTGGTGCATTTGACGCACCCGCGGAAGCAGTCGTAGTTGATAGTCTCACTCATAATGACATGTATAATCTGTCGGCAAGATCTGTAAAGAGTATCTTGACACTAACATTGCGCTCTATGTAACCCTGGGCGCGGCTGAGCGCTTCCGCAGCCTTACGCGGGAATGTCTTTGGGCATCTCGCAGCCCAGTCGCGGAGCTCGGCGAGCTCGGTTTCGGGCACCTCGACAAGGTTGTCGAGACCCTGCTGCAGGAGGAATACGAAACGCAGCCTCTCTGCGGCGTACTTGCAGAAGCCCTTTGCGCGTTCGCGCGAAGGGAGCGCCGCAAGCGATTCGGCGGTATCGAGCGCGGCCCCGAGGTCGCGCGCCAGCACCGCCTGCATCAGGCGGCGCATAAGCTCCGGATCTTCCGCCTGACCCACCGAACGGAACGTTCCCTTTTGGGGCATGACGCGAAGCCTGAGGCAACGCGAGGCGATAGTAGGAAGGACCATGTCCGGCGCATGGGTAATCATAAGGAACAGAGTTTTCTCCGGCGGTTCCTCGACGGCCTTCAGCAAGCGGTTGGCCGCCTCCCTGTTCATCTTCTCCGGAAGATAGACGACAAGCGCGCGATAACCTCTCTCAAGAGCATAAAGCGACAGGACATCGAGTACCTTCTTCGCCTCTTCGACCTTGATCATGGCCGTTTTACCTTCTATTCCGAGGGCGTCGCTCAGTTCGTTTTCGGTAAACGAGGGATTGGACTGAACGAGTTCGCGCCACTGGACCACGAAATCGGTCGAACTGCCGGTATTGACAGGATAGATATAATGCACATCGGGGTGGATGAGCTTGCTAATCTTATTGCAGCCCGGACAGGAGCCGCAGGAATCTCCTCCCTCGCGGTTCTTGCAATACAAATACTGCAGGAAGGCCTGAACGATGGGGAAGGCTCCCCCGCCGTCGTCTTCGTGAAGCATGATCGCATGGGGTATCTTACCGGAATCGACCATCCCGGCCAGAGCCCTTACGACATCTTCATTGCCTGCAATATCTGCAAATCTCATTTGTTCCTTATGGTGTTGAATCTTGCTATTTCTGCAAGATAAGCAGTGTATCGGCTTTCCGGAAGAGCCTTCAACGCGGCGAGAGCGTTGTCAACATATTGATTGAGTATCTCACCGGCTGCTTCTACTCCTCCGCGCTCCGCTACAAATTTACGAATCTCTTCGCAATATTCAGGGTGCGCGTCGATAGCGAGAACCATTTTTCTTATTTCACTCTCTCTGGGCGAATCTTTCATCGCGCAAAGCAGCGGAAGCGTAATCTTCTTTTCAAGAAGGTCTATACCCACTGGCTTTCCCAACTCGCCGTCGCCGGCATAGTCGAGAATATCGTCCTTAATCTGGAAAGCAATACCAAGTGCGTCTGAGTACTCCTTGGCCGCAGCGACGTATTCTGCAGGTGCGCCGACGGAAATAGCTCCGCTCAGGCCGGCCGTCTCGAAAAGAGAGGCGGTCTTACAGAAGATGATGCGAAAATACTCCTTTTCGGAAGTATCTGCGGCTCCTGCCTTTTCGAGCTGGAGCATCTCACCTTCGGCAAGATCGGACAAAGTCTTCGAGAAGATTTTTTTCACGGCGTCGCGAGAGTCGGCTTCAAGAATAAGATCCACCGCTTTTGAGAGCCAGAAGTCGCCGACGAGGACGGCCCGGCTGGGACCGAGACGCAGACGCATAGTAGGCTCTCCGCGCCGGACGTCGCTCTCGTCGGCGACATCGTCGTGGAGAAGGGTTGCATTGTGGAGCAACTCGGCGGCGGCTGCGTAGCGGCGGGTGTCCTCCCCTATCCGGCCGTCGCTGCAAGCGCCGGCCATCAGGAGGGTGACCATCGGCCGCAGCATCTTGCCGCCGTGGGCTATAATCTGACTGTTGACTATGTTGAGCAGACCTATATCCGAACGCAGCGCGTCCGCAATAAGAGTCTGCACCGACTGCCAGTCTTCTCCGAGGAAGCTTAGTATCTCTTCCCTGCTCATAACTCTGCCTTGAATTCTTCGATAGTCCTTACGAAAATGATCTTGCGGCGGGTAGGCACGTCTAGCATACCGGTTTCGACATAGTGGTCGAACAACTTTTCCAGTATGTCATAAAAACCTCCGACATTGAAGATCACCATCTTCGCGTCGATCTGGTGTAACCTAATGAGCGTACAAGTCTCGGCGAGTTCATCAAGAGTTCCGATACCACCCGGAAGCGCAACGGCCAGACTAATCCCAGCACGCATTTCTTCCTTACGGGCGGACATGGTTTCGGTCCAGACCAGTTCATCGAGAGCCGGATATTCCAGACCGTCCATAAAACGGGGAAGGACGCCCTTGACATGTGCTCCACACTCGCGGGCAGTATCGCTGACGACCTTCATCGTTCCCTTGATAGTACCGCCTGATACGATCTCATAACCACACAAACAAGCCGCGCGGACTGCTTCCCGGGCGGCTTGGTTGTATTTAGGATCTATGTTCGAAGCTGCGGCGCAGAAGAAAAGCGCCTTTTTGCCTGTCATCTACTAGAAGTAAAGTGTTGCGGTTAAAGCAATACCGTTTGCTTTGCTGTTCTTAGCCTGATCGTACATAGCCTGGGCTGACCAGCTGGCCTGACCGTCTTCGTTATAGAGGTTACCGAAGTCCCAATACCACTTGAGCGAAACAGCGAGTTTGTCGAGGAGGAGAATACCCGCACCAACACCTACGCCATACTGGACACGGTTGCGGCCGTCCCACTTGTTCTCATCGTTGCTATCGGTATTCAGAGGAATTCCCGATGCGGTTGCGAGAGCCTCGAGGGCTGTCTGAGCGACGCCGTTCTTAGCCTCTGTCTTAGTTTCGGTCGTAATAGCATAACCGATGTAAGGCTCAATGAATGCGTAAGGTGCTATACCGGCAAGATCGAGTTTCCAACCGGCCTGGACGGGAATCTCAAGGAATCCGGTTTTAGTATCGATGTCAATCTCGAAGTTGTCTCCTGAGATGCCGAGGATCTGATCCTGAAGTCTTGCGCCTTTCATTTCGTACATAACACCCGGTTGCACATAGAAGCCGAGGGGAAGACCGAGTTTGAGGACAATACCGGCGTGGTACTGAGTCACTGACTGGTTCTCAACTACATCGCTGTATGCAGTCTTCAGGTCCGAAGAGTTGGAAGTAAGACCGCCAACGATACCGAGCTGAGCGGAAGCGCTTACAGCAAAAAGAACAAGAGCTGCTGCAGCGGCGATTAATTTCTTCATAACAGAGAATTTATTCGTTTAACTATTTCTTCTTTTGATACCAATCCGATAGTTTTATCGACCGGTACTCCATCTTTGAAAAAGATGAGAGTAGGGATGCTTCGGATTCCGTACTCTATAGAGATGTCCTGAACCTCGTCAACGTTGCATTTTGCAACGACGATTTTTCCGTCGAAGTCTTCAGCGACTTCCGCGACTGTCGGAGCAAGCGCCCTGCAGGGGCCGCACCAAACCGCCCAGAAATCGACAACCACTACGTGCGCCGAGGCTAGTATCTCTTTGAAATTCTGACTGGTAACTGTTTTTTCCATTTCCTCCAAAAATAAGCATTTTTTAAATATGTTCGTCTACCGTCCAGCAAAAAGCCCTGAGTCCGAGGTCCTCGAACTTGAGGTCTTTTTCGTGGAGGGCGGCGAGAATCCCCGGCACTGCGGAGTCCTCGACCATAGCCAGCACGGCGTGGTTCATGACCGGCCAGGCATGTGAACCCATATGGGGCTCACCATTTTCGGACCCGCGTCCGCTGACTTCGTCCCAGCGGGTGAACCCCCTCTGGCCGAAGCTCTCGAGGAGGTCCGCTATCTCCTCATTGTAAGCCTGATTGTATGCTATGAATACAGCTTTCATTTCGCAGCTAGTTTTTTCTGTTTTCTTCTTTCCTGCCTTACCGCGAAAACGCAGTATATTGTAGGAATGAGCACGAGAGTGACGAGCGTGGAGATCGAAAGTCCCCAGCACACCACCACTCCGAGGCCCTGCCAGAGTTCGGAGCCCTCACCAAGGCCTATGGCCATAGGGAGCATACCGAGCACAGTAGTAAGGGTGGTCATAAGGATAGGGCGCAGACGGCTTCGGGCCGCGATGGACGAAGCCTCAACGGCGTTGTAGCCCCTTTCTCGCAGCAGTATCGTGTAGTCGATAAGAACGATACCGTTCTTCACGACTATACCCAACAGGATGATGATACCGATAAGGCCCATAACACCGATGGCCGAACCGCTCACGAGCATTCCAACCGCAACACCCACGAGAGCGAACGGAATCGAGAACATGATCACGAACGGCGAGAGGAACGACTCGAACTGCGCGGCCATCACGATGTAGACAAGCACGATGATGAGGATGATGAGGATGAGCATATCGCCGAACATCTCCTGCTGGTCTTCGTAATCGCCCGCGATGACGGTCGTCAGCTCGGCCGGAATCTCAGTCGCATCAATCACCTTCTGGGTCTTGGCCACAGCGTCGCTGAGCGCAACGCCGTTCTTGACTATGGCGCTGAGGGTGATCAGGCGCTCGCGGTCCTTGCGCTCGATGGTCGGAGGGACCTCGGTCTCGACGAGCGTTCCGAGCTCTTTCATCTTCACGGGCTTGCCCATGGCGTTGACTATGGTTATGTTCTCCATGTCCTCTATCGAGCGGCGGAACTCGGGGGCGTAGCGCACGCGGATGTTGTATTCCTCGCCGTCTTCACGGTAGTAGGAGGCAACCTGGCCCGACATGGCCGCGCTGAAAGCGGCGCCTGCTGTAGAAGAGGTAAGGCCGTTGAGCGCGAGCTTCGTGCGGTCGAAGTTGATCTGGTACTCGGGCGTGTACTCGTCGCGCGAGAGGCTCACCTGCACGAAGTCATTCTCCTTCGAGAGCTGGTCGCGAAGCTCGCGGGCTACCTGGTCGGTGGCGGCGAAGTCATAGCCGTAGATCTCAACCTCCACGGTCGCAGCGCCGCCCATTCCACCGCCTCCCTCGTAGACGAGGCCCTTGCGGATCTGGGGGTAATGTGATAGGATGCCACGGATGACGGTCGCGATCTCGTCGGAGCTGCGCTTACGAGTATCGACCGTGCCAACATTGAGGTTCATTGAGATAACGTGGGTGCCGTTGCTCTGCATGTTGGCGAAGGTGTTGTCGGTGTCGGCCTGGCCGTAGGTGATGTTGATGATCTGCAGCTCGGGGACGGCTTCGACTATCTCGTCGTAGATGTTGCGGGCGAGCTCGGCGGTCGTCGCCTGGGCGGTTCCTACGGGGAGGTTTATGTTAACCCTGATTCGGCCTTCATCCGTCTTCGGGAAGTATTCGGTCTTCATGCGGGGCACATAGAGGGCCGCTGTCACGATGAATATTGCGAAAGCGCCGAGGACAACCCAGCGGCGGTGAGTCGTACACCAGCGGATGAGCCTGCCGTAGCCGGCCGAGATTTTGTCGAGGATCCGGTTCCATGGCATGAAGAAGATGTCGTAGAGCTTGCCGCTGCGTTTACCGCTGCGAAGAAAGCGACTGCAGAGCATCGGGACTAGGGTCAAGGCTGCCGTTGTCGAGACTATCATGATGATACTGACGATCCAGCCCAGCTGCCTGAACATGACACCGGTAAAGCCGCGTATCATGGTAAGGGGCAGGAACACGCAGAGCATCGTGAGGGTCGAAGCGATAACCGAGATCGAGACCTCGCCAGTCGCGAGCACGGCCGCTTCCTTCGGCTTTTCGCCACGGTCGAGGTGCGTCGTTATGTTCTCCAGGACGACGATGGCATCGTCCACGACCATGCCTATAGCTATCGACAAGGCGGACATGGACACGATATTGAGCGTATTGCCAGTTGCGAACAGATAAACGATGGATGCGAGCAGCGCCACCGGAATCGACAGCACGATGATGAAAGTCGCCCTCCAGCGCCCAAGGAACAGGAACACGACCAGCATAACCACCAGGAAGGTGATGATGATCGTGTCGCGCAGGGTGTTGATCGTGTTGATGATATTGGTCGAGCCGTCGACGACTGTTTCAATCTTGATATCCGAAGGGAGGTTGCGCTCAATCTTGACGAGCTGCTTCTTTACCTTGCGGATAACGTCTACGGTATTCGCGCCAGACTGCTTTTGGATAATGATACGGGCGCTGCGGCGGCCGTTGGTGTAGGATTCCTGCTCGCGTTCCTGGCTGCCGTCGCGAAGCGTCGCCACATCGCGGAGGTATACGGTCTTGCCGTTTGCGGTGCTGACTACTATGTCAAGCATTTCCTGGGGCGATGTAAACTCTTTCTGTACACGGAGGGTGTAGGTATCGGAGCCGACGTCGATGTTTCCCGAAGGGATGTTGCGGTTTTCAGCCGCGATTATCTGAGCGATTGTGCTGACCGTAAGCCCGTAAGCCTGGAGCTTATTGGGGTCGCAGTAGACCTGGATTTCACGGGTGGGGGCACCGGCCACCGAGATTGTTCCGACGCCGCTGACGCGGGCGAGCGGGGTAGCGAGACGATCGTCGAGGATCTTGTCGAGGCCCGGGAGCGACTCGTCAGCGGTGGCGGAGAGGATCATGATAGGCATGTCCTCCGCACTAAACTTGAAGATGGTAGGCAGGCTCACCCCGTCGGGCAGAGAGGTCGCGACCATGTCCAATTTGTCGCGGACGTTGTTGGTCGCCTCTTCTATGTCGGTTCCGTATTCGAAGGTGAGGGTAAGGAGGCTGATGTTCTCCTTGGAATTGGAGGTCAGCTCCTTAAGGTCGGCCACACCGTTGAGCGCGTTTTCGAGCACCTTCGTCAGGTTGTTCTCAATATCTTCGGCGCTGGCTCCCGGATACGAGCTCATGACCATAATGGTGTTGCTCTCGAATTCAGGGAACTGGGCTATGCTCGTCTTGGTAAGCGAGTAGACGCCGAATATTATGAAAACGACGAAAATGAGCGCGGTGGTTACCGGCTTGCCAACTGATGTACGGTAGATGCTCATTACTCGATAACGTTTACTTTGGAGCCGTTGCGCAGGGCGCCATGGCCGCTGGAGATAATTGTTTCTCCCTCGCTGAGGCCGCTGAGGACCTCGTACTGATCGCCGAGGTGGCGTCCGAGTTCGACCACCCTGACGCTGACGGTTTGATCTTCCTTGTCGAGGACAAAGACCGTCTTCACTCCGGAGCCCTGCTGCTTGACGATAGCAAGGTCAGGGATAAGGATGCGGCTGGCGCTGCCGAAGATAAGGCGCGCATAGGCATACATTCCGGGACGGAGTTCGTTCGAAGCGTTGGGGATATGGACCTCTGCGGTGATGGTATGGGTAGCAGGGTCGATGGTCGGATAAATTCGGGCCACCTTGCCTTTGAAGGTCTTGCCGGGGATAGCTTCGGTCTGGATCTCTGCTACCGCGTCTTTCTTAAGCAGCGAGTAGTCTTTCTCGGAGACGGAGACGAGGGCCTTCAGAGGATTGACCTGCTGGACCACGAACAGGGGCGATGCCATGGAGTACATGTCGCCCTGGTCATAGTTCCTTGCGGTGACTACTCCTTCGAGGGGGCTCGTCAGAATTGTGTTGTCCTTAAGGTTCTTGTAGGCGCTCTGTCTTACCTTGTAGTTCAGTTCGACGGCCTCGAAGTCAGACTTGGAGACGCCGCCCTTTTCGTAGAGGGCTTTGGTGCGGTTGTAATCGCTCTCGGCGTTCTTGAGCTGCAGCTCGGCCTGGTCGAGGTTGGTGCGCTCCATCTCGGCGAGGGTCTGGCCCTTGCGTACCTTGTCGCCTATTTCAGCCTTGATGCTCACGATGCGGCCCGACGTCTGAGGGGCAATATTGTTGACCGCATATGCCTGGAGGGTGACTGAATAACTGTTGTCGATCGAGACTGTCTGCTTCTGGGCTACGATGGTCTTGACGTTGGGGAGAAGGAAGGCCCTGTCGTCCTGGGTTTTGGTCTGCTTCTGTCCGCAGGCTGCCAGGGTAAGAACCGCTGCTGCGAGAGCTACTGCTTTGATTGTATTCATTTGGTTTGGTTTTCTTCTTCGAGGAAATCGTTGCCGAGGGTGCCTTCGAGGGCGGCCTTGGCCGTGAGGTAGTTGAATATCGACTGACCAGCGGTGAGCTGCGCCTGTGTGAGGGCAAGCTGGGCGTCGTTGAGGTCGGTGAGGGTGCTGCCGCCTATCTCGTAGGAGGCGAGGGTGATGTCGTAGGACTTGCGGGATGCCTCGAGTGCGGCGTCTGCTGCATCGAAGCTGCGCATGGCGGTCTCCATGGTGTTGAGACTCTGGCGTATGCTTATGCGCAGGCGCCTTTCGGTCTCGAGCTTCTGGATGTCGAGTTCTTCGGCCTGGACCTGGGCTGCCTTAATGCTGTGGTAGCGCTGGCCTCCGGCGAAAATGGGGATGCTGAGGGTCAAGCCCACGAACGAATATGGAGTCCAGTTGTAGTTCGAGAAGTCGAAGTCATTGGCCATGGCGCTGTACTGGTAGGTAAAGCCCAGGGCGAGGCTCGGGAGGTTGGCGTATTTGCTGGCCTTGACCGAAGAGGCGAGCTGGGCGGCCTGGAGTTCGAGCTGGCGCATGGCGCTGTTGTTATCGAGGTTGAGCTCGTTTTCGCCGTAGAGGACGGTCATCTCTTCGGAGTAGTCGTGGAGCTCGCCTTTGGTATCAATCTGCAGGTCGAGGTCTACGCCCATGACAGCCTTGAGCTGCCATAGGGCCAGCGAGACCGCGTTCTCGGAGTCGTACATGTTGGGGATGGCGTTCGCCAGGGTAGTGAGGGCGCGGGCGAGTTCGAGATCAGAAGCTTTCTGGGCGTCGTGCCTCATCTTTATCTTTTCGCAGTTTGCGAGAGCGTTGTCGTAGACCTCCTTGTATACCTTGGCGGCTTCCTTGGCGAAAAGGACCTGGTAGTAGGCCTGCTTGACCTGAGTGACCATATCCAGCCTACTGCTGCGCGCCTTTTCTACCGCGAGTTCGACTTCGTTGCCGCTGAGTTTGAGGGATTCCCAAACCTGGAAGTTGATAAGCGGCATCGAGGCGCTGAAGCCTGCCGAGAAGGAGTTCCAACGGCCGACTTCAATTCCTTTCTTGGAGCTGGAGGATGCGCTTGAACTGCTACCGGAACCGGAGCCCGAACCGCTGCCAGAGCCACCTGAGCCGCCTGAACCACCTGAACCGCCTGAAGCGCCGCCCATTATGCTGGACATGTCGAAGTCCATGTACATAACCTGCTTCTCGATGGTGCGCTGGAACGACGCCGACCCGTCGACCTTCGGGAACAGCGCGGCATACGAGCCTTTCTTGGCGTACTGCGCACGCTCAATCTCCTTGTCTGCGACCTTTACGGCTATGTTTTCGCTTAGCGCAATCTGCAGCGCCTGCTCTAGAGTTATTTCGATTGTGTCCTGCGGCTGCTGAATCTGCGTCGTATCCACCGCCGCCGCAATCGCCATTATACTAACTAATGCTATCATACTTTCCTTTATCGTCTTCGTGCGGCAACAACAATCGTGCCCGTACGCGCACGAGCGACGAAACGCAAAGATAACCACATTTTTGGACTTCTCCCCCCTGTTTTACGGGGAGTAGTCCAATTTTCGAGTTAGAGTCATGCCCGGCTCCGGCCGGGCATCTTAATCTATTCTGTAACTGGACGGATGGCAAAGAGTACCATTATTTCAAATTATTTGTCAGACTCAAGCAACAATTGCTTAAACATAGGCACAACCTTGCCGTGTTCACCCTTAACCTCGTTGCGCTCAAACCCACACTTTAGATAAAAACCTTCTGCTGAATAACGTTTGTTATGGTAAGCGTCGACTGTGAGAAAAGGATAGTGTTTGCTGCGAGCATATGATTCAATTGTTTGAACGACTTTCGTTCCTATGCCCTGTAACCTATAGTCTCGTCTCACGGCGATGAAGTCTATTTCTATTGATGGGTATGCCTTACCATCCAAAGCAATTGAAGCTTCACTATAAACGAATACCGCCACGGGCTCATCCATAACGGAAACAATAAATGAATCGCACTCTACCTCAGAGACAAAAGAAGATAAACCGTTCTCCCTTTTGTGTATGAGTTGGTCGATAGCGCGCTCGCCACAGAAAAAAGAAGAGAGGACTTCAACATTGGAAGTCCTCTCGAATTGCAGCATATTGTCTGTCATTTCCAGGAAATGCTAAACTTATCTGGCATTCGGACTTTTCCGCCTGTCTTCTTATTATCTGTAGCTTCGAGCTGCTTCTTTATCTCTTTAGCCCGATCGCCTTTTATCTCTTGTTTGGTTCTCTTGTATCCTATCATACTGAGTCCTCCTTTTGCGCAAAACTAAAGAATGTTTTATTGAATAGCAATACCCTAAAGCCGCATTTTATTACTTTTTTCTCAAATGAAAAGTACCTCTATACGCGAATTCATCCGTAGTCGAGAATCTTTTGTCCACCAAAAGCGAGAATAATAAAGTCCGCTGATTTCACTATATTTGCAGCGCTATGTTGGATTTACTCGTAATACATTGGAATATCGACCCGGTGCTGATTCATCTGGGATCGCTGGGAATCAGGTGGTACTCACTGCTGTTTGTTTCCGGATTCATTTACGGCATTTACATTCTGCGGAATTTCTATCGCAGGGAGGGAGTGAGCGAGGATATCCTCGATCCGCTTCTTTATTCGATGCTGATTGCAGTTATCGTCGGCGCGCGTTTAGGACACTGCATTTTCTATGATCCGGGATACTATTTCGGAACATGGCAGGGTTTCGGCGAGGTTTTTATGCCCTGGAAGGGCGGCCTGGCAAGCCATGGCGGCGCCATCGGTATACTTCTAGCGATGTGGTGGTACACCAATAAGTACGGAAAAAGAGAGGGATTCGATCTGCTTTGGATTCTGGATAAGCTTGTGATTATCATCTGCTTCGCAGGAGCTTGTATCCGTATAGGTAATTTCTTCAATTCAGAGATTTACGGCTACAATACCAGCCTGCCTTGGGGTGTGATTTTCGAGCGCAGCGGAGATCCGCTTCCGAAGCATCCGACCATGCTCTACGAGGCGCTGTGCTACATCATTCTCGGATTGGTGATGCTGTTCCTCTACAACAAGAAGAACGACAAGATGTTCCGCGGAGAGTACCTCGGAATCTTCTTCACCTTTTGCTTCGGCAGCCGCTTCCTTCTTGAATTCACCAAGGCCCCTTCGAGGATTCTCTTTACCATCGGCGATACCGTCATTAACATGGGGCACATGTTAAGCGTGCCCTTCATCATCGCCGGTATCGTGATCTGGATTTTGAGCGTTCGCAGCGGAAAACCCTCCAAAATTATCCGCGAACCCGTCAAGCCCGCGAAGAAGGAACCTACCCACTACGCGAAACCGCTGAATCAATAGCGTGCATTCCTGGTCGGTTTTGCGACCAGATGTGAGCGTTTTGGGATAAAAATGAACATACCTGGCACGATTTCGCGCCAGGTATGCACGTTTAAATAAGATAGACTAATAGTAATTCTGACTCCAGTCCCAGTCTTCTTCTGTTTGTGGCGGTATCGTAAAGACGCTGGTTACTTTTCTTGTTCCGCCGTTGAATTCAATAGTGAATTGCTGTCCTGAAACGGGCGCACTAGGGAAGGTGATTTTACCACAAGGGTTACAGGCATTAAAGTCAGCCAGTTTTAATTCATTCAGGGGAATGGTTATATTTGAATAAACCGGTTTCCGTGTCTGAACGCCGTTATTGTCATAGTGCCTTGCTTTTATCCAAGGCATGCAAGTTTTGTAAGTGAAGTTTACAATAGAATTTAGGGATTCTCCCGCAGGGACACCTTCATAATCAAGGTTGGACGTTAGATTCACGTTGGTGAAATCGTGAATATAGGCAAATCCGCCAGGCTGGGCGTCTGTCATAAGAAATTTAACTGTATCCCCAAGTTCTTTTCGTATCTCATCGTATTTTTCCTCTGGGACAGGAATAGCTTTATGAGCGGGAGCAGGCGTTGAGTTGTCCAGCACGAACAAGATTTCCCGATCTGGCTTTTTGTCGTTATTATAGCGGTTGTCCGAACTGATTGGATGAAATGATACAATATATCTAAACGACATAAAGTAGTATGGATACCATCTTGTCCAACCGCCCGCCCTCGTCTGTTCATGATCCTCGTTCTTGAACGAATTCTCTGACGTACAAGCAAGCAGACCTATAGATAGAAGGCTTACAATAAACAATCCGAATTTTCTTGTGATTCTTTTCATATAGATTAGTTTTGACACTTCAAATATATAAACTTAGTCTACAAAATCATAATTACGGCCTAATGCCTGTAATTGGTAATAGTAATCTACCCCCTCTGGCGCGTTTGTTAGTTTTGTCGCAAGTAGCGGATTTGATGTCCCCTCCCAAACGTCGAAGCGACTATTCGCATAATACCCATTATACTTTCCTCCCCAGCCCCTGACGAAAAACTCTTCCTTACAATGCTAAATCGAGGATCGTGAAAAAGTCAAAAAGAGAGCCTGCGCAATTGCGCAGGCTCTCTTTTGCTTATGATTCAACATTTACTTGCGAATAGCCGCGATACCAGGGAGTTCTTTGCCTTCGAGGGCTTCGAGCATGGCGCCGCCGCCGGTCGAGACGTAGCTGACTTTCTTGGCGAAGCCCATGCGGGTGACTGCTGCGACGGAGTCGCCGCCACCGACGAGGGTGTAAGCTCCGCGCTCGGTAGCCTCGGCGAGGTCGCGGGCGATCTCGAGAGTTCCGTTTGCGAACTTAGCGATCTCGAACACTCCGACAGGACCGTTCCAGAGGATGGTCTTGGAGTTCAGGATAACGTCCTTCCAAAGCTTGAGGGACTCTGCTCCGGTGTCTACACCTTCCCAGCCTTCGGGGATCTTGTAGGCGTCTACTGAATCGACATTGGCGTCCTCCGAGAAGGCGTCTGCGATGACGGTCTGGCAGGAGAGCCATACCTTTACGCCCTTCTCTTCAGCCTTCTTGAGAATCTCAAGGGCGTTGGGCATGAGGTCATCTTCGTGGAGCGAGTTACCGATCTGGCCACCCTGGGCCTTGATGAAGGTGTAGCTCATACCGCCGCCGATGATAAGGTTGTCGACCTTGTCGAGCATATTCTCGAGAACTGCGAGCTTAGAGGAAACCTTGGAACCGCCGATGATAGCGGTGAAGGGCCTCTGGGCGTTCTTAAGGACGTTGTCGATAGCCTTGATTTCGCCTTCCATCAGGTAACCGAACATCTTGTCGTTCGGGAAATAGTCAGCGATGAGAGCGGTCGAAGCGTGGGCACGGTGTGCTGTACCGAATGCATCGTTGATGTAGCAGTCTGCATATGAAGCAAGGGTCTTCACGAAGCCCTTCTGGGACTCCTTGACGACGGCCTTTGCAGCCTTCTTCTCTTCGTCGGTTGCATCCTCTTTAAGTCCACGGGGCTTGCCTTCCTCTTCTGCGTAGAAGCGGAGGTTTTCGAGAAGGAGAACTTCACCCGGCTTGAGGGCGTCTGCCTGGGCCTTAGCCTTCTGGCAGTCGTCTGCAAACTGTACGGGGACTCCGAGGAGCTCGCTTACGCGGCCGATGATGTGCTTCAGGGAGAACTTGGCGTCTACTCCCTTCGGACGGCCGAGGTGGGACATGATGATGAGGGAACCGCCTCCGGCGAGAACCTTCTTAAGGGTAGGGATGGCGGCACGGATACGGGTGTCGTCGGTGATTTCGAACTTATCGTTCAGAGGAACGTTGAAGTCTACACGAACGATGGCTTTTTTGCCAGCGAAATCATAGGAATCGATAAACTGTTGCATATGTGTAAAATTTGAAATTTCAATAGCTTTCAAAGGTAGCAATTTTTTCAATATCTTTGCATTGATATGACCGAGTATCCATCACAAAACTGGCGCGATTACGAGCTTATCGACTGCGGAGACGGCGAAAAGCTCGAGCGTTTTGGACAGTTCACCATGATTCGCCCCGAGCCGAAGGCAATATGGTCCAAGACCATGGACCAGGCCGAATGGCTCAAACTAGCGCACACGCGCTTCTCCCCCGGCGCCGGCTTTGGCAAGGCCGGAAAGGAAGACAGCGGAACATGGGACCGTCTGAAGAAGATGGAAGACCAGTGGCATATCATCTACCCCGGCCTGCAAAAGGGCCTCGAATTCGACCTCAGGCTCGGCCTGACCTCCTTCAAGCATGTCGGAGTCTTCCCCGAGCAAGCCCCCAACTGGGAGTTCATCTACTCGCATTCGAAGCCCGGGATAAAGGTACTCAACCTGTTCGCCTATACCGGAGCGGCATCTCTCGCGGCGAAGGCGGCGGGCGCGGACGTGACGCACCTGGACTCCGTCCGGCAGGTCGTCACCTGGGCCCGCGGCAACATGGAAAGCAGCGGCCTAGACGGCATCCGCTGGGTGGTGGAAGACGCCATGAAGTTCGCCAAACGCGAAGCGAAGCGCGGCAACCGCTACAGCGGCATCATTCTCGATCCGCCCGCCTATGGCCATGGTCCCGACGGGGAGCGCTGGAAGCTCGACGACTGTCTGTTCGGCCTGCTGCAGAATGTGGCCCAGATACTCGAGCCCACGGGCTGGATGGTCCTCAACCTCTACTCCAACGGCTACAGCGCCCTGCTTGGCGAGACGGTCGTAAGGGAAGCATTCAAACTCAAGGGCGACAGTTATACGCTCGAGAGCGGGGAACTCGCTCTGCGTGACCGCTTCGGCAAAGATCTCCCGCTCTCGATAGTGGTGAGGCTTACCCGTTAACTTTCGAAGGGAACAGCCTGTCCCAGAATAGCCTTCAGATTGGAGGCTATCTTATCTGCCAGTTCGGTATTTCCACCCTTACGGACCTCGTCTTCGAGATAATATGCGTACTGCACGATAGTTTCGAAGTCGTTCTGGGCATACTCGTAGAAATCGAAATAGAACACTGCCGCGGCTATCATCTCCTCCGCCATCTTTTCCGCAATTGCATTGGCCTTCTCGGCCTCCCCGTACTTGTAGTACTGCGAGATGATGTCGATGAGCATGTAGTCGTTGGCCACGAAACCGATGGGAATAGTCTCCAGAGGGAAACGGCGGGTTGCCTGCATTCCGCGGTCGAGCAGATCGACAGCTTCATCTATGAAGCCGCCCTTCGCCATGGAGCGGGCCGCAGTCGCGAAGACCTGACGCACCGACATGACTCCGAGGTGGGTGTATAAGTTCTGGTAGTCGACGAACCAGCCGTCGGATTCCAGAGCCTCGAAATGGTAGGTGTCCTGCAGCTTGCGGTAAAGGCCGTCAAGGTCGACAATTCCAGCGTTGAGGCTGCTGACCTTATTGCGAATAGGGACGAACCTGTAGGAATAACCGTCGTAGAAGAGGTAGTCCTTGATGCCTATATTGAGGTCGCCTCCCTGGTTGAGCATGTTGATGGGCCTGGACCAGTCATAGCCAGCCAGAAGGTCGAGCATGAAGAGTTCGGGCTTGGTCAGGTAATCTTTCGCTTTGGGGATGTTGAGAGTAATGCTCTCGGGGATGGCGTCCGCAAATTCAGGAGGGAGGATGCCGTACTTCAGGACGTTCTCCTTATTGACCGGGACAACTATCTTGCGCGAAGGGATATAGTCCACCTTGCGTCCGCTTGAGAGGGCGACCTTCAACTGAGGATGGCGGAAAACCGCCATCACATCCTGGATGGAGACCTCCTGGTTCATGCGGTCGACGATGGGAATATATTCGTTGGTGCCATAGAGGTACTGGGCCTGAGGAACCGAGATCGGCAGCGGAGCCGACTCGTTGCAGGCGTACTTCATCTGGTCGATGTACCAATCCGTTCCAAGCAGCGAGGTGTTGAGGATGCGGACGTCGGTCCTGATATCCTCCACTTCCTGGGCATACCAGAGCGGGAAGGTATCGTTGTCGCCATGAGTGATCAGGAAGCCGTTGGGGCCTACCGAGTTGAGGTAGTTGCCGGCAAGTTCGACGGCGGTACGCCTGTTGGAACGGTCATGGTCGTCCCAGTTCTGGGCGGCCATCAGGACCGGAACAAGCAGGCAGGCAGCCGTCACACCGGAGGCGATGAGCGTATTACCCTTGCCCTTCGCGGCATCCGTAATCCACTCGTAAATCGCGGCCACGGCGAGGCCTATCCACACCGAGAAGAAGTAGAACGAACCTGCATAGGCATAGTCACGTTCGCGGACCTGGTAGGGCGGCTGATTCAGATAGAGCACGATCGCGATACCTGTCATGAAGAACATGAGAAAGGTCAGCCAGCATCCGCGCTTATCTTTACCGAACTGGAAGCACAAGCCCAGGAGGCCGAGCAGCAGAGGCAGGAAGAAGTAGTGGTTCTTGCCCTTGTTGTTCTTCAGGATATCCGGGGCATGGCTCTGGTCGCCAAGTCGCGCGTTGTCGATGAACTTCACGCCGCTCTCCCAGTTGCCATGGAAGATGTTTCCGGGCGAAGGGGAATGAATCTCGTTCTGGCGGCCGACGAAATTCCACATGAAATAACGCCAGTACATCCAGTTCATCTGGTAGTCGAAGAAGTAGCGCAGATTCGCGCCCATGGTCGGTTTGCGATGCTGTGCGCCGGGGATCTTGCGGCCCTTGCCGCCGGTATATGCCTCGTAGAAATCTTCGAACTTTCCGTCTGGCGAGCTGCTCCACATACGAGGGAAGAGCATCTTGCCCTCACTCCTGTACTGGGCATCTACAGGACCATCGACCTTCTTGTACTTACCGTCGATCGGAGCCCAATATTTGGTGGTCTTCAGGTCGTATGGAGCATCGAAATACTGGCCATAGACCAGAGGAGTCTTACCATACTGCTCGCGGTTGAGATAGCGCACGAGGGTGAATGCATTGTCGGGCTGGTACTCGTTGGTCGGGGTCTTCGCTGTCGAACGAATGATATCCACAGTAAATACCGAGAAACCGATAACGGTAACGGTGAACGACAGAAGAACGGTATTCCAGAACACCTTCCCCGCTTTCTGCGTACGGAAGATACCCCAGAAGCAGAGAGCAAGCAGCGCTATCATGAAGAAGGCCGAGCCTGTGTTGTATCCAAGACCAAGTCCGTTGACGAAGAACAGGTCGAAGTAAGCCGCAATCTTGGGAAGCCATGGAATAACGATGAACACGAGAACACCCAGAATCACAGCTCCGATAAGCAGGATCTTCACATACTGCCAGAAGGTATAGTCTGGCTTCTGGCGGAAATAGTACATGAACACCAGGGCTGGGATAGCAAGCAGGTTCAGAAGGTGAACGCCTATACTCAGACCCATCAGGAAGGCGATGAGCACTATCCAGCGGTTGGCGTAAGGCTTATCTGCGCAGTCGTACCACATGGTCATGGCCCAGAACACGAGAGCCGTGAAGAGGCTGGACATGGCATAGACCTCGCCTTCGACCGCTGAGAACCAGAAGGTGTCGGAGAAGCAATATGCAAGAGCGCCCACGAGGCCGCTGCCGATGACGGCGATGGCTCCACCGAGGGTGTAGGAGCCGTCTTCGGCCGGCTTGACCAGGCGCTTAGCGAGCCAAACGATAGTCAAATAGAGAAGGAAAATCGTGAGGGCCGAGCATATGGCGCTGAAGGCGTTGACCAGAATCGCCGCATGGGACGCGTCGCCGAAGAGGGTGGCGATGCGGGCGAAAAGCTGGAATACGGGGTTTCCCGGAGGGTGTCCGACTTCCAGTTTATATGACGATGCGATGAATTCGCCGCAGTCCCAGAATGACGCTGATGGCTCGATAGTCAGCAGATAAGTCACTGCCGAAACCACAAACGCCACCGCCGCTGCGATCCTATTCCAAATATTAAACTGTTTGCTGTCCATAGGACCGCAAATATAACGATTTTGATTGTATCTTTGTAATTCCTGCTCCGACAGAGTGCTTTGACGCCCTTTATCTTTGTCCCCCAATGCCGGGTAATGCGCCAAATGGTTGCTTTTCCGACCATTTGCCCGGACTAGGGTCGACGTCAGACGCGTTGCGTCTCCAGGCGATAGGGAGGAAAAGTAACCATTTGGTGCATAAATGTATACTATTTATGTCAGACAACGATTGGAAGAAACGTTTGGGGGTGGTCTATTCGACGAACCCGGATTTTCAGTATACTGAGGCCGCGGAGGCGGAGGCGGAGACGCTGGAGCCTTCGAAGCAGAGGTTGATCGTCAGGATCGACCGCAGCGGCCGAGGGGGCAAGCAGGTCACCCTGGTCCAGGGTTTCGTGGGCAGGGAGGATGACCTGGCCGAGCTCGGCCGCGCGCTGAAGAAAAAGTGCGGGGTGGGCGGAACGGCCAAGGACGGCGAGATCGTGATTCAGGGCGACTGGCGCGACCGCCTGGTCTCTCTGCTTCTCGACATGGGCTATAACGCCAAACGTGGGAACTAAACGCAGATGATCCAGGACTTCCCCAACGGCAGATTGTGGATGTCGGACGAGCCGCTTCAGGCCATCGCCCGCGAGGCGTCATGGTCCCAGGACCCAGTCCATTCCGTAATCGCGCTGGCGGCCATCGTCCTGCTGATCGTGTTCATGCGCGATTACTTCATCCTCTGGACCCCGATCATGCGCTGCCTCGGCCGCGCCAAGGCGAACGTGGAGATTGAGCATAGCATCCAGCTGGCCCGAACCCGCAACCGCGCCGCCCTGCTGATGCTGCTGCCGATGTGGCTGATTGCCGAGCGGTTCAGCCTGCTCAGCGAGCGGATGTGGCTCTCGCTCGCGATCATGATCGGCTATCTGGTAGTGAAGCGGCTGCTCGCCGAAATCGTCCTGCCCTCCCGAATTCCGGCCGAACTGCGGTTGGCCGTGCGCAGGGCGCTGTATACCTACGGCATCGTGCTGGCGTTCGTGATGATGGCGACCGTGGGCCTATGGCTGCTCATCCATTGGGACACCGATGCCATGGTCTGGGTCTTCGCGGCCGAGGCGGGCGCGACCCTTCTGCTGTCGATGGTGAGGGAGAGCGAAATTTTAAGCACAACATGTCGTCCATTGGCTAGATTTTTGTATCTTTGCGCCCTCGAACTTATTCCTGCAGCCGGGTTAGTGGCGGTTGGATTAGTAGTAGCCTAGGATGATGAAAAGAATACTTATATCTCAGAATACCCCCTCAAACCTTACTCCGTATACCTCTATAGAGGAAAAGTACGGCGTCAAGTTTGACTTCTTCCCGTTTTTCAAAATTGAGCCCCTGACTTCCATGGAATTCAGGACTCAGAGAGTCAATATCGCGGACTACACCGCAGTGGTGTTCTCTTCGCGCTTTGCGATTGACGCTTATTTCAAGCTTTCGGAAGAACTCAGGTTCAAGGTTCCTGAGACTATGAAGTATTTCTGCAGCACCGAGTTGGTGGCTATGTATCTGCAGAAACACATCGTGTATCGCAAGAGGAAGATCTTCTACGGAGACGGCTCTGTAGAGTCTATTTTGGCTCTTATCACCGGTAAGCATGCCGGCGAAAAATTCCTTATGACAGCGGCCGACTCGGCTAACGCTCAACACGCTCTTACATTGTTCCAGGACGCCGGAATCGATGTGAGCGCGGCGAACTTCGTAAAGTCCGTTCCGCAGGATCTTCGCGGCATCGACCTCCACTCATACGACATGGTGGTTCTCTACAACAAGGCCGACGTAGCTTCCATCTTCGCCAGCTATCCCGACTTCAAGCAGGATAATCTCAAGATCGCATCCTACGGCAAGGGTGTGGTGAATGCCATCACCGAAGCCGGTCTCTCCATCGAGCTTCAGGCTCCTACTCCGGAAGCTCCGTCTGTGGCGAAAGCCCTCGATCTGTACCTCGCCTCACACAAATAGTGAGATGGAAGGCGTCTCTCACACCTTCTCCAAAGCCGAAAGGCTGACTGGCAAAATTGCCCTCGCCCGTCTTCTTGAAGATGGACGCTGGGGTTCGACTGCTCATCTGAAGTATTGCTGGCTCGCGGGGGATGCCGATGTCAATCGCCTTCTGGTTAGCGTGCCCAAAAAGCTATTTAAGAGGGCCATCAAGCGTAATTTACTGAAGCGCAGGCTGCGCGAGAGCTACCGTTTACAGAAGGAGAAGTTGACCGGTCGCGGGATTGATTTCATGATCAGCTACAACTCTCCTGAGGTGATGGATTTTTCAGTTCTTTTTGAGGAAGTAGGGGAAATTCTGACTAAAATCTCCTCGAAGCTATGAGTTTCTGGGGTGTAGTGAAAAAGGTGCTGGCCGCACCTTTCATTCTTTTGATAAAGTTCTATCAGGTTTGCATATCTCCGCTGAAAGGCGGACCGACTTGCAGGTTTACCCCGACATGCTCGCAGTATGCGCTGGAGGCGTTCCGCAAGTACGGACCGTTTAAAGGTTTTTGGCTGTCGCTGAAACGTATACTAAGGTGCCACCCCTGGGGCGGAAGCGGATATGACCCTGTGCCATAAATTTGCTATATTTGTGACCGTATGAGCAACATCCGCAATTTCTGTATCATCGCCCACATCGACCATGGTAAGTCTACCCTGGCCGACCGTCTTCTTGAGCTCACGCAGACCTTGTCCGCGCGGGACATGGAGAACCAGGTGCTCGATGATATGGATCTGGAGCGCGAAAAAGGTATCACGATCAAAAGCCACGCGATCCAGATGGAGTACCTGTACAAGGGTGAGAAGTTCAAGCTCAACCTTATTGACACTCCCGGCCATGTCGACTTCTCATACGAGGTCTCGCGCTCGATAGCTTCCTGCGAGGGCGCGCTTCTGGTGGTGGATGCCACTCAGGGCGTGCAGGCGCAGACCATCTCGAACCTGTACATGGCAATTGACCATGGGCTCGAAATCATCCCGGTCATCAACAAGATCGACATGGATTCGGCGCAGGTGGAGGTGGTGACCGACGAGGTTTGCGACCTGCTGGGCTGTTCGCCCGAGGACGTGTTCCTTATCTCCGCCCGCACCGGCGAGGGGGTCGCGCCTATCCTGGACGCGATCGTGGAGAGGATACCCGCCCCCGTGGCCGATCCGTCAGCCCCGCTCCAAGCCCTGATCTTCGACTCCGTTTTCAACCCCTTCAGGGGCGTTATCGCGTATTTCAAGGTCGCTAACGGTTCGGTCGCGAAGGGCGACAAGGTGAAGTTCTTCGCCACCGGCATGGAGTACGACGTGGAGGAAGTGGGACACCTAAAGATGAAGCTCATCCCGGCCGAGCGTATCGGGGCCGGCGACGTGGGCTACATCATCACCGGTATCAAGAGCGCCGTCGAAGTGAAGGTGGGCGATACTATTACTCACGTTTTGGAGCCGTGCCTTGAAGCGATCGCCGGATTCAAGGAGGTTAAGCCCATGGTCTTCGCGGGCATGTACCCGGTCCAGGCCGACAAGTTCGAGGAGCTGCGCGCCGTGCTCGAGAAGTTCAAGCTCAACGACGCGTCGTTCTTCTATGAGCCCGAGAGCTCGCTCGCGCTGGGCTCAGGTTTCCGCTGCGGCTTCCTGGGACTGCTCCATCTGGAGATCGTTCAGGAGCGCTTGTTCCGCGAGTTCGACATGGACGTGATCACAACAGTGCCGAACGTCTCATACAACGTCTACACGACCCAGGGCGAGGTGATTACCGTCCATAACCCTTCGGGCATGCCGGCGCCGACCCTCATCGACCATATCGAGGAGCCCTATATCCGCGCGCAAATCATCTCGAAGACCGAGTTCTTTGGGCCGATTATGAAGCTGTGTCTGGATAGGCGCGGGACGCTTATCAGCCAGCATTATATTACCGCAGACCGTATTGAGCTTAACTACGACATGCCGCTTTCAGAGATTGTTTTCGACTTTTACGACAAGCTGAAGACCATCTCGAAGGGATATGCGTCGTTCGACTACCATATTATAGGGTTCCGCCCGGCCAGACTGGTCAGGTTGGATATTCTTTTGAACGGCGAACCGGCCGATGCCCTTTCGACTTTGATACACGAAGACAACGCCTACACCTTCGGGCGCAGGATGTGCGAGAAGTTGAAGGAACTTATCCCCCGCCAGCAGTTCGACATCCCGATTCAGGCTGCTATCGGCGCAAAAATTATCGCCCGCGAGACGGTAAAGCAGGTGCGCAAGGACGTTACCGCGAAGTGTTACGGCGGAGATGTGACACGTAAGAGGAAGCTTCTCGAGAAGCAGAAGGAAGGTAAGAAGCGTATGCGCCAGATCGGTACCGTCCAGGTTCCGCAGTCGGCGTTTATGGCTGTTCTCAAACTTGATTCTTAGTTATGTTGGGTAATATCGGTACTGGCGAAATCATCATTATCGCTCTGGTAGTTCTGCTGCTTTTCGGCGGCAAGAAAATACCCGAGCTGATGAAGAGCATAGGTAAAGGAGTCCGACAGTTCCGCGACGGAGTCAAGGATATAAAAGACGATCTGGATGTCTAGCGGTGAGATGACTTTCTGGGACCATCTCGAAGTTCTCAGATGGTCTATTTTCAGGACGCTTGGAGCGATCCTGATTTTGTTTATCGCAGCCTTCGCAGTAATGCCATCGCTTTTTGATGCGGTCGTATTGGCTCCAACCACAGGGGAATTCTTTGTTTATAAGTGGCTTGGAGGCATTTTCACAGGTGATTTCAAAATCGATATAGTCAATATCAATGTCACAGCGCCTTTCTTCACCCATATGCGTACAGCGTTTTTGCTGGCGCTTGTTGTGGGGTTCCCGTATTTGCTGGTTGAAGTGTGGCTGTTTGTGAAGCCTGCTCTGTATAAGAATGAAAAGCGCGGGATGGGATTCGCGATGCTTGCTGTAGCGCTGCTGTTTTATATAGGCTGCGCGGTAGGATATTTACTGGTTTTTCCCCTGACTTTCAGGTTCTTAGCAGGCTACCATATAGGAACGGGAATCTTGACTCAGATATCGCTGAACTCCTACATCTCGACTTTCGTGTCCATAATTTTTATTATGGGCCTGGTGTTCGAACTGCCAGTTCTTGCATGGGTACTGGGTAAATTCGGATTAGTGAATAAGTCGTTGCTGCGAAAGTACCGTCGCTATGCAATAGTGATTCTGCTGATTCTCGCAGCTGTCATCACCCCAACCGGCGACCCGTTCACCCTGATGGTCGTCTTCCTGCCTATTTATCTACTGTACGAGGTCTCAATCCTCGTCGTTCCCGCTGCAGCCGTCTCAGAATAGTCTTCGGCGTGCATACCTGGTTGTTTTTTCGACCAGGTGTGAGCATTTTCGGCCAAAAACGCACATACCTGGCACGATTTCGCACCAGGTATGCACGTTTATTCGAAAAGTTGGCACATCTCCCTATCATCGCGTAGGGAGATGTACCAACTTTTATTTGCGTTTCAGCACTTTGCGGGCAGCGGCCGCGATCGCCTCAGCGTTGAGGCCGTAGGCGGCGAGGAGCTCCGCGGGGGTGCCGGACTGGCCGAAGCGGTCGGCACCGTTGACGAAGTCAATCGGCACGGGGACCGCGGAGGCCGCCACTCCGGCAACCGCCTCTCCGAGCCCGCCTGCCATATTGTGCTCTTCGGCGACAACTGCGCAGCCGGTCTTCTTCAAAGAAGCTATAATAGCCTCTGCATCAAGCGGTTTGATAGTCGGAACGTTCAGCACTTCGGCGCTGATGCCTTCTGCCTCGAGGGCCTCGGCCGCCAGCAGCGCCTCCCATACGAGATGTCCGCAAGCGACTAAGGTGACATCCTTTCCAGGATTCAGATTATAGACCTTTCCGATTTCGAACGGTTCGTCTTCTCCAGTGAAATTCGGGACTGACGGGCGGCCGAATCTCAGATAAACGGGCCCATTGTATGCCGCGGCGGCAATAGTCGCGTTTTTAGTCTGATTGAAATCGCACGGGACGATGACCGTCATGCCAGGAAGGGCGCGCATGAGGGCGATGTCCTCCATGGTCTGGTGGGTCGCACCGTCCTCGCCAAGGGTAATTCCGGCGTGGGAAGAAGCGATCTTGACATTAGTATGGCCATAGGCCACCTCCTGGCGGAGCTGGTCATAGACGCGGCCGGTCACGAACTCGGCGAAGGAGCCGATGAAGGGGATCTTCCCCGTCGTGGCCAGACCGGCCGCTACACCGACCATGTTCGATTCGGCGATTCCGCACTGGATGAACCTGTCGGGAAACTCGGCCGCAAATGCGTCCATTTTGACCGAACCCTTAAGGTCGGCTGTAAGAGCGAGTACGCGACTGTCGCGTTTTCCTGCTTCGAGAAGGCCCGCGCCGAAACCGCTGCGGGTGTCCTTCTTTCCTGAGTCGATATACTTCTTCATACTAGTAGTCTCCCAATGTTTCTTCCAGCTGGGCGAGGGCCTTCTCTACCTCTTCGGGGCTGGGGGCCTTGCCGTGCCATTTGTGTGTTCCTGCCATGAAATCGACGCCATGGCCCATTTCCGTCTTGAAGAGTATCATCTTCGGTTTGCCGTTCGCGGCGTGCGCCAGCTCGAAGGCCTGCAGAATGCTTTCGAAGTCATGGCCGTCGGCAAGGATGACATCCCATCCGAACGCCGCCCATTTGTCGCTGAGGTTGTCGATGCCGGTGATAGTCTCGGTCGGGCCGTCGATCTGCTGGCCGTTGAGGTCCGTGAAGGCGACGAGGTTGTCGACCTTATGATGCGGAGCCCACATTGCGGCCTCCCAGATCTGGCCTTCCTCGCTCTCACCGTCGCCCAGAAGGACGAAGACGCGATGATCGTCGCCGTCGAGCTTCTTACCTAACGCCATGCCCGCGGCTGCGGAAAGACCCTGACCGAGCGAGCCCGAAGGGGCGAAGACGCCGGGGAGATGGTCGGTGACGCAGGGGTGACCCTGGAGACGGGTACCGAAGCGGCGGAGCGTTCCGAGCTCGCTGACCGGGAAGTAGCCGGCGCGCGCAAGGATGCTGTAATAGACGGGCGCGAGGTGGCCGGCGGAGATGACAAACATATCCTGTCCATGGCCTTCGCGGGTCCATGTCGCCGGGTCGTGGCGCATTTCACTGAAGTACAGCGCGGTCATCACGTCCGTGATGCCGAGCGAGCCGCCCGGGTGGCCCGATTTGGCAGCGCCTACCATCCTGACGATGTCGCGCCGCACCTGCGAGGCGGTTTTCTTTAGGGTTTCGATATTGGTCATAGTTATACGAATTGTCCGTCGCACATATGCATTGTCCTGTCGCAGAGGTCGGCGAGGTCGGGATCGTGGGTCACGATCACGATAGTCTGGCCTAGAGAGTCGCGCAGGTCGAAGAACAACTGGTGGATCTCTTGTTTAGTCGCGGAATCGAGGTTGCCGGTCGGCTCGTCGGCGAGCAGGACGGCGGGGTCGTTGATGAGCGCACGGGCGATCGCGACCCGCTGCTGCTCGCCGCCGGAAAGCTCAGCCGGACGATGGCCCATCCTATCCCATAGACCCACGCGTGAAAGCATCTCTTCCGCCGCGGCTTTCATCTGCGACTGGGTGCGCCCACCGGCTATCATCGCCGGAATCATCACATTCTCGAAAGCCGTGAATTCAGGCAGGAGGTGATGAGCCTGGAAGACGAAGCCGATCGTGCGGCCGCGGAAGGCGGCCAGTTCTCTTTCTTTGAGCCCAAGCGCATTCTTCCCGTCGATCTTTAACTCGCCACTATCCGGGGTCAGGAGTGTACCGAGTATCTGAAGAAGAGTCGTCTTTCCGGCGCCTGATGCGCCCATGATCGAAACGACTTCTCCCTTCTCGACGCTGAAATCCACGCCCTTCAGCACCTCCAGGGCGCCGAACGACTTATGTATTCCCGTTGCTTCGATAATCATTTCTACAAATTTAATAAAAAACCTGATACGAACTATTTGTATATTTGCCGTTATGAAACGCATTCTATTCCTTATTATGTTTCTTTGCGCGGTGGGGGCCTGCAGCCAACCGGGCGTGGATAATCATGAATTGGAGGGGAATTGGGAATCCATGAAGTTGGACAAGCCCAAATTGGAGTTCACGTCAGAAGGCGGAGTTGACACTGTTACCGTAAAGAACTATACCTCATGGTGGATTTCCGTAGGATACAACCTCAAACGGGACGAGAATGGCATAGGAACGCAAGACGGAAAATATTACCACCCCACTCGTTTCGATTTTCTTGATGCCGAATGGTTTCAAGCCCTGGTTCCAGACAACGGAAAGAGCAATCAGGTTATCGTAACAGTCGGCGCAAATACTCTCGGCAAGCCAAGAGAAGCAGTCCTAGAAATGACGGCTGGCGACATCTTCGGCACCATATTGATCTACCAGCAGTAAAAAAAGGTTTTGATATTTGCCTAAACGCGCCTATCTTTGCAACCCCTTACAGGGAATTCGGGGTGTGGCGCAGTTGGTAGCGCATCTGGTTTGGGACCAGAGGGTCGCATGTTCGAGTCATGTCACCCCGACGAAATGAGCCGCCTGCGGGCGGCTTTTTTCGTCGGGGTGTAAAAGGTGTCCCGAAAAATGTGATATCTTATGCATTTTACCCCCATTTTCGCGCAAGATGTTCCAAAAACAGGGACATCTTTTACACTTAATGCGCAAGGTGGAAACACAGGGGCGGGACCTTGCGCGTTAGATGGCTTGTATTAAGGATTTTTGCACAAGGTCCCCGGATTAAAGTTCCACCTTGTGCGTTTGGGCAAAATATTCGTCAACCCATTATCCACTTTCCGACGCGGGGGATGCGGCGGATGAGCACGCAAATCAAAGCGACCGAGACAAAGGAAATAACGGCAGTCAATAGAATCTGAGTAGGAGTAGTCCAAACTGGGCCGAGAACACCTTCAGCGCCAAGGCCGAGGGTCGAACGGAGCCAGCCGGAGACCAGGCCGAGCAGCAGCAGGTGGCTGAGGTACATACCATATCCGGCCTGCGAGACGGGGACAACGACGCGGCGGGTGAAAGCGCCGGCCCCAGAAACATCGACCGCACTACCCGAGCCAATCTTCCTCAACACCAGTATCCATGCAATAGTCATAAGCGCGACGCCGAGAGTATCGTTGAGCCATGGTCCTTCCCACAAAGCGGCAAGACCGACCGGGCCCTCAACGGGGAACGAACCCCCGCAGTCAGCCCAGACACGGCTGAGGAAACCGCCGGAGCAAATAGCTAAGCCGGCCAGGAACGAAGGCAGCGCAACAGCCAATGTCCGTCCCCATGACAGCGAACCCACGAACTTCCTGAAGTACAGCCCCAGCAGCATGTACCCCACGAAACCGCTCAGGTAATAGAATACGCCATAAGCGTTCCAACTGGCCTCACCCCAAAGCGGATAAAGCGCGGCGTTCGGGATACCCGAAGGGCCATAAATCACCGGCGCGGGGCCGCCAACCAACTGGCGGATCAAAGGAATCACGGTCGTAAACAGCCAAATACCAAGATACACCTGCAGCTCGCGCTTCCCCACCTTCTCCGCCCAAGGAGACAGCAGCGGCATCAGCAGATACAGGCCGATAAGCATGTAGACGAACCACATGTGCCCGGCCGCATAGTTAAAGTTCAGCAGCAAGTCGCGAAAGTTCTGGACGGGCTCGCCCCACACGAGCGCATAGACCACCGACCAAACCGCGAACGGGATTAGTATCCTAACTGCGCGCCGCTTGAAGAACTCGGCGGTCGAATAGTGCAGCGGGAACTGCAGGTAGCTCGAGGCCACGACAAACAGCGCCACACACGCGCGCGGCAGCACATTGAGGAACCCTACCCAGAAGGCGTCGGCCTTCGTCAGGATCAGCGAGCCTTCGCCGCCAAGATAGAACGGTTCCACGCTATGGGTCAGCATCACCCCGAAGCAGGCGATGATGCGCAGCCAGTCTATCCAGATTTCGCGTTTCATGCGGCGAACTCAAGTCTAACGAGGAAGCGGACGATGTCGGCCGACACCCCGCAGAAGTACCATACATCGCCGTCGCGGCCAAGGCGGAAGTCCACCGTCATTCCGGGCGAGACCTCGGCGAAGTAGTTGATTTCGAGGTCCTTCAGCGCGTGGACCGAAAGGTAATCGAACGACAGAGCGTCGAACGCCCACTCGGTGTAGCAGCAGTTGTTGACATGGCCATTCGTATCGATCTCGCTGAACAGCGGCTGATGGGAGCCAGCCGGGGCCATGGTCATACCCTCGGGCAGGACGAGTTTAGTGCAGAACGGGAGGGTGTCCTCCTCGCAGTGGGAGTCCTCGCGGAACGGGGGCATCCCGCGGAAGATCGAGCGGTTCGCCAGGTCGAGCACGGTCCATGCCGACGTGGCCTGGAAAAGCACATCGGAGCCACGGTAGCCCTTGAAGTTACGGTGCCACAGCGGGCCAGTCTTCCCGCGCGACCATGTCTCAAGACGGAGCTCGTCGCCCCAAAGGGGCATGGTCTCGAAGGAGACATGGATGCGGTTGAGCACCCACGCCAGCCCGAGCGGACGGAGCGCGTCGTAACCGGCCCCGCAGAACGACGAACCCGCGTAGGCCGCCTCTTGGAGGTAGCACTGCAGGTAAAACGGTTTCAACCTGCTCTGGCAGTCCACTTCGTGGCTCTGCACCTTAACGTTTATCGATACTTTGTTCATAATAATTCACCATCAAGGCCGACAGCGCGAGTGTGGAAGGGGTCGAGGACCTCATCTATGAGGCGGGCGGCTTCGAGACGGGTCACGGAGGACTTGTCGCGGAGCGAAGTCTCAATTGAATGACCCGCGATCGACTCTATAAGTTCTACGAAAGCGGCGCCGGTAAACGAGGCCGTTGAATTGTCGTGTGGTATTCCGTAGTAATCCGTCAGATAGAGTTCGCTGCGCTTGAGGAGGTCGCCTGTGCGGAAGCGCATTTCGTTCGACCAGCCGACAGTCTCGCCCTTGCCGCGCATGATGCCGGTCGAACCGACGCGCTGGAGCACCAAAAAGTCGGGGCTCGTAGGCTCGAGGTCGAGATAGGGCTGGAGCCGGGCACCGCCCTTGAGCAGAGCGTCCTGCACATCGCGAACGGACACCTCGCGCAGGGGCTTGCCTTTGCGAATCGCAAGGGCGGCAAGCGCTCCAGCCGCCTGGCCCAGCTCCATGGTCACGGGCTGAAGCCGCGTAGAGCCGTTGATGAGGTTGGTCACGCTGATTGACTTCTCGGCAACGAGCATGGCCTCTTTATCCTTGGGTATCATCACTCCCAGGGGGACGGTGAAGGGCACTATCTTCGGGAAGTTTATCGTGATGCTCTGCCAGTTGTAGTACTGGTAGTGATGGTGGTCGACGGGATAATCGCCGACCGCGATGCCGGTGCGGTAGCCTTTGTAGTTAAATGGCGATGCGGCTTCCATCACACTGAAGAGGTACTCGCCCTCGATGCGGCGAGACTCGCGGTGATAAGGAATAAGCGGGAAGCGGTCGGCTGTAGGATACTGGTCGTCGGCAAGGCCCCAGGTCTTATATCCTATCTTTGTCTGGAGGTAGTAGAGGAAACCGAGCGAATGGTTCTTGGCGTGCTTCAAGGCCTGCTCGCGCTCGCTGCAGCTCATCTCGATCAGGTTGACATAGTAGTCGTTGCCATGGATAGGCCAGTTGATCATTATCTCTCCGCCGGGCAGTTTGCCGTAGGACATCATTTCCTCGGGAGACCAGATGGTCTGGCCGGTGGTGTTGGTGACGTTGTACTGGCTCTTGCAGCTGTTGTAGTAGAGGCTCTCGTCGTAGTCTTCGGGCTGGGAGATAGTTACGTCGCGGCCGTAGTTCTTGAGGGTCATGACCATGGTCAGGTCCTGCACAACGTCGTTCGGGCCGATAGCCATCGTCTCTCCCGCATACGAAGGGGAGTCCATGCCCACACGGTAGCGGACGCCGGCGGCCTTGGCCACGTCACCCAACTCCGTGCAATCGATTACGATGTCCGCGCTGACCGTTCTCGTCCCGGACGGGGTGGAGAACGTGGCAGTCCAACCGCCGGCTCCCCCGCTGATCGATTCGAAAACCGCTTCTTTGATGACTGTAAGGTCGTTGTAGCTCGACACCCAGGTCTCGAAAATCTGCTCGGCGACCTTGGGGCTATAGAGCATGTTGCTCACCCAGCCGGTCTTGAGCGCCTCCAGCGAACCGTAGTGCATTACGAGGGCGTTGGCAAACTCGCCGAAGAGGCCCTGGCGCATTTTGTAGTTGCCGTCGGTCGCGCTGACTCCGGCCGAGGTAAGCATGCCGCCCAGCCATGGCGTTTCTTCAGCCAGGACGACGGTGACACCGAGCCTGGCGGCCTGCACGGCCGCGCAGACGCCGCTCGACCCGCCGCCTATGACCAGCACCGTACCGGTGCCGTCTTCAGGCTCCGGCGGATTTGGCGGCGTCACATCGGTCGAATCGACCGGTATCGTAATATCGACTTCGGTACTGTCCATCGGGTCGACGGAGGGCGTCGGCCATGGCGGAGTCTTATGTTGCGCTTCGGGAACGCAAGACGCCAGCAGCGCAAGTGCTATCAGACAACGTTTCATACTACCACAAATATAGAAAAAAGCATTATCACTTATGGTAATGCCCTTTCATTGAGAAGATATAGACTATGACTATCTTTCCGTCGACGGAATAGATGATGCGATCAGTTCTATTGATGCGGCGAGACCACTTGCCCGCCAGATTGTTCTTCAATGGTTCCGGTTTCGCAATTCCCGTGAAAGGATGCTCCGCAATATCCCGAAGAATCTCCTTGATTCTCTCTACCGTTTTCGAGTCGGTGCGCTTCCACTCGTCGAAGTCTTTTCTGGCGCGCGGAAGAAAAGCGATCTTATAGCTCATTGATATCGACAATCTCATAGTTACCCTTCTTCACATCCTCGTCCCCCTGGCGCACGGCCTCAACGAGATCGGGCTGAGACATCACATACGCGGTCTCCAGCATCGACTCGTATTCCTCCAGGGACATGATGACGACGGCCGAGCCGCCGCCCCTGTTAACTATGACATTGTCAGAGTCCCGAACCACCCGGTCAAGATACTCCTTCAGATTGGCCCTAAGATCAGTGTAAGTCGCTGTAATCATCGGATAAGTACTTAAATACGTACTGCAAAGATAGCCAATAATCTTTAAGGCGCAAGACGCCAGCTCAGAACTTGTTCTGTTTTCCATAATTCAATAGGTTTTTTAACTGTTTAACATTCGGGATTCACTCCCGCTAAGACAAATATACACTTTTAATTCGAGCGCCCAAACCCGCCTGCGGACGGGCACAAAAAAAGACCCCCGGTCGAGGCCGGGGGTGACTTTCAAAGATTCCCAATCTGGTCGGGGTGACAGAATCTAAAGATTCGGATTCTCCTTCTTCCAGTCTGCGACTGCGGGGATGATGCCGAGGCTGACGATCTCGTCGCGCATCTTGCAGAGGTGTGCGTAGGAGGCGTCGAGCGCTGCGAGCTCCTCAGGAGTTCCGGTGGGCTCTACGAAGTGAACTCCGGTCTTGTCGATAGTTGTCGGCATGGCCATCATCACGTTCTTGAACTTGTCGGTATTGACATAGGTTCCGGCAGGGAGAGTGAACTCAGCACCGCCCATGGATGCTTCAATCATCTTGATTGCGCAGTAAGCAGGGCTCTGGAAGGAGCTGCGGCCGCGGAGCTTGATGATTGCGCTACCACCCTGGATGGTGTTCTGCTTAATCTCGGCGAAACGCTCGGGGGTCAGGCCCATCTCTGCGAGAGGCTTACCGTCGACCTTGACCTGGGAGGCGAAGACTGCCATCTGCTCGCCATGACCACCATAGGTGTGGGCTCCGGTCACTGAGCTCTGAGGTACGCCGAACTCCTTGGCGAGATTGCTCTGGAGACGGGTGCTGTCGAGGGCTGCGAGGGAGGTGAGCTGGCACGGCTTAAGGCCGGAGTGGATGAGAGCCGTAAGAGCGGTTACGTCGGCAGGGTTGAAGATAACCACGACATGCTTGACGTCCGGGCAATACTTCTTGATGTAGTCACCGAACTCGGCTGCGATCTGGCAGTTGCCCTTGAGGAGATCCTCACGGGTCATTCCTTCCTTACGGGGTGCGCCGCCAGAAGAGACGATGTACTTCGCATCCTTGAAAGCGACGGCAGGGTCGACAGTCCAGGTGATGTTGGCGTTCTCGAAGCCGCAGTGATACATTTCTTCCGCTACGCCATGGACACCGGGCTCGAAGATATCATAGAGGCAGATGTTGGGCGTAAGGCCGAGCATAAGCGCGGTCTGGGCCATGTTGGAACCGATCATTCCGCCGGCGCCGACAATGGTCAACTTTTCGTTGGTTAGGTACTTCATGATGATATAATGTGTTACAGTATTTGCTAAGCCTCGCAAATTTAGCAAAAATCACTATATTTGTGGCGGATTTTAAACCTTTTATGGCACTTTTTCTGACAAAAGACTTAGACGACCCTGTGCACTTGCGCATCGGTGTCTGGCAAATTTCTGAAAGCGAGGCGGAGCTTCGCGCGATGACGTCCATCCCCTCAGACGAACTTGAGGAAATCTCTTACATAAAAAGCGAAACGCTAAGAAAACAGAAGCTGGCAGTACGTGCCCTTCTGGACGCGATGTTTGAAGACAAGGTGTATCTTTCTCACCACGACAACGGTAAGCCGTATATCGAGAACGATCCCACCAATATCAGCATCACTCATACCGACAAATACGTAGCGATTATCCTCTCGACCGAGGCCGAGGTGGGTATCGACTGCGAGTCTCTGGACCGCGACTTCTCCGCAGTGGAGAAGAAAGCTCTTTCAGAAGACGAAATCGACGATCTCGACGACAACAAACGTAACGAGCAGCTCGCAATTTACTGGTGCTCGAAAGAGGCTATTTACAAGCTTACTTCGCAGTACGATGTAGACTTTGCGGAGCAGATCGAGCTCGACAATTTCCGCTTCCGCGACGAGGGCGACCTCGACGCCACCTTCACCGACGACGACGGTTATGAAAGGGAGTACGAACTCCATTATTTCACCTTCGACCGCCACGTATTGGTCTGGGTAAGCGATTAAAAAAGTTATCCACAAACGGCGTTTTCGCGCGTAACAAAGAAGTTATCGATTTAGAATAATTCTAAATTAAGTCTTTTTGGAATTCCCTGTTGGTCAACGACTTAACAGGGAATTTTAGTTTTTGTTAATAACTTTTTCTGCCCGTTTGTTTGCTTTATCAATAAAGCTTGTTCATCTTTGCACATACCAATTAAAATATTTGAAGCCATCCTTGCTCTCCTAAATCGGCAAGGACATAAAATATTCGCCACATTATGATACAAACTGTTATCAAAAGAGACGGCCGCAAGGTCGAATTCAACAACCAGAAAATAGTCGCGGCCATCCTCAAGGCAATGGATATCACCGAGGCCGGACAAGACATAGTTCTCGCCGCCAAGATCGCCGACACCATCTCCCGCTCGGGCAAAACCGAGATGAGTGTGGAGGAGATCCAGGACTGCGTCGAAATGGAGCTCATGAAGAGCCCCCGCAAAGAAGTTGCAAGAGCATACATCGCATACCGCAACCAGCGTAACCTCGCCCGTAAGGCGAAGACCAACGAGATCTTCCAGGAGATCATCGACGCACAGGCAAACGATATCACCCGCGAGAATGCAAACATGAACGCCGACACCCCTGCCGGTATGATGATGAAGTTCGCCTCCGAGGCAACCAAATCATATGTGGACGAATGCCTTCTCTCAGAGGACGTAAGGGAAGCCGTGGCCGGAAACTATATCCACATCCACGACAAGGACTACTATCCTACCAAGTCCCTTACCTGCATCCAGCACCCTCTGGATCTCATCCTCGAGCACGGCCTTAAGGCCGGCCACGGCGAGTCCCGCCCCGCGAAGAGGATTGAGACCGCTTCGGTGCTGGCTTGCATCTCGATGGAAACTGTCCAGAACGAAATGCACGGCGGTCAGGCCATCCCCGCATTCGACTTCTATCTCGCTCCTTTCGTCCGCAAGACCTATGAGGAGGAGATCGACAAAGTCAGCGCTCTGATGAACACCGACTTCTCCGAGCTCAAGGGTGCCCCCATCGACGACTATCTCAAGCGCGACCTCGTAGGCCTTCAGGGCAAGGAGCGCGCAATGCAGCACGCCATCAACCAGACCGTCGGCCGCGTCCACCAGGCGATGGAGGCGTTCGTTCACAACATGAACACCATCCACAGCCGCGGTGGCAACCAGGTCGTGTTCTCCTCGATCAACTACGGAACCGACACCTCCGCAGAGGGCCGCTGCATCATACGTGAAATCCTAAACACCACCTATGAAGGCGTGGGCAACGGCAGCACTGCAATCTTCCCCATCCAGATCTGGAAGAAGAAGAAGGGAGTCAGCTACCTCCCCGGCGACCGCAACTACGATCTCTACAAGTTCGCATGCAAGGTTACTGCCCGTCGTTTCTTCCCTAATTTCCTTAACCTCGACGCAACCTACAACCAGGATGATGCCTGGAAGGAAGACGACCCCAAGCGCTATGTCCACGAAGTAGCCACCATGGGTTGCCGTACCCGTGTCTACGGTAACAAGTTCGGCCCGAAGACTTCCATCGGCCGCGGCAACCTCAGCTTCACCACCATCAACATCGTGAAGCTCGCCATCGAGTGCATGAGCATCGAAGACAAGGATACCCGTATCCAGAAGTTCTTCCAGAAGCTCGACTGGGCTCTCGATATCGCAGCGAAGCAGCTCAACGAGCGCTTCGACTTCCAGAAGACCGCCCTCAAGAAGCAGTTCCCTCTGCTCATGAACGGCCTCTGGCTCGGCAGCGAGAAGCTCGACGACAACGACACTATCGAGAGCGTGATGAACCAGGGAACCCTTTCCATCGGTTTCATCGGCCTCGCTGAGTGCCTCATCGCCCTGATCGGCAAACACCACGGCGAGAGCGAAGAAGCTCAGGATCTCGGCCTCAGAATCGTCTCCCACATGGCGGAGAAGATCAACGGCTTCGCAGAGACCTATCAGCACAACTTCACCTTCCTCGCAACTCCGGCCGAAGGCCTCTCGGGAGCATTCACCCGCAGAGACAAGAAGACCTTCGGAGTCCTGCCCGGCATTACCGACAAGGACTACTACACCAACTCATCGCACGTCCCGGTCTACTACCACTGCACCCCCGAGCACAAAGCTAAGATCGAGGGCCCGTACAACAAATACGAGAATGCAGGTCACATCTTCTACGTAGAGATCGACGGCGACGCGACACACAACCCGGAGGCTATCATGCAGATCGTCGACCTGATGGACAAGTACGACATCGGCTACGGTTCTGTGAACCACAACCGCAACCGCTGTCTCGACTGCGGCTATGAGGACTCTACCGAAGACCTCGCAGAGTGCCCTCACTGCCATGGCCACCACATCGACACCCTCCAGCGTATCACCGGATACCTGGTTGGTACTACCAACAGGTGGAACAGTGCCAAGCTGGCAGAGCTTAAAGACCGCGTGGTCCACAAGTGATGAAGATCAGCGTACTGGACATAGTGCACCAAACAATGGCGGACGGACCAGGATTCCGTACCGCCATTTATTGTGCGGGCTGCAACCACGCCTGCCCGGGTTGCCATAACCCCCAGTCGTGGAATATAGCCAACGGACACTGGATGAGCGTCGACGAGCTGATGGAGATCATCAAGGCCGACTCGATGTCCAATGTAACCTTCACAGGCGGCGATCCGTTCTGCCAGGTGGAAGCGTTTACGGAGCTCGCGCGCAGGATCAAGGCCGAAACGACCAAGAACATCTGGTGCTGGACCGGATACACCATCGAGGAAATCCAGGCCGACGAGCGTCTCGCCCAGCTGCTGCCTTACATCGACACCCTCGTCGACGGCCCCTTCATCCTGGCGCAGCGCGACACTACCCTTCTTTTCAGGGGCAGCCCCAACCAAAGAATCATACATCTCACTCCGGTGGAGGAAGATGTATGTCCTGGTGCTGTCGAGCTTGTTAAGCCCAGATAAGATTAAAGGTTGAATCTGAAACCAGCCTCGAAACTGAACATCAACGGTTTATCCGTCCTGATGCTCTTAGGCTGGTTTCCGGGGAAGTAGTACTTCACGCAAGGGTCTACATACAGACCGAGCAGGTCGGAGACCCTGAATTCCACACCTATACCTCCGAACAGGCCATACTGAAGGCCCGGAACTTTCTCGGTATAGAGCGGAGCTGCGCTGTCGGAATAGATGAAGTACTTACTCGAAATCGCCTTTTCGGCGCTTCCACCTGCGTAGCAGTAGAATAAGAGAGTCTTACTGTTGACCACGTCGTAGGACAGGCTGACGGGGACTCCTATATACTGCATGTTGTGGGTGAAATTACCTTCCGCAGTCTTATACTTACCCTGGAAGGTTCTGCTGAGGAACGACCAGTTGACACCGGCGCTCACTGCGAGCTTCTCAGCGAAATGATAACGCGCGCTCAAACCGAGAGATACGGGGATACCGTACACTGAAACACTTGTTTCGGTCACCACGGGAGAGTAGCCGCTGGAGAATGCGGGGCGTGCTGCTTTGAAATGTGCATCGTTACCCGTGAGGGTGCCTCCGAGTTTGATTGCGGTCTGGCCTAGTTGCTTATGGCCGGAAGCAGAAGCCTCTTCGGCTTCGAGTTCGTTCCAGAAGGACTGGGATGATTCCTCTTTTACTACAGATTCCTTCGCTTCGCTCGGAATGACAGGAGAGGAGCTCGGAATGACAGGAGAGGAGCTCGAAATGACAGGAGAGGAGCTCGAAATAACTTCGGCGGAGGGTTCTTCCTTGTCATTTCGACCGAGCGTAGCGAGTGGAGAAATCTCTTCGTCGTTTGATGGCAGAACGGTGATCTGGTCGGGGGTCTGGATTTCCTTCGGGACGTAACCGGCGCGAGGGGAAGAAGATTCCTTCGCTTCGCTCGGAATGACAAGGATTTCCTCTGCGACGGGGCCTGACGGCTGTTCGACGACAGAGAGGATTTCCTCGCCGGATTGTATGATAGTTTTTTCAGTAGTACCTACGAAGAATACAACAGCTACTGCGGCTGCCGCAAAGGCAAACGCAGGTGCGCCCCAAAGTAGCCATGACCGTTTAGGGGCGGCAGCTGCGGCGGCCGGAGCCGCTGAATCGAGACGAGCCGACACAGCCTTCCAGACGCCACGGGGTGCTTTCACCCTGGCATCTGCGAGACCTTCCTGAAAGAGAAGGTCGAGGTCTTTATTTGTGTCGTTACGCATCTTAATACTGTTCTTTGATCTTTTTCTGCAGCGTGACCCTGGCTCTCTGGAGCTGGGAGCGGGATGTAACTTCCGAGATTCCGAGGGCCTCGCCAATCTCTTTGTGAGAATAGCCTTCAAGCACATACATGTTGAATACGGTCCTCAGGCCAGGGGGCAAAGCAGCAATCAATTTCAAAAGCTCTTTGTACCCGATCTGAGAAGTCGCGGAAGGGGTGTCGGCAATGATGCCGCGCGCCTCCTCTACGTCGTCGCTCTGCTTCAAAACGTCGTGTTTTCGCAGGGACATCAGCGCAGTGTTTACAAAGATCTTGCGGGCCCAGCCCTCGAAAGAGCCTTCGCCCAAATAGGTGTCCAACTTGCTGAAGAGAGTCACAAAACCGTCTTGCAGCACATCCTGCGCCGAATCCCGGTCTCCCATGTAGCGCAGACAAACGGCGAACATTTTGTCCGCCAGCATGTCGTAGATTCGCTTCTGGGCCCGACGGTCGCCGGACTTTGCGTCTTCCAACCACGTATTAAGATGCGACTTGCCTCCAAAAAGTTGCATGCGCATCGAAATTACTGCTATACAAAAGTAAGCATTTTATAGTATTTTTGTGGAACATGCTTCGCAGAACTATCCTAGCTACCTTCGCGGCACTCGCACTTTCCCTCCCTCTCCGCGCCCAGGAGATACTGGAGGGACCCGGCCCGTATGTGCCCATGGACCCGGATATCACCGACGTGTCGGCCATGATCGGGGAGGGTCTGCTAGAGGAAGCGCTGGCCGAGCTCGACTCGCTGATGGCCGCCGACTCGCTCGACGACGCGCTGTGGTACTACCGCGGCATGTGCCTGCTGGACCTTCAGCGCTTTCCGGAGGCCACCGAATGTCTCGAACGGGCCGTCGCCATGGACCCGGAAAACAGCAGCTACTACGAGCTGCTCTACAGCGCCTACAGTTTCCAAGGCCTGGAAAGCCAGGCGGACTCGCTGCACCTCGCCATGGCCAAGATCTTCCCGCGCAAGTACCGCACGCCCTACATTCTGACCAAGTTGGCCGAGCAAGCATGGCTCGAATCGCGCGACGACACGCTCGCGCTTCGCTATTTCGAGGAGGCCCTGGCGGCCGAGGAAGGCTATCCGCCCGCCCTGTACGGGAAGGCCGAGATTTGCAGGGGCATGGGCAATTATCCCGCCTATTTCGCGACCGTGGAGGAGCTCGTCCGCTCGGGAGGGCTGCACGCCGAGACCAAAACCAGCTACCTCGACCGTGTGGTAGACCGTCTGGACGGGCCGACCTATCGGGTCTGGCACAACCAGCTGGATGCCATTATGGACGCTCTCGCGGAGACTCACCCTACGGACTCATGTTCGCTGGTGTGCGCGGGGCGGTGGTTCTATTCGACCGATCAAAAGGAAAAGGGCATAGCCTACTTCCACCAGTGGCGAGACACTAATCCGACGAACTATAACGCCACGTCGCTGTGTATCACCATCGTTATGAACGAGGGGACTGACAAGGACGTGATTGCAGCCTGCGACGAGGCGCTTACGCGCTTCAAGAGGCCCGAGCACAGGGTGATCCTGCTCTGCACCAAGGCCGATTGCCTCTACAAAATCGGGCGCAAGAACAAGGCTTTCTGTACCTACGAGAAGGCTCTAAAGGCCGACCCGGACAATATGATGGTGCTGAACAACTACGCCTATTTCCTGTCGCTGGAAAAGCGCAATCTTGCGAAGGCCGAGAAGATGAGCCGCAGGACGGTAGAGGCGGAGCCGGACAATGTCAATTCGCTGGATACTTACGGATATATACTCTATCTGCTTAAGCGCCCTGCCGAGGCGAAGGTTTGGTTCAAGAGGGCCATTATCTACGGCGGCAAGGAAAATGAGGCGGTTCTGTATCACTATTATCTGGTACTGGAGGCCCTGGGAGAAAAGGACCTGGCCTTGTACTATAAATCGCTTTACGAAGCCAAGACCAAGAAGAAATGAGACGCTTTTTGTGTGGTGCTTTGATTGTTTTGATGGCCTGGCCCGTCTGGGGACAGACCACCAAAGCAGGCATGCAGCAGAAGCTCTCCAAGGTGCAGAACGAGATAGCCGCGCTCGACAAGCAGATCAAGGCCAACGAGGCCCAGAGCTCCGACGCTTTATCGCAACTCACGCTAACGCGCAAGAAGATTGCGGCGGGCAAGGAGCTCGTCGGCGAGTTGGGTCGGCAGATTGACTCAACTAATACAAAGATTTCCGCCAAGAAAAAGGACATCGCACGCGCCTCTGAGCGTTACGACATGATGGTCGACGCATACGAACTTCTGGTGCGCAAGGCCTACGTCAACCGCGATACCAGGATGTGGCTGACCTACATCTTTACGGGCAAGGATCTTGGCCAGGTCCTCAGGCGCTACAACTACCTGAGGAGCATGTCTGAGGACATGCGCGCCCAGGCCCGCGACATACGCGACCAGAAATCGCTGATGGAGCGCGAGATGTCTGCGCTGGACTCGCTTAAGGCAGAATCAGTGGCGCTGCTCGGCTCGCGCGCTTCGGAGTTAAAGGCGCTTCAGGGCGACGAAAAGAAGGAAAAAGCCCTGGTCGACAAACTCAGCCGCAACAAAGCCGACTTCCAGAAGCAGTTGGCGCGCAAGCAAAAGGAAGCCGAGGCGCTCAATAAGTCGATTCGGGATTTCGTGGCCAAGCAAGCATCGGGCAAGAGCAGCGGCAAGAAAGGCACGACTACCGGGAAGAGCAGTCCCAAGAGCCAGGCCGACATCAAGCTGTCCAACGAGTTCGCCGGCAATAAGGGCAAGTTGCCATGGCCAGTTCAGGGCACGGTCGTGGGCCAGTTCGGACAGCACAACCACCCCGTCTACACGAACGTGAAACTTCCGTTCAACAACGGCTGCAATATAGCCACAGCCGCAGGCGAACCGGTAAAGGCCGTCTTCGCGGGTACGGTCAAGAACGTCGCGGTCATGCCGGGCTACAACCAGTGTGTGCTGGTCCAGCATGGCGACTATTATACTTTCTACTGTAAACTGCGCGACGTCCGCGTAGGTACCGGCGACAAGGTGAAGGTCGGCGATGTCCTCGGTTCGGTCGACACCATCTCAGGCGAGACCCAACTCCACTTCCAGCTCTGGTCCGGAACCAATCCCCAGGACCCGGAGATGTGGTTGAGATAAGACTTAGAACATCTTCTTCCTCTCGATAAGCGCGCGGTAGCGGTCCAGAACCTCATCCACCACGTTTTCCCAACTGCGGACGATAGTGTGAGAGGCTTCGATTCCTGCTCGGCGCACGAGGTCGCGGTCTGCGGCCAGGCCTCTGAGTTTGTTCTCGAAAGATTCTATACTGTTTTCGATAAGGAAGCCATTGTAGCCGTCCTGGAGGATGGTTGCGGCTGTTGAACCCTGGACCATGACGGCCGGAGTGTGAAGCGCGGCGGCTTCGCGAACGACCAGCGGAGCATTATCGTAGAGTGACGGGAACAGGAACAGGTCCGCGACTGCGTAGTACTTCTTGATCTGGTCACGCTGGGTAAGAACACCGACGAAAGTCGTTTTGTCGTCCAGGCCCTTTTCGCGTACCAGCCTCTTCATCTCCTCGGCGGCATAGCCGGTTCCTACGAAGAACATGCGGAACGGGAGGTCTTTGATTTGCTCGAGAGCATCAATTATGAAACGTGTTCCTTTTTCCCAGATGTGCTGGCCTACGAAAAGAAGGACGAATTCATCCTGTCCGACGCCGAGCTCACGGCGAACGTTTGCGAAATACTCGTCTGAATAGTCGGCCACGAGATCCGAGCCGTTGTCGACGACCTGGACATCGCCTTTATAGCCATATTCATAGATGACCTCCTTGACGGATTCCTGGGGGACCCAGACTTCGTCGGCCTGCTGGTAGAAGGCTATGATGGTCTTGACCACCTCGTCGACGACGAGACCGCTCTTAAGGACGCGCTTGAAGTCGTCGCGGTACTTGGAGTGGAAGGTCGCGACCATGGGGATATTCTGGACCTTGGCGATGCGGAGGGCCGCCTTGCCCGAGCTGAACGGGCAGTGGGCATGGACTATTTTAAACTGCCTCTGGAGGAGGCGGGAGAGGTAGATGGCGTCCATTTCGGCTATTCCGGTCACATAAGGATGACGGAAGGGAACCGGAACTGAAGGATATGCCAAGACCTCGTAATCACATTTGCTATAGTCGGCCGAAGGGACATTTGGAGTAATAACACCTACCCCTCCCACTTTCTTTTGAAGCCAATATGCATAGTTCTCCATGCAGACGGATACGCCGTCCATTACGGGCGGGAAGGCGTCGCAGAAGAGTCCGATATTTAGATTGTCTGCCATAGTTTAATTATTGTTTATGCGCCGGTTATTGCCGCAAAAAGCGGGCCCTACTCGTGGGTGGCAAAACGCTGCTCGGCCAGTTTCTCGTACTTGGTGCCCGGACGGCCGTAATTGGCATACGGGAAGATGGAGATACCGCCGCGAGGAGTGAAGAGTCCGGTAACTTCGATGTACTTGGGGTCCATCAGTTCGACGAGGTCCTTCATGATCTTGTTTACGCAGTCTTCGTGGAAATCTCCATGGTTACGGAAGCTGAAGAGATAGAGTTTGAGGCTCTTGCTCTCTACCATCTTTACGTCGGGTATGTAGGAAATCCTGATTTCCGCAAAGTCGGGCTGGCCGGTGATAGGGCACAGGGAGGTGAACTCCGGGCAGTTGAACCTTACCCAGTAGTCGTTGTCGGGATGGAGGTTGTCGAAGGTCTCCAACACATTAGGAGCATACTCCCAAGTGTATTCTGTTGCGTTTCCAAGGGCGTTGAGCTTCCCGCGTTCTCTTGCTTTTGCCATTGTTTATTCTGCGAGTTTGAAAGGGTTGTACGAAATGTTCTGGTCGAAGGTGTCGATGCCTTCTTTTTGTTTGAGTTTGCGCACCACAATACTGGTGACGGGGAGAATGATAATCTCATAGAGCACCTTGGCCGTTACCTGGGTGAGCGTCATGGTGACGATTACATTCATGGGCAGGACGCCTGCAAATGCTATGGGCATGAAAACCAGCGAGTCGGTGAATTCACCGGCAAGCGACGAGATGATGGCGCGCCAGCCGAAGCCACGACCGTTGGTCGCCACCTTCATCCTGGACATGACCCATGCGTTGACGGTGGAGCCGCACACGAAAGCGAGCAGCGAACCGGCCATCGAGCGGGGGACAAAGCCGAATATGCGGTCGAAACTGGCTGCGATTTCTTTACTGTCGTCGAAAATCGGCTCGGGAAGGTTTGTGACAAGCAGTGACGCAAGTGTGACAAAAAGACACATGGCGAAGCCTATCCAGATGACCGCCTGGGCTTTCTTATAGCCATAAACTTCGGTGAGGCAGTCGTTGACTATGTATGAAATCGGGAAAAGGATGACTGCGCCGGGAAGTTGGAACGGAAGAAAGCCTACCTGCCAAAGGCGCGGTACAAACAGATTTGAGGTGACTAGGCAAACGTTGAAGATGATTGCCAACACCAAAAATGTCGGGGTATAAGATGTTTTGCTCATTTTCTTGTTTTTTTAGTGGTACCAAGCACACTTGAAAAGCCCACAGGGGCGTTTTCTCGGGTGCAAAGGTATGAAAAGTTTTTCTTTCTAAAAAAAATGTCGCGATGTGACAGAAGATTTGGCTTGTGACGAAACGTTGACTTCCTTTGCTCCAGATAAACGAACGACTATGAGAATTGCTTCATATATCGCTTTGGCGCTTCTTTTGGCGTCCTGCACCGAAAAACCCGGGGCCATCTGTCTTAGGCGAGGAGATTATTTGAAAAGAGATATCCATCGCGATTTGTCCCCTGGCCCCGGAGGCTTCGTAGCCCCGCCGCAGGACGACTCTCTGGCATTAGAAGATACGGTCATTGACCAACCAATTATAGAAGAGCCGGAAATACCTCCCAGGATATATGCCTGCGGCGTTGAGAATCCGGAATCAGAGAACCCTCTCTTTGTCGTCTTTAAGGACGGAATCCGCGTGTCGGAGTATAAACTCAGTGCGTCAGCACTCGACTCCGACTCGCATTTCCTCGTAGAAGAAAGTTTTTTCATAGTGATTACCGAGGGCTCGACGACTACTGTTTATCTCAATGGAGCAAAGGCGTTTTCTTTTCCTGCAAGAGAGTATATCTCCTCGCTCATCAGGCGCCGGGACGGAGTGTGGACGCTCGGTCTGGAAAGAAGCGGCGACGGCTTCGCGCTGAGGCGCGACGGCGCGGCCGTCTTCTCCAAGTCGAGCGGCACTCCAGGGCGCCTTTATGAGGATCAGGATCATCTGTACTTCGATTATTCAATGACTGTCGGAGGGAAAACACTCCGTTATCTGGTTAAAGACGGAGACGATTATGCCATATCGGCACCGTTCGGAGGGACCCTTCTGGCAGCGACTGTATCAGAGGGAGAGATGTGGTTTCTGGAAAGTTGTTCCGACGGGTGGTTGTTGTCATGCGGCGAGCGGCAGTTCCGCTATCCTGCGAAACCGGGCTTCGGCTTCCGCTCAGCGGAACTCTATGGCTCGCCGGGCGGATGTTCGGCAGTCATAAATCTTGTCGCGCTGGCCGTAGGGATGCCCGTGGAATTGATTTGTCATGAGGATTCGACCTGGCTAAAGGGCGGCGGAAGCGGCTCTTATCACTATTATACTTACGAGCCGGATGTCCATCTCACTTTCACAAAAGATATGTCGAGACTGGCAGTAAGCAGTTTCGATGGAATAAACTCAGAGACTATCGAAGGCGTTCGCTTCGAGGGCGGCCGTTGCGCCATGCAGTATGGCGGCCAGATTTATCTGGCCTGCTCGCCCATGGACGGTTCGCCGCCCTTTATATGGAAAAGGGGGAATATGCGAATGACGCTTGATTTAAATGGATACCTTAGCGGAATCTGGGTTGAGGCTCCGGATTGATTAGTCCTCCCAGCGAAGAACGCGCGCACCGTCTTCTAGAACTGAAATACTGACCTTAAGAGTCTCTTCCGGAAGGAGGTTTTCAATATTCTCCGGCCACTCCATCAGGCAGAGGTAACCGCTGTCGAGGTAGTCGTACAGGCCAATATCCAGGGCCTCGGACTCTTTTTCGATACGGTAGAAGTCGAAATGGAAGATCGATTCTCCCTTCGCCGTGCGATACTCATTCACTATAGCGAAGGTGGGTGAGCTGACTGCGTCTTCGCGTACGCCAAGCTCGCGGCAGAGAGCCGTAGTGAAAGTAGTCTTTCCCGCTCCCATGGGGGCATAAAAGGCTATCAAGCTATGGCCAGCTGTCTGCGACAGGAATTCTTTCGCGGCGGCGTCTATCTCCGACAAGTTCGCTATTCTGATTTCGTGATTCATATCCGTCCGGCGCGGTTATTCGCCGGCACAAAGATAAGGAAAAAATGCTGACACACGTATATGGAGCCAAATGCATCGGCATAGATGCGATAGGCGTAACCACCGAGGTTGACATCTCCAATGGAATTGGAGTGCACCTCTGCGGCCTGGCCGATGCCGCAGTAAGAGAGAGCCTTCTGCGAACGGTCACCGCCCTCCAAAGCCTGGGCTACCGGATCCCTGGCAGGAAAATAGTAATCAATCTGGCACCAGCCGATACACATAAAAACGGATCGGGTTATGACCTGCCAATCGCAATAGGTATCATAGCTGCATCCGAACAGGCCTCCATGCCGTATCTGAGTAATTTCCTGCTTATGGGAGAACTTGGGCTCGACGGATCGGTAAGGAGCGTTCCGGGTGGTTTGCCTACCGCGGAGCTAGCGCGAAAAGCAGGCTTCGACGGCTGTATTCTCCCATACGACTCCGCCATGGAAGCGGCCCAGTTGGAGGGAATAAACGTTTACGGGGTCCACAACATGGCCCAGGTCATCCAAATCCTTGGAGGCGAACTCGAAAGCGAGCGCTACTGCGTCTCCGGAGCCATCCCAGTCGAAACCGCGCCTCCCCCGCCTGAGATCGACTTTGCCGACATCATCGGGCAGGAAAACGCCAAGCGCGGAATCGAAATAGCGGCTTCCGGCGGACACAACCTGATTCTCATTGGCAGTCCTGGCTCTGGAAAGAGTTCACTCGCCAAGGCCATGGCCGGGATTATGCCCCCTCTGTCGATGGAAGAGTCGCTGGTCACCAGCAAGATTTACTCCGTCGCCGGCAAGGGCAACCTCCGATGCGGGTTTATGCGCTCGCGCCCCTTCCGTGCTCCGCACTACAGCGCGTCGCTCCCCGCCATCATCGGAGGCGGAGGCGGCGACGGAGTTTTCCCGGGGGAGGTTTCACTCGCGCATTCGGGCGTGCTCTTTATTGATGAGATGGCCCACATGCCCAAGTCGGTAGTCGAGGCTCTCCGGGGTCCTTTGGAAGACCGTCAAGTGACTATTTCCAGGCTTAAGACAAAGGTTGAGTATCCGGCTTCTTTCACTTTAGTTGCTGCATCTAACCCCTGTCCGTGTGGATACTATGGCGAAGGCGATCGCTGTACCTGCACCCCAAGCCAGCGCGCGGCTTACCTCTCTAGATTAAGTGGGCCAATTCTAGATAGGCTGGACCTGCAGATAACCGTCAAGGCAATATCGCCCTCCACAATAGCTGAGCGCGCTTTACATCCGGCGGAATCATCATCCGTCGTCGCGGCCCGTGTCCTCAAAGCGCGCTATATCCAGCGCTTGCGCTTCTTCGGAGAAAGCATCAATTGCAACGCCGAGATGAACAACAGGCAAATAGAACGCTATTGCAGACTCTCACCCGAGTGTCAGGAAACCATGCAGCAACTCCTCACAAAAATGCAATTCTCCATGCGGGCTTACTATCGCATTATAAAAGTCGCCCGTACCATCGCCGATCTCGAAGGCGCCCAAGATATCTCAGTACAGCACCTCCTCGAAGCCGCAGGGTACAGGTTTTTGGATAGGCAGAATATATAGATCATTATCTTGAATCCTGCAAGAAGGCAGGTAAAGAACCTGAGCGCCCATACAAATGGCGGTCAGATAATAAATGATGCCGGTCGCGATTTCACATCGGGACCGGCATTCAATTCTAACCTAAATTTAACCTATGAAAAAACTATTCGATGGGACTTAATACAATTGCCGTGCCACGATCTCGCAGCACGGCAACTTTTTATTTCACCAATTGAATTTTTACGATTTTAACCGGGCTGAGCGGACAGTCACGGATGTCCGTATCGACTCTCGCAATATTTTCAATTACCTCGAAACCATCAATAGTCTCGCCGAAGACAGTGTACTGACCATCAAGCTGAGCACAGGCTCGGGGATCCTGAACGATATAGAACTGCGAACCGCTGGACTCACGAAGAGGATTTGCGGCATCGCCGCGGCGGGCCGCAGCGAGGGCGCCCAGGACATGGCGGTGATTGGGAAGAATTTCGGCGGGGACATTGTAGCCAGGGCCGCCGGTGCCGAACATGCTCTTGTTGGACATATCCTTTGTAAGCGGATCTCCGGTCTGAATCATGAAGCCGAAGATTATACGGTGGAAGAGGATTCCGTCGTAGAAGCCCTCAAGGGCAAGTTTGGCGAAGTTGGCCTTATGCTTCGGAGTGTCGGCGTAGAGCTTCACCCTGATTGTACCCATAGTAGTGATGATGTCGAACACAGGCTCCTCGGCCAGATTCGCGAGCAGGTCGCTTACCTTAGCGGCTTTTTCCGCCGATGCGAGTGAATCCAACTGAGCCTGCTGAGCCGCCTCGGCTGCGGCCTTTTCCGCTGCAGCCCGCTTAGACTCACGGCTTCCGCAGCTTGTAAACATGAGCGCTGCGCTTGCAAGTAGTGTCATAACCAGTAATCTTTTCATTTTGTTATCGAACGTTTTTTAATATCCATGAAAATAAGGGCGGTGAAAGCCGCAAGCATGACGGTTCCGATTCCCATACGCAGCCATGCGTTGTCGGGAAGAACGACATACACCGCATATACGGCAGCCGCCATCAGGGTGAACCTACAGATACCCCAGAGGTCATACGGCACAGGGTAATACTTCTGACCTATGAAGAAACTCATAAGCATCGCTATGCCATATCCGGCAAAGCCACCCCATGCACAGGCCATATAGCCAATTCGCGGAACGAAAATGACGTTGACCGCTATCATTACAGCTACGCCAACCGCACTCATTATAGCCCCCCACCATGTCTTATCGGTAAGTTTATACCAGAACGAGAGGTTGAAATATACGCCCATGAAGATTTCCGCCATCATCACAATAGGAATGACTTTGAGGCCGTCCCAATATGAAGGATGAATGAAGTGACGAATAATAGGCATATAGAACATTACGGCAAGCCATGCCAGCAGGGTAAACAAGACGAAATATTTGGTCCCTTCAGCCAAAGTATTAGGGCTATTTTTATCCCTGCCACCAAAAACCATGGGCTCATAGGCATACCTGAACGCCTGTGTAATGAGCGACATGATCATCGCCACCTTAACACAAGCGCCGTAAATACCAAGCTGCACCTGGCCTTCCTGTCCGGGCATCAGATACGGGAACAATATCTTATCCGCCACCTGATTCAGCACGCCCACAACGCCCAGCAACAACAGGGGCCATGAGTAAGCGAGCATCTCGCGACACAGCTTACGGTCTAAGCCGTAGAAGATACCCTTGATTTCCGGGATGAATCCCAGTGTCACCAGCGCAGTACAGGCAAGATTGGCGAAGAAAATTAGGCCAACACCGCCGTTGAACTGCTGATAGATCCCGGCGAGTGACGAAATATTCGGCATCGCGAGGAAAATGAACAGGTTCAGGCCTATGTTGACGAAGATGAAGCTCATCTTCAGGGCCATGAACTTGATCGGGCGGTGCTGTTGCCTCAGGCGGCTGAACATAACGGCCTGGAAGGCGTCGAGACCCACGATAAGGGCGAAGCAGCCCACATATTCGGGATGGGCGTCATAGCCCATGGCCCCGGCTATGGGGTGCAGGAACACGAACACCAGCGAGACGAAGACCACCGAGACAAGTCCTACCATGCGCAGGGCATTGCTGAAGACCATGCGCTCGTCGTTACCCTCTTTCGAGGCGAACCTGAAGAGGGTGGTTTCCATACCGAAAGTGAGCAGCGCCAACAGCAGCGCGCTGTAGGCGTAGAGGTTGGTGACGATTCCGTAGCCGCCGGTCTCAGCAGCTATCTTGTAGGTATAAAGCGGTACGAGCAGATAGTTCAGGAACCTGCCTACTATACTGCTCAGACCGTAAATCGCAGTGTCTTTGGCCAGCGCCTTAAGATTCATTATTCGTCTTTGTTACGGAAGTTGAAGCCCTTGAGTTCGAGCATCTTATAGCCGTTGCCCTTGACCTTCTCGATGAACTTGTCGTAATCTTTATTGCGCAGCTCGCACCACTGCACCTCGCTCATCGCGAAGAGGCGGGGCATGATCATGTATTCGAGCTGTTCGGGAGTCGGGATATACTCGGTCCAGACATTGGCCTGGGCGCCCATGATGTGGGAGGCGGCAGCCTTATCCAGACCGGCGGTAGGATTGAAACTGTAGGCCTGCTTGATGGTAAGATTACCCCACCATGCGCATGTAGGCTCGCCGACCATCTCTTCGAGAGATTTGGATTCCGCAAGGGCGGCCATTTTTTCGTCATAATTGAACTGGTCGCTCTGGCAATAATCGAAGTAGCAGTAGTCTGTCGGGGTCATGATTACATCGAATCCCCTGTTGGAAGCCTCGATGCCGCCCCTAAGGCCACGCCAGCTCATAACGGTAGCGCCTTCCTCAAGATCACCCTCGAGAATTTCATCCCAGCCGATGAGTTTTTTACCCCTGGTAGCAAGGAAAGCCTGCATTTCGGATGTGACGTAATTCTGAAGACGGGTCTCTGCGCTGGCGTGTTCGTCGGATTTCAGCCCAAGGGCTGCTATACGGGCCTGGCAGTCGGGGCACTGGGCCCATGCCGTCTTCGGGCATTCGTCACCGCCAATGTGGAAGTACTCGCCGGGGAAAATGTCGCAAAGCTCGCCGATCACGGTCTTCAGGAACTCCATGGTTGAGTCCTTACCGGGGCAAAGGACGTCCGGAGATACGCCCCAGATGGTCCAAACCTTATAGTCGCCGCCGGTCTCGATCGACTTGCCGGAGCAACCGAGCCAAGGGTAGGATGCCAGGGCCGCGACCATATGGCCGGGAAGGTCTACCTCAGGGACGATTGTAATGCCGAGTCTGGCTGCATATTCGACCACGTCGCGCATCTCTTCCTGGGTGTAGAATCCACCATGGCGCTGGCCGTCGAACTTGAACTTGCCGTCGAGATACATGCCCTGGTAGCCGATAATGGTTTCGGGGCGCCATGCTCCTATTTCGGTCAGGAGCGGGTAGGCCTTGATCTCAGCGCGCCAGCCCTGGTCCTCGGTGAGGTGCCAGTGGAAACGGTTGAGCTTGAGGGTGGCCATCACGTCGAGTATTTTCTTGACCTCGTCGACCGTCCAGAAATGACGGCAGCAATCGAGGTGCATTCCGCGGTATGCGAAGCGCGGCTTGTCCTTGATCTCGCAGCAAGGCAGTTCCCATTTGGCTTTTTCGTCTGTATCGTGGCCATAAATCGAGACCGGCATAAGCTGCTTTAGGGTCTGAATCGCATACAGGAAGCCGTTGTCGGAGTTCGCCAGAATCACCGCTTTTCTCTTATCGATATTGATGGTGTAGGCTTCATCGACCAGGGTCGGGTCCACGGCGAAGATGATGCCTTTGCCTGAGCCGGCACGCACTGTCTCGGTGATTCCCACCGGCTTGGAGACAGGGTAGACCTGGCCGGCGACTATGGTCATTTGGGCCGAAAGCTCGGCTATGGCCGCCAGCGGAATCTCGCCCATCTGTGCATCGCACGAAATCTGGGTTCCCTTAAGTTTGAAGCTGCCCTTATCCTCACGCACGCTGAGGGGCTGGGGAATAATGTTGATCGCCGTTGCAAGCAACATTGAAAGAATGGTAAGTGTCATATGGTCTTAATAAATTATTAGTCCTAGTATTCCTCCCGCTAATATAACATAAATCGGGTTGGCTTTGAAGAAATAGGTTACAATAAATGCGCCCGCGAACAGCACCCAGCTCTTCCAGTCCGGGAAGTTCTCCGCTATCACGCTGACCTGCGGGACAAGACCGTCCATGGTCACATGCAGGCACAGGATCACGGCGGCGGCGAATATGAGGCCGGCGACCGTGGGCTTGAGGGCCGACATCATGGTTATGAAGCGCGGGTCGTCATGGAACCGGTTGAAGGCACGCATGAGCACGTAGAAGATGATGAACGAAGGTAGCACGACCGCGAGGGTGGCGCTGGCCGAGCCGATGACGGCAAGCAGGTTCGAGTAGCCGGCGTCGTGGATGACCTGGTAGCCCACATAGGTCGCGCAGTTGATGCCGATGGGGCCGGGGGTGGTCTGCGAGATCGCTATGATGTCGGTGAACGCGGCCTCGGTCAGCCAGCCATGGACCTCGACGACCTGGTTCTGGATGAGCGAGATCATGGCCCCGCCGCCGCCGAAATTGAACAGGCCGATGACGAAGAAGCACCAGAATATCTGTAGCAGCAGGCTGATCATCTTCGCTGGCCCTCCCTTATCAATGCAATGCCGAGCGAGCATACAAGCACGGCGAGAATTATCCAGATCGCTGAGACCTTAAGGAACGCGACGGCTACCACGGTCGCGGCCGTGATGACCCACGCCCACCATTTGGTGCGGCTTTTCATGGCCATGTTCACGGCGGGCACCAGAATCAGCGCGATTGCCACCGGGCGCAGGCCCTGGAAGATGCGGGTGACGATGGGGTTTTCTTTGAACGCAGTGAAGAACATCGCGATCAGCAGGATCATGATAAACGACGGTAGAACAGCCCCTATGGTCGCTGCGATGCTGCCTTTGATGCCGCGAATCTTGTAGCCAGCGAAGATAGCCATATTCACGGCCAGCAGGCCCGGCGCGCTCTGGGCCAGGACGACAACGTCGTCAATCTCGTTGCTTGAGATCCAGTTGCGTTTGAGCATCTCCCGCTCGATCAGCGGAATCATCGCGTATCCACCACCTATCGTGAATGCCCCGATCTTCGAAAAAACTCCGAAGATCTGCCAAAGCGACGCGCGTGTTTGTGGGGTGGCGGGCATAGTAGTACAAAGATAAGTAAATTATGGGAGCTTGCCGACATCAAAAAAACGTAAAAAAATTTGTATTCATCAAAAAAGTGTCTATATTTGCAGTCCTTTTCGCGCATAGCGGAAAAGTTCATTGAAAATACTGAAAGATAAGTACAAGCAAGTACCGAGAAACAAGAAAAATCGAGAGCGTTAATTTCTTTAGAAATGAAGCGTCGGGATCAAGCTAGTAATATTAAAGAATATACAAAGAAGAGTTTGATCCTG
>JAFZWV010000002.1 GCA_017617035.1 Bacteroidales bacterium
CAGGGAGGCTACCGAAGCCGCGCCGGCCGAGACTGTTTTGCCTCGCAATATGATGGAGCAGATCACTGCCGTGATCGAGGAGAAAGAACTATATCGTCGTAAGAATCTGCGCATCACCGATGTAGCAACCGAGCTGGCGACTAACAAAACTTATGTCAGCGTTCTGCTGAATAATATGTCGGGCGAGAGCTTCACCCAGCTAATCACACGGTACCGCGTCCGCTACGCGCAGAAGTTGCTGCGTGAGCAACCAGAAATGCTCCTCGACGAAATCGCCGAAGAGTCCGGTTTCTCTTCACGCACCACCTTCTTCCGCAACTTCAAAGCCCTTACGGGGATGACGCCGCTGGAGTGGAGGATCAGCAAGTAGTTAATTGCCCTGGCAGGCGTAATTTCTCCTTTTTTGGAAAAGTAGAATCGTAGGCTTCGAAGGCCTGCGGATTTTCCTCTGCGACGAAATAACCCTTGGGCGGGCAGTATGTCGCTTCGTTAATGCCATTTTGCTTAAGCCAACCGGAGATTAGTTCCTGCGCCAGGAAGTATGGGACTTCGGCGCCAGCCGGTTCGGCATGGTAATTAATGTTCAGTTTGCAGGCAAGGTCGAAGCCGGCGTGTCTATAGAAATCGATATTACCTTCCATGCAAAGGAAACCGACGCCCATTTCACGCGCCTTGTCGAGTGCGTAGTTAAGTAGTTTAAGGCCATATCCCTTGCGCTTATAGTCAGGATGTATGCTGATGGGCCCGAAAGTCCAGGATTGTTTGCGAGTTCCGTCCTTGAGTACGAGTTCGGCCTTGGAGAACATCACGTGGCCGATCAGTTTCCCGTCCTCTTCCATCACGAAATCCAGTTCCGGGATGAAGTCGGGGTTGTTTCTGTACTGGTTTAAGACATAATGCTCCGTGCACCCGGGACGATATACATTCCAAAACGCTTCGCGTGTAAGTTCCTCAACAGTGCGATACTCTTCCGGTCTTTCAAGTCTGATAGTCATAGTGCGTGGTTGGTTATCACACAAAGGTACTCATTTTGCCGCGTTAAAGTGTGCTTACCCCCACAAAAAAAAGCAGGCCGAAGCCTGCTGTTTTTGTGGAGCATAGGAGAATCGAACTCCTGACCTTTTGAATGCCATTCAAACGCTCTACCAACTGAGCTAATACCCCATTGCGGACTGCAAAGGTAATACAATTTTCGAAAATACAAACCCGAGCGCCCGAAAAAATGCTACCAGGCCTCGAAGGCCGTGAGCGAAGTATTGCTCTCGCAGCGGTTTTCGATTGTGTCGGGCAGGCCGGGGAACATGTCGTAACCAGTCCATGCTTCAATCTGGTCGACGCTGGTCGTGAACTCTGAGAAGAGCGTCTTCTTGAACTCTTTGTGGGGCAGCCAGAAACCGATAGTCTGGGCGTCCTTGATTGCGCCGTTTGCGTCGCGCTTTACTTTCAGAACCGCCTTCCAATAGTAGTTCGGCACCGGCAGAGTCTTGCCGTCGCGTGTGCTGACTATGGTCTCGACCTTCTCGCTGCCGCCCTTCTTGCGGAACGCGGCGCCCGTGACGATGTAGAGAGTGTCGCTAGCCGGGACCATGGCCCTGACTCCGGCCTCGAGTTTAGCCCAGATGCCGCCGTTGAAGCCGTTTTGGATCTGTGGGGTCATGTTGGTCGAGTAGTAGGTTTGGGCCATCATCTCGTCGTTGCCGTTGCGGTCGGCGTTCGGGATTTGGTGGCCGCGGGCGTAGTAGTTCGACTCGTAGAGGTCGCCCTTGCAATGGACGCCGTAGCTGCCGGAGCTCACCTTGGTCTGCTTGTCGACCGCGATGTCGGGGTCATAGGCCCATGTCTCCGTGCGGCCCGAACCGAGGTGCGCGGCGCAGAGGGGATAGGCCACCCAGTAGGAGGCATAGACCGACGGGTCGTAGAGCATGGTGTAGTTGCGCTGGCGCCGGCCGCCCATGGTGGCCCAGTGGGTAAGACCGGAGTTGCCGCCAGCGGGCAGCTCCAGCCAGCGCGGAGCGGGGCCGGAAGCGGTCGATTTCGCCGGCTGCGCAGAAGGCTCTTCCGCCTGCACTGCCGCCACGGTGGCCGTCTCTTCTGCCTGCTTGCCTATCTTCACGCCCCAGTCGCCTTCGACTTGCTCGATCTGTGCGCGGACCTGCTCAGGCCATTTCTCGCGCGGAACAGTGTAGAGGTATACCACCGCTGCGATGACCAGCAGAATTACAATGATTATTACCGCCTTTGACGGATTTTTCGCTTGTTTACGCTTCTTTTTTGCCATATATGGGCTAAGTTAGTGAAAAAGTTGATACATCTCCCTACGGCGCGATAGGGAGATGTACCAATTATTTCTATATTAGCGGAAACCAAAACATAAAATGCTATGAAAAAGACTTCAAATCATTTTTCTTCTCAGGGAGTACAGCACATTTATCAAAGGGCCCACGACTGGGGCGTTATCTTTTACGACGACATTGACCGTCTTGAGTTTTTCTGTATCGATTCTGTTATTGCGCGAAGATATGGAATAACCGTGTACGGAATTTCTTTGATGTTCACGCACCTACATAAGTCTATTATTGCGCGGATGAAACAGCAAATGTGTAAGTACGTACAAGATTCTTCTTCCATTTTTGCTCGAGTCTATAATGCTCATCACGGGCGCAAGGGTGTATTATTTCAGCAAAAGTTCGGACGTGCCTCTAGAGTGGGCCCCAAAAAGATACGAGAGAATTTGGCCTATGTGTATAACAACCACGTTGAGAAGGGATTATGCACACACCCCATTGAAGAGAGATGGTGTTTTCTGCCTTACGCAAAATCAAAGAATCCATTTTCTAAACCCATCAACCTCGACGCGGCATCAAAACAACTTAAGAGCGCAATAAGAATAGTTGATAGAAGAAGAAAGAATGATGAATTCCTCAGATACGGAGAATTGTGCAAGATGATATATCGATTATCACAAGAAGAACAAGAGCAACTAAAGGACTATATCATATCTTCATATATGTATATAGATTTTGAAGGGGCGGCTTCATATTTTGGATCCTTTGAAGATATGGTTCATGCTTTCAAGTCGACTTCGGGGTCTGGCTGGGGTATTAAAGAAGAGTATAATAATTGTTCTGACAAGGAGTATATCAAGTTAAATAAATTGTTCGCTAGTAAGGGGTGGTCTATTAATAAGATCTTTTCGATGGCAAAAGAGGAGTTAAAACAACTTGCAAACGAATTGTTTTTGCAATATGGATTTAACCCTATTGCTCTACAAAAATATCTTCATATATAAAGGTGGGGACAAATAACATTTGTTTCTGTCCCCGGCAGGGCTACCCTTCGCGGGGAGCGCCCTACAAGGGGGATAATATATATTCGACCGGGACCGTAAAAAGTTGGTACATCTCCCTATCGCTGCGTAGGGAGATGTACCAACTTTTCAACCAATGCGGCCTTTACAGTTTCTCATGAATGTACTCCAAAGCTACGGAGGCGGGAAGGGCGTAGTTCTCGACGTAGCAGTGGGTCAGGCCGGGGAGTTCTACGTACTTGCAGTCCTTGATGTACTGCGGGTAGAGTCTGGAGTCCCTGAGCAGATTCGGCATGTCGGCATCACCCTGAACGATAAGGACGGGGCCGTTGTATGCACCGGTCCTCTCAAATACATCTATATCGCATGCGGCGCGGAAATAGTCGCGACCGAACCAGCGTCCCCAGAAGAATGCGGAGTCGGGCAACTCTTCGATATCGACAGAAGAATCGAAGAACAGACCATTGACAGCGTCAACATGGATGCAGGCGGCCGGGGCCAGCAGGACGGCGCACTTTACCTTGCGGCGCCCCATATCGCCCGCGAACACTCCGGCGACAAAGCCGCCCTGCGAGTGCCCGGCCACCGCGATACGCCTCTTATCGACCCACTTCAGGCTCGCGACATAGTCATAGATGCGGTGCAGATCCTCGATCTCATTATCTATCGTCATCCCGCTGAAAGGCCCGGAGCTCTCGCCATGGCCGTTGAAATCGAACCTGACGGTGGCATATCCGTGCGCTAGTAGCGAGTCGTTGACGGCCATGTTGTGGTTTTCGGAGCGCCAGCCTGTAAGGCCATGGCAGATGATCACAACAGGCACCTTGCGGGCCTGCACCATGGGCCGCTGGACGTCGCCGACCAACTTGCCTACCGAACCGTCTATGGTTTCGGTATAATTCAACTCAGGCCAAACCTTGGCCGGGCGCAAATACAATTCAACGCCAGTGATAATAGCAACTACCACAAAGGCCAACAGAACGACCTTCCAAGGAATAGCGAGGGGATTTTTCATATGATATGCTTAATAATGATAAGGAATATCCATCCGCAGAGGATGAGTTTCATTCCCGTTGTTACGATAAAGCCTAAAAACGCTCCGATAGAGGCCTTGAACGACTCCCAGATGCCGCGGTTCTCGACTACGAGTTCGGCGATGAATGCGCCGAGGATGCTGCCCATGATCATTCCGATCGGGGTGAGGAACATACCGGCGAAAAGGCCGACGATGGCGCCGATGGAAGCGGCTTTGTGGCCTCCCATAGTGCGGGTGAGGGTTGCTGGAAGTATGTAGTCCAGCACGGTAATGACAGTCGCCAGGACCAAAAAGACTATCAGGGTAGTTGTCGATATTGGATCCGTCACTTTAGCCAGATACAACAGAAACAGTCCCACCCAACTGAGCGGCGGCCCCGGAAGTCCGGGCACTATACTGCCGATGATGCCCAGCACAGCCAGGATGACTGCAAACACTTCCAGCGTAACCATTTACTTACGTTTTATATTAGCTCCAAGCGCGTTGAGACGCTCGTCGATAGCCTCATAACCACGGTCGATCTGCTCGATGTTGTTGATCTCGGATGTTCCCTTGGCCGACATGGCGGCGAGGAGCAGGGCGATACCGGCACGGATATCCGGCGAAGTCATGCGGCCGGCGCGGAGGCTGAAGTTATGGTCATGGCCAATCACCACCGCGCGGTGCGGATCGCAGAGAATGATCTGCGCGCCCATGTCGATCAGCTTATCGACGAAGAACAGGCGGCTCTCGAACATCTTCTGGTGGATCAGGACCGAGCCCTTGCACTGCGTTGCCACGACAAGCATGACAGACAGAAGGTCAGGGGTGAGGCCCGGCCATGGCGCATCGGCTATGGTCATAATGGACCCGTCGATGAACGAGTCGATGACGTAGGACTCCTGCGCGGGGATGTAGATGTCGTCGCCCCTCTGCTCGAGCTTGACGCCCAGGCGGCGGAAGCTCTCCGGAATGATGCCGAGCTCGTCGTAATGGACGTTCTTGATCGTAAGGGAGCTGCGGGTAATCGCGGCCAGGCCGATGAAAGAACCGACTTCGATCATGTCGGGCAGTATCACATGGGAAGCGCCGCCGAGTTTCTCGACTCCCTTGACCGTGATCAGGTTCGAGCCTATTCCTTCGATATGTGCGCCCATGGCCACGAGCATCTTGCTTAGCTGCTGGACGTAAGGTTCGCAGGCGGCGTTGTAGATGGTGGTCGTGCCGCGCGCGAGGGTTGCTGCCATCACGATGTTGGCTGTACCGGTCACGGACGCCTCGTCGAGGAGCATGTAGCTGCCGCTCAGGCCCTTTGGCGCCGTGAGGTGATACGCTTTCACGGCAGAGTCATAGACGTAGGACGCGCCGAGCTTCACAAAGCCTTCGATGTGGGTATCGATCCTGCGGCGGCCGATCTTGTCTCCGCCGGGCTTGGGGAAGTAGGCCTCGCCATAGCGGGCGAGCAGCGGTCCCGAAATCATCACGGAGCCGCGCAGCGCCGCGCATTTCAGCACGAACTCCTGGCTGCGGATGTACTCGAGGTTGATGTCGGCGGCCTTGAAGGTGTAGTCGCCTTTGGCATGGCGGGTCACCTCAACGCCCATGCACTTAAGCAGGTCGATGAGGTTGAGCGTGTCGAGTATCTCCGGGACGTTGGAAATCCTCACGGGCTCGGCCGTCAGCAAGACCGCGCTGAGCACTTCGAGCGCTTCGTTTTTCGCGCCCTGGGGGGTTATTGAGCCGCTAAGCTTGCGGCCTCCTTCGATTATAAATGAACTCATAGTGGTTAGATGTGTTCTACTTCTGGATGGAGCTCGACTCCGAATTTCGCGCGCACGGCGTCGATGACTTCCTGCTCGAGCGCAAGTATCTCTTCGGGAGCGGCCTGCCCGCTGGCATTGACTATCACGAGCGGCTGCTTTTCGTAGACGGCCGCGCCACCTCTGCGGACGCCCTTGAACCCGCACTGCTCGATCATCCATGCGGCCGGGACCTTCACGAACCCGCCTTCGAGCAGGTAGTGAGGCACGGTCTCATAGCCAGCCGCAATCTGCGCGAACTGCGCCGCGCTGACGACCGGATTCTTGAAGAAACTGCCGGCGCTGCCGATCTCTTCGGGATCCGGGAGTTTCTCGCGGCGTATGCGTATAATCTCCTCGCGCACCTCGGTCGGGCTTTTTGGCTCGCGCCCTTCGAATATCTTCTTCAGGGCACCATATTCGATGCGCGGCTTAGGCTCGCGTGAAAGCCTGAACAGAACGCCCGTAATGATGTAGCGTCCCTTAAATTCGGGGTCTTTGAACAGCGAATCGCGGTAGCCGTAACGGAGTTCGCCCACCTTAAAGGCCGTCTTGTCGCGGGTTTGGAGGTCGAAGCAGGTTACGCCTGCGATCACGTCCTTCGCTTCGGCACCGTATGCGCCTATGTTCTGGACTGCTGCCGCGCCGACCGTTCCAGGAATGAGGGAGAGATTCTCCATGCCCCACAGGCCGTCGGCGCAGGTCTTTGCGACCAGGTCGTCCCACTTCACGCCAGAGCCCACGGCGAGCGGCACTTCATCGGCACCTGCATCGAAGTACTTGACGTAATTGATGCAGGAGCGAAGAATAGTTCCCGGGAAGTCCTTGGTGAAAAGCAGGTTCGAGCCTTCGCCCATATTCAGGATGGGTTGAGGCAGGGAGTCGAAATCTATGGATTTGAGGTCTTCGATGGTATCGTACTCGATATAACAGGCGCAGGACACCTTCATGCGGAAAGTGTTCTGCGCGCTGAGATCGTAGTTTTCGGACCTTCTTATCATAGGGGCCTATTCTTTTACGGTGCTTGCGAGGAAGAGTTCGTCCATCTGGACCTGGTCTATCTTGCTCGGGGAGTCAATCATCACGTCGCGGCCCTGGTTGTTCTTCGGGAAGGCGATGTAGTCGCGTATGGTTTCCTGGCCTCCGAACAGGGCGCAGACACGGTCGAAGCCGAACGCCAGTCCTCCATGGGGCGGAGCGCCGTACTGGAAGGCGTGGATGATGAAGCCGAACTTGTATTCAGCCTCTTCAGGTCCGATGCCGAGAACTTCGAACATACGCTTCTGCATGTCGGCGTTGTGGATACGGATGGAACCTCCGCCGAGCTCCGAGCCGTTGAGGACGAAGTCGTAGGCATTGGCGCAGACGCGCTCCAGATCCTCCTTCTTGTCGGAGTAGAACCACTTTTCGTGCTCCGGTTTAGGAGCGGTGAACGGGTGGTGCATGGCGTAGAAGCGGCCGTCTTCCTCGCTCCATTCGAGCAGAGGGAAGTCCACGATCCATAGCGGAGCGAAGACATGAGGGTCGCGAAGGCCGAGACGGTTGCCCATCTCGATACGGAGCACGCCGAGCTGAGTCTGGGTCTTGCGCTTGGGGCCGCAGAGGACGAGGATGAGATCACCCGTCTTGGCTTCGAGTGCGTCGGCGATTGCCTTGAGTTGCTCGGGAGTATAGAACTTGTCGACGCTGGACTTGATGCTTCCATCGGGATTGAGCTTGATGTAGACAAGGCCCTTCGCTCCGACCTGAGGGCGTTTGACCCATTCGGTGAGCTCGTCGAGCTGCTTGCGGGTGTACTCCGCGCAGCCCTCAGCGTTGATGGCGCCTACATATTCGGCGCTGTCGAAGACGGAGAAGCCCACGCCTTGGACCTGTTTTGTGATTTCATGGATCTTCATGCCGAAGCGGATGTCCGGCTTGTCAGAACCATAGTTATCCATCGCATCATACCAGCTCATTCGCGGCAGAGGGTTAGGGATATCGACGCCCACTGCGTTCTTGAACATAGCGCGCATCATACCCTCGAAGGTCTTCAGAACGTCTTCCTGCTCCACGAAAGCCATCTCGCAGTCGATCTGCGTAAACTCGGGCTGACGGTCTGCGCGGAGGTCTTCGTCGCGGAAGCAACGGACGATCTGGAAGTAGCGGTCATAACCGGCGACCATCAGCAACTGCTTGAAGGTCTGAGGGCTCTGAGGCAGGGCGTAGAACTGGCCGGGATTCATACGGGAAGGAACCACGAAGTCACGGGCGCCTTCAGGGGTCGACTTGATGAGATAAGGGGTCTCAATCTCCATGAATCCCTCGCCGTCGAGGTAAGTCCTGATCTCCTGCGCTAGGCGATGGCGGAGAGCCAGTGCGCGCTGGAGCGGCGGCCTGCGGAGGTCGAGGTAGCGGTATTTAGCGCGCAGATCCTCTCCGCCGTCGCTGTTCTCCTCGATAGTGAAAGGAGGGGTGACAGACTTGTTTAAGATATTGATTTTCTGAACTTTAATCTCGATTTCACCAGTTGGAATCTTCGGGTTTTTGCTCTGGCGTTCAAGCACCTCGCCGGTAGCCTGAATTACAAACTCACGGCCGAGCGATTCGGCAATCTCTACGAGCTGCGGGTCGGCTGCACCGTCGATTACGAGCTGAGTTATTCCATAGCGGTCGCGAAGGTCGATGAAGGTCATGCCTCCGAGTTTGCGGGATTTCTGAACCCATCCCGCGAGGGTAACTGTTTTACCTTTGTCGGCGAGCCTCAGTTCGCCGCAAGTTTTGCTCCTGTACATATATTATATTGTGTTTGCTTTCTGTAGGCGTCAAATTTAGCAATATTTTGGCAATAAAAGTTGGCACATCTCCCTACGCCACGATAGGGAGATGTACTGACTTTTTATTCTTTAGCGTACAATTTAGCCGGGCCGGTGAGGTAGACGTCGGTGAAACCGACGATGGTGTCGCCGGCGTAGACGGGCTTGAACTCTACCTGCAGGTCGTCCTGTCTAGCGCGAACCGGGACGATGATACGGCCGCCCTCTTCACGCCAGGCGTGGGGGAGTCCTTCTGCACCCGCGGAACCAAGCCACGAAGCTATAGCCGACGCTGTGATTCCTGTGCCGCAGGCGAGGGTTTCGCCCTCAACGCCCTTCTCGAAAGTGCGGACGACAAGGCGTTCGGGCTCGGACTTCACGAAGTTGGCGTTCGCGCCGACAGGGGCGAAGACCGGATCCCAGCGATAGCGCTTGCCTTCCTCGTCCATATTCAGTCCCTCGACTTCGGGGACGAACTTTACGAAATGGCGGGTGCCGGTATCGACGAACCAACCGTCGAGAACCGGGCAGAAGATATGAACGTCGGTCATGCGGAGGCGAATGGTCTTCACCTCGCCGTCGTCGCCGAGAATCTCTCCGGTATGGGCTCCGTCGCCGGCTTCGAAATGGTAGACCTTGCCGTCAGCCGGCTTGATGCCAAGATAATCTGCAAAAGCCACGATACAGCGTCCGCCGTTACCGCACATCATACCTCCCGTCCCGTCGGGGTTAAAGAACGCCATCTCGAAATCGCAGCGCTCTGAAGGCAGAAGCATCATCATGCCGTCTGTCTTGAAGTGGTCGCACAGTTCCATAACGTACGACTCCCATGGCGAAGGGCCGCTGTGGCAGCAACCACCACCGCCCCCGTGGCAGCAGTGGTGCTCCTCTTCTTCGTGGTGGCACTTGCAGGGCTCGCCGTCCTGGCAGCCGCACTCGCATTCGGATTTCTCGCAGGTGCAGGGCTCACCGTCCTGGCAGCCGCACTCGCATTCGGATTTCTCGCAGGTGCAGGGCTCACCGTCCTGGCAGCCGCACTCGCATTCGGATTTCTCGCAGGTGCAAGGCTCGCCGTCTTTGCAGCCGCAGGTGCATTCTTCGTCGCATTTGGCGGCGTTTTCCATTTCGCTGATTATTTCGCGTCCGTCGAGAACTACGAACTTGTTCCCGGCTCCTGAATAGAGATAAAAGGTCATAGTAACGAAGCAAGTAATTTAATTCCGGGCTCCATGCGCTCCTTGTCGAGGAAGGAGAAATTGAGCCTCATGGTATTTCGGTGTGATCCGTCGACATAGAAGAACGAGCCCGCGACATAAGCCACTCCGGCCGCTAGGGCGCGCTCATAAAGCGCCACGGTATCGATATCGTCTGGCAGCGTCACGAAAAGGAACAAACCCCCTTCCGGATGGGTCCAGCTGACACCGGCGGGCATATATTTTTCGAGCAGCCCCAGCAGATAGTCGCGCTTCGAGCGATATAGTTCAATCGTGTGGGCGAGATTCTTATCGAGCTCGCCGCCCGCCATAAACTCCGCCGCCATATACTGGTCCATAATCGGCGGGCACAGGTCGAGCGCCTGTTTGCAGACGTAGATCTGGTCGAGCAGCTCGGGTGCGCCTATAACCCAACCGAGACGGAAGCCCGGCGCCATGATCTTCGAGAAACTGCCCAGATGCAGCGTCCGTTCAGGCGCGAGCGAGTAGATGGTCGCGACCGGCTCGCCTTCGTAGCGAAGTTCGCGGTAAGGGCTGTCCTCCACGATAAGGAAGTCGTACTTGCGCGCGAGGGCTGCGAGCTCCGAGCGCTGGGCGAGCGTCATGGTCTGCCCGCTCGGGTTCTGGAAGTCCGGGATGGCGTAGAAGAACTTAATCTTACGGCCTTCGGCCAAAAGGTCGGCGAGCTGCCGCTCACGGGCCTTTGCTGCCTCGAACGACTGCGCCATATCGACCCCCACAACCTCCGCGCGGTAGCTCTTGAACGACTGGAGTGCCCCCAGATAGGTCGGGTTGGTGGTCAGAATCACATCACCCGGATCTACAAGTACTCGCGTACATACATCGATGCCCTGCTGAGAGGAGGTTGTAATCTGAATGTTTCCGACCGGTACGTCATAGCGCTTCGAAATCGCTTCGCGCAGCTCGGTTACGCCCTGGGTCGCACCATATTGAAGCGCCTTCGAGCCGTACTTGCGCAGCACCTCGGCAGAAAGCCTCTCGATGGTTTCTAGAGGAAAAGTCTCGGCCGAGGGGTAACCGCCCGCAAAGGAATAGATCTGCGAGAGATCTACCTTACGGAAGATTTCCCTAACCGGGGAACGCATAAACGATCCCGTGTCGGCCGAAAAATATTTTTTATAGTCCATATTTTATCTCAAAACGTCCTCGAGACGAACCGATCCGTCGGTTTTTTCGTCACGGTATTTCACGATAACCGGGCAGTAGAGCGATACGCCAAGTTCGGCGCCGGGGCTCTTCTTCATGGGACGGGATCCGCTCACGACTACCGCTCCGCGCGGTACGACTACGCGGCCGTCTTCATTGCGAGGGACGAATTCACCGGTAGTGCTGTCGAAAAGCGGAGTAGCCGATGTGATAATTACGCCGGATCCTATCACTGCATTTTCCTGCACGATAGTTCCTTCGTAAATACCACAGTTGCCTCCAATGAAAGCATTGTCTTCAATGATGGTCGGCATAGCGCCGGCGGGTTCAAGCACTCCGCCTATCTGGGTTGAGGCCGAAATGTGGATATGGCGGCCGACCTGGGCGCAGCTGCCTATCGTGACGTGGGAGTCAACCATGGTTCCTTCTCCCACGTAAGCGCCGGCGTTGATGTAGGCCGGCGGCATCACTATAGCGCCAGGCGCGAGATACGCTCCGCGCCGGATGCTGCTGCCGCCCGGCACGATGCGCACGCCGTCGGCCGCAGTAAACTTACGCACAGGGAAGGTCTCCTTGTCGAAGAAACTGAACTGACCCTGGCTCATATCGGTCACCGCGCCGAGTTTAAAGCCGGCGAGGATAACCTCTTTGACCCACTTATTGACGATCCACTTGCCGTCGATCTTTTCGGCGACCCTGACCTCGCCCTTTTCGAGCTGGTCGAGAGTCTGCAAGAACTTTTCTAATGTTATTTCCATTGGTTGAGGATTTCAGAGATGGTTTCTTCGGTCTTGGCGGTTGCTGCTGTAAGTGGCAGACGCATAGTCTTGGTGCAAAGCCCGAGTTGTGCGAGTGCCGCCTTCGCCGGGATAGGGTTGGATTCCACGAAGCAGCCTTTGAAGAGAGCCTGAAGACGCTCGTTCATATGCTTTGCTTCGGCAAGGCGTCCTTCGAGAGCCATGTGGACCATTTCGGTCACGGGCTTCGGGAGGACATTCTGCGCCACGGACACAACGCCATGGCCGCCGGCCGCGATAATATCGTAGGTCATGTCGTCGTCGCCGCTCAGGACGGCAAAACCCTTCGGCGCGCCGTCAATGATAGCTTTGATCTGATCGAACTTTCCGGATGCTTCCTTAGTCCCTGCTATGCCGGGCACCTCGCGCGCGAGACGAAGGGCTGTTTCCGGCAGCATGTTCGCGCCCGTCCTGCCCGGCACGTTGTAGATGATGACGGGCTTGTCGGTGGCTTCACATATTGCCTTATAGTAAAGGAACATACCTTCCTGGGTGGGCTTGTTGTAGAAGGGAACTACAATCAGCCAGGCATCGGCATCCTTCAACAGTTCCATGTTGGAAATAGTCCCAGGGATGGAATTTGATCCCGCACCGACGATAATCGGCAAGCCGCTCGCGTTTTCGCGCGTGAGGCCAAGAAGCTTGAGCTTCTCCTCCGCGCTCAGCACGGGCGCTTCGGCCGATGTGGCTAAAGCAACGAGGAAATCGGCTCCGCCGTCGACCTGACGTTTTACCAGACGTACGTATGCGTCGTAGTCTACACTTCCGTCACTCTTGAAGGGTGTGACCAAAGCCGGTCCCGCACCGCTGAAAAGTATCTTTTTCATCCTAAAAGAATTTCTTTAAACTCGTGGACTCCCGTCACTTTTTCCGTCATTAAAGCCGCAATCACGGCTCCTTCGGCAAAGCCTTCGCGCGAGAACGCTTCGTGGCTGATTTTGATCTTGTCGACCTCAGATTTGAACTTCACGATATGTGTTCCCGGCACCTCGCCTTCGCGAATGGAAGTAATGTCGGGCCTGATTCCGAGTCCGTCTTCCACTATAGAGGCGAGAGCCTTGGCTGTTCCGCTAGGAGCATCCAGTTTGTGGATGTGGTGAGTTTCTTCGATATGAGGAACATAACCGTGACCGCGAAGCACTTCACTGACTTTCTCAACAGCTGCAAAAACCGCATTAACTCCAATAGAGAAGTTGGCAGAGTAAATCATGGGGGTGCCGTTCTTTTCGAATTCTGCGATCACATCGGCTTTGATATCCTCCCATCCGGTAGTCCCTATGACTACAGCCTTGAATGCCGATGCCAGAAACTTGTAGTTAGCCTTGAAAGACTCAGGAGTGGTGAAATCTATACACACGCACTCCTTAGCCAGTTTCGGATCGAGGCCGCACACGTCTTCCGTCGCACACGCGATGTTGATTCCGCGCCTGAGCAGCACACCTTCGACCATGTGGCCCATCTTGCCGTATCCACTTATAACTATTCTCATAATCATGATGGAAGATGTCAACCTGCCCCCCAAGGCGCCCTTTGCCCGGACTAGGGTCGCTCCCAGACGCGCAGCGTCGCCAGAGCGATAGGCGACTCGGGGGTCAGGTTGTCATCTTATACTTTCATACATTTTAATGTAATTGTCAATTGCTTTTTCTATATCGTCGAACTTGATAAATTCGTCATCGCGATGGGCGACAAAGATGGAGCCCGGTCCGCAGATGGTTTTACGCTCGAAACCGGCGAGGTGAGGGGCGTCGCTGCCGAAGGCAACCGGCTTACCCTTGAAGCCTTCGGGTACATAGTATTCACACGGAGCATCGCCGCCGAGAGCCTTGACCTCTACACCTGGTCTGCGCCTTTCCATCCACTTCTGAACCAGCGCATCACTCGCGAAAGTAGTGCGGAAATATAGCTGACAGGTAAGTTCCGGGCAGAGTATATTCTTCGGGTTGTCGCTATGAAGCTTACCAACATTCCAGGTCGTTTCTCCAAGAACCTTGTCGACAGGGAAGTCCGCCTCTATCTCCAGACCGATCATGAAATCCATGAACATCTCTACGGCGCTGCGACCATTTTCGGGATAGCCGCTGTGGAATGGCTCGCCGACGAATCTTAAATCATAGGACTTGGTGCCCTTTGCAGCCGACACGGGGATGTTGTCAGTGGGCTCGCCAATAACCAGCAGCGGTGCCTTCAATTTTCCCGAGAACGCCTTCGCGCCCACAGAACCTACCTCCTCACCGCTGACGAGCAGCAGCGCGAAGCCGTCCTGGCCGCGGCGCTCCAGCTCCTTGCAGGCCGCATACATCGAGATCCACTGCCCCTTGGCATCGCACGCGCCGCGGCCCGCGACAGAGTCGCGCGCAAACTTCGGAGGAATATACGGCGGGACAGTGTCCATATGCGAACAGAGCACCACCTTGGGCTTATCGCCCCACTTAAACAGTAGGTTCAAAGTCCCGTCGCCGACCTCGAACGACTCCTTCGAAGGAGCCTCCAGGCGCTCAAGCAATAGCTCTGCCATCGCCCGCTCGCGACCCGAGGTGGAATCCACTCGGAGAACCTCCTCGAAAAGGTCAAGTATTTCTTTACTCAAACTCATCTCAGTATATCATTTAACACGCTCGAAGCCGCCATCTTAGCACCCTCGCCGGCACCTTGAATGATCAGCGGTGACGGATGGAATGCGCTGCGTATGCTTATCATGTTGTCGGTTCCGCGAACGTTCCACGCCGGATCGTCGGGTCCAACAGTCTTAAGTCGAATGGCCGCCCTATAACCCTTCGGAGCGGAAGTATCCTTCTCAATCGAAGCCACAAACCTCTGCCCGGTCTGCACTGCAGAACCGTCAACCGGTTCGATCGCGACGTCGGATTCTTCCAGCGGGATGCCGGCTTCGCGAGCAAGAATGAGCAGCTTGCGCACTGCGTCCTTGCCGCCAAGGTCCATGCTGGGGTCCTTTTCCGTGAGGCCGATTTCCTGAGCCTTGCGCAGCGCCTCCTCGAATGGTAGCCCGCTCGTAAGTATGTAGTTCAGCGTGCAGCTCACGACCGCCTCAATCGATAGTATCTCGTCGGCGCTGTTCGTGCTCATATTAATAGAATCGAGTATAGGGAGTGCCGCGCCGACGGTAGTCTCGTAGCGGAGGAACCTGCGCATTCTGCGCGCAGTGCGCTTCATCAGCGCAAACTCCGCGTACGGGACGCTCAGCGCGCGGCGGTTCGACGACACGACGTTGATTCCGGCCTCCAGCACGGGCACGTACCACTTGTAGATGGTCTCGCTGTCGGTACAGTCCACGAATACGGCCTTGCCGGACGCGGTCGCGAACATCTCCCGGAAGAATGCCTCGTCTTCGCATTCGTGGCGCGCGACCAACCGGACGTTGATGCGGTTGTCGGTCTTGCCTATGATATCAAGCAGAGCGCGGCCTACCTTACCCTCGCCGGCCAGGAACACGTCCACGGCGTCGTCGGTCTCGAAGCAGATGTAGTGGCAGGTGCGCAGGGCCTCGAGCTCGTCGCCATGGTCAAGCGAAATCAGGATGTGGTCCTCGCTGCCGAACATGATGCTGCGAGTGACGATGTTCGCCCGTTCGAGTCTGGCGCGAAGCTCGCCCGGTACGGACGAATCCAGCGGACCGTCGGCCACCAGACAGAGCTTCGAATCAGCCCCGTCTTTCTTGCACGCGATGCCCACCCAGCTGCCGCGCTCCCGGCGCGGGAACGGTCCCACGACGGTCCCGGGCAGATCCGGATGGAAGGTGTCCAGTATGCGGATGTTGATTCCCGCCTCTCTAGCCGGCTCCACGGCAGGCGCATAGAGCACCTTCGCGCCGCATGCCGCCAGGGTGAAGGCGGCGTCGTAGCTGATCTGCGGGATAGTTCGGGCAGAACGGACGTCCTTGGGGTTGGTTGTCATGATACCGGGCACGTCTGTCCATATCTGCAGGTCGTCCGCACCGAGCGCCGCGGCGAACAGCGACGCAGTCTGGTCGGACCCGCCGCGCCCCAGGGTGCGGACATGGCCTGTGGCATCCGAGCCTATGAACCCGGGCACCACGAACACCTCAACCTCCGGATGGTCGGAAACGGCCTTCGCGATACGCTTGTACGTTACTGGTTTATCCACGGACTCGCCGCTGATGCGAATCAGATCGCGCGAATCGAGCCACAACGCGTTGACTCCGTCGCAGCGAAGTTTAGCCGCTATAATGCGGGTGGAGAACAGTTCTCCGAAGGTCTGATAGTCCTCGGGATCGGCCTCCATCAAGTCCTTGAATGTGTCGAGCACCGTCTGTACGACATCCTTGCGCTCCTTTCCTGTAAACAGGCGGTTTACAATGGCGTTGTGCCTGTCAAGTATGGCTTTGCCCGCGCGCTCGCGCTCTTCCGGCTCCATGGCCGAAAGGGCAATCAGCTCGTCGGTACAACCGCTGATTGCCGAACACACCAGGGCCACCTTCCCCCGCGAGCGCGCTGCATCTACTATGTCGAGCACCCTCGATATCGCAGTCGCGTTCGCAACCGATGTTCCGCCGAATTTCAGTACCTCCATATCTCTATCTGAATTCTTCGTATTCAGGCATCGCAAGCTCCGACAAGAATTCCTTTACTTTCCTGTCGTTGCGGGGACATATCATAAGGACGTCTTCGGTGTCGACGACTATCATGTTTTCCAGACCCCGTATTGCGATTAGTTTATTCTTTTTCTGGCTGAAGATGATATTCTCCTCATCTTCCTTGAACAAGTGCTTGCCCCTTATGTTGGTAACATTACCTGTGCGGTCAGGGTTGCCCAGATTGTCGTAGAGCGACTCCCAGGTACCCATGTCAGCCCATTTAAAGCGGGCGGGGAACACCGTTGCGCGATCGGTTTTTTCCATAACTGCGTAGTCGATGGAGATGCGCTGGCAGTCCGTGTAAATCCTGTCAATGTCGGTGCTTTCTTTCCACAGCGATATGATTCCCGGCGCGTAATGCTCCAGTTCGCTTAGAATTACGGATGCCTTCCATACAAAGATACCGGAGTTCCAGAGGAATTCACCGCTCTTGATGAAGAGCTCGGCAATTTCCTTGGTCGGTTTCTCGGTGAAGGTCTTTACGGATACAGGCACACAAGTCTGGATGGCCTGCCTGCCTCCGCTGACCTGGATATAACCGAAGTTGGCATCCGGGCGGGTGGGGACTATACCCAGGGTAACCAGCTCGTCGTGGGTTGAAGCATAATCGAGCGCACAACCCAAAGTCTTTGCGAACTCGTCGACATCTTCGATGATGTGGTCGGCAGGGGTGGCAACCATGACTGCTTCGGGATCCCGTTTCAGGATCTCTTTAGCGGCATAGGTGATACTCGGCGCAGTATTACGGTTGTAGAGCTCCAGAAGGATATTCTCGTCGGCAATGCCGGGAATCTGCTCCTTGACTATGGGCTTATACTCCTTGAGGGTGACGACTATTATATTCTCTTCGGGGATAACGCGGGCAGCCCTTTCGTAAGCCTGCTGAAGGAAGGTCTTGCCGGTCTTGGAGAACATAAGGAACTGTTTCGGCAGGGCCTTGCGGCTGATGGGCCAGAAACGGGTTCCAAGACCACCGGCGAGAATTGCGCAATAGTAGTGTTTGTTAGGCATATGTGGGTATATAGGCTTGGGGGAAATACTCTATTCGGGCACCCCGGTCGGAAAACACGACCGAGACGACATCGAATACCACCTCCAGTTCTTTTGGTAAATATATTCTTTCGGCAGAGTGGAGGTAGCCGCGGGCGGCCGCCGCCAGATTCTGCATTTTCTTTCTGTCTACGCTGAGCTCGGGCTCCGCCACCACCGGTTCGGTCTTGGATTTGACCTCAACTATGTGGAGGATATTACCCCCGCTCACCGAAATAATGTCGACCTCTTTGTGGGAGTGTCTCCAATTGCGCTCGACTATTGTGTGGCCGAGACTTTCAAGATAGCGGCAGGCTTCCTGCTCGCCTCTTTTTCCTGTTGTTTTTCTGTTGTCTTTCATAGTTATTCGAAGGTTACTACCGTCACACCAGAGCCGCCGTGGCGTATGTCCTCATCAGCCACTGAGCTGACTCCCGGTACGGTCTTTAAGTACTTTTGTATCTCGTCGTGGAGCGCGCCTGTTCCCTTGCCGTGGATAATGCGCACCGAGCCGATTCCCAGCATCTGGGCATCGTCGATGTAGCGGACGACTATGTCAAGGGCAGCCTGCAGCCTCTCGCCCCTGATGTCCAGTTCCGGAGAGAAGCTGAGCTTGCGGGCAGTAATAGCCGGGTCGCGCTTTTCGTAGACTGGGGTATAGGTTTTCTTGGCCGCTTCCTTGTATTCGTTGGAGGAGATGCGCTCCACGCGCTCGGCGTCGAGCTTAGAGGTGATGTTGCCTATGACCACGGTCACTTTCTTGCCGCTCACACCGACTACCTCGCCGACCATGCCGTTGGATTTCACGCGTACCTTTTCGCCTATCTTCAGAGGCGCCGTGCGGAAGGCTTCCTCACGGCTGGCTTCGGTGTCCTTCGCGGGCTTCTTTCTCTTGTCGAGCAGCGCCTTTTTGCGCTCTATATATTCGTCGTGCTCCTTCTGCTCCTTGCTCTTTCTCTCACCCAGAGCCGCCACGAAACCCTGTAGTTCGGCCCTGGCTTCCTTGGTCTTCTCCTTGTCGGCCTGGCTTTCCTTTATGTCCTTGATGGTCTTTTCGACCTGGCGGCCGGCGCTGCGTATTATCTCTTCGGCCTCGAGTCTGGCCTGGTCAAGTATTTCTTTCTTACGGCTGCGTATGTCTTCGAGTTCGCGCTCATACTGCTCCGAGAGTTCTTCGAGATCGCCTTCGGTCTTCTTGACCTTGCTTATCTTCTCGTCGAGCTTGCGGCGGTTGCGCGCTATCTTACGCAGGTTGCGTTCTATTCCCACGAACTCCTCGCCGGCGCGGGTCTCGGCGTCCTTGACTATGGTCTCAGGGAGCTGCATCTTACGGGCAAGTTCGAAGGCGAAGGAGTTGCCCGGCAGGCCGATTTTCAGCTCGAACAGAGGGGCGATTTTAGCCGTGTCGTAGAGCATGGCTCCGTTGACGGCATGGGTCTCGGCGCCGGCTGCGTAGAGCTTGATGTTAGTGTAGTGGGTAGTGATGACCCCATACACGCCGCGGCGGTCGAACTCGGCGAGTATCGCTTCCGCGATCGCCCCTCCCGCCGCCGGTTCCGTGCCGGAGCCGAACTCGTCTATCAGAATCAGCGTCCGCTCGTCGGCCGCCGCGAGCATGGCTTTCATGTCGGCCAGGAACGAGCTGTAGGTGCTGAGATCGTTTTCCAGCGACTGGTCGTCGCCTATGGAGACCAGAATGCGGTCGAATACCGGCAGCTCGGAGCTCTCGGAGGTGGGGACGAGCATGCCCCATTGGAACATGTACTGAAGCAGGCCCGTGGTCTTGAGGCAGACCGACTTGCCGCCCGCGTTGGGTCCGGATATAATCAGCAAGCGCTTAGACGGCGTAAGGTTCACGGTCAACGGGCATATCTGGCGGCCTTCCTTCTTGAGCGACTTTTCGAGCAGAGGGTGGCGGGCCTTGCGCAGGCTCAGCGAACCGTCTGTCGAGACTACAGGCACGCCGGCCACATAGTCCAGCGCCGTCTGCGCCTTCGCGATGAGGAAGTCAATCTCGCCCAGGGTCTTGGCTGTCTCGATAAGATCCGGCACATAGGGCCTTACGAACTCACTGAAGGCCCAGAGTATATGGGAAATCTCACGCGCCTCTTCGAAGCGCAGCTCGCTTATCTCGTTTTCAAGCTCGATGATCTCTGCCGGCTCCACGAAAGTGGTCTTGCCGGAGGCTGACAGGTCGTAGACGAAGCCGCGTATCTTGCGTTTGGCGGAGGTGCTGACGGGGATCAGGAACTTGCCGTCGCGCACAGACACCGATGCGTCGCCGTCGACTATACCCTCTTCCTTAGCGCTGTTGAGGATGGCCGTGGCCTTCTTGGAAATAGTGGCCTCTTTGGTGCGCAGCTCCTGGCGTATGCGCAGCAGCTCTTCTGAGGCGGAGTCTTTGATTTCGCCGTACTTGTCGAGTATGCTCTCGATGCGGCGGCGCACTTCGGGGAACGACACCATCTTCGAAGTAAGCCGTTTCAGCGAAGGATAAACGCCGTCTTTGATGGTAACGAAGAACTGTGTTGTCTTGCGCGACAGTTCGAGAAGGGAGCCAAGCTTGGCAAGCGAATGCTTGTCCATACTGAAGCCCTCTTTAAGCAGGGGCTCCAGGAAAGGAAGAGCGTCTATGAAACCGGTGGTGGGGAAGCTGTCCTCGAACATGAGGACGAGCCTCATTTCGTCTGTAAGCTGAAGACGGCGGCTGATTTCGGCGGGGTCTGCACAGAACTCCTCGCCGGCGACTCTGTCGGCGGCATATTCTGTCTGGCAACGGTTGGAGATGGTCTCCCGAACCTTGTCAAACCCCAGCTTCGCTTCCAGTCTTCTGTCCGTCATCTACCAGCTTGAGTTTTAACATGTTCTTGCTCTTCATCTTCTCGAGCTTGCCGTCGACCACGAAAGAGATGTCGCCGGTCTGCTCGCTCACCACTATCACTTTCGTGTCGGTCTTCTCGGTGATGCCTATGGCTGCTTTATGTCGCATACCATATCTGGCGGGGATGTCCGTTCGGTCGGTGATGGGCAGGGTGCAGCGGGCCGCGATGATGCGGCTGCCGCGTATGATCATCGCTCCGTCGTGGAGCGGTGCGTTCTTAAAGAAGATGTTCTCGATAAGGGGTTTGCTGATCGGGGCATCTACCTTGTCTCCGGTCGCCACTATATCTTCCAGCGGGTCGGTTGAGGTGACGACTATCAGCGCGCCAACCTTAGACTCGGCCATCTCGAAACAGGCCTGGACGACTTCGTCGGCATAGTCGGCGCTGAGGGTGACTTCCTGCTTGCGGAACAACTTCCCGAGCCAGGAGTTGCTGTCACCCGAGAAGGTCCTGCGGCCGAGATTGTAGAGGAAGTGCCTGATTTCCGGCTGGAAAATCACTATCAGGGCTATAGCACCCACATCGATTACAGTCCCGAGCAGCGAGGACATCATCCTCATGTTCAGGGCGTCGACCAGAATGCGAAGGAAGAGCAGCGCGATGATAGCCAGGGCTATATTGAGCGCCGCGGAGCCCTTGATCCAGCGGAAGAGGAAATATATGATTGCCGCGACCATCAGGATGTCGAGGACATCGATCAGAGTCACGTGCAAAAATCCTATATCGAGAAGCAAATTGTGCATAGCCCCCAAATTTAGTAATTATTGAGGGATTCGGCAACAATACGGGCCACGGCGGCGCGTGTGCGCCCAAGTCCGCCTTCGTCGCGCGGGTGGCAGCGGTTCGCGAGCAGGATGACGGCTATCTTGCGGTCAAGGTCCATGACGATGGACGTGCCGGTATAGCCGGTGTGGCAGATGACGCGGTCGGGGGCGAAGGCCTCGGCTATCCATGCCGCCGGGCTCCGGGAATCCCAGCCGAGTGCGCGTCCGAACGCTCCTTCTCGCGGGGAGCACATCAGCTCGACCGTCTCGGGCCGGAGGATCTGCCTGCCATCGACCGTGCCTCCGTTCATTATGGCCGCGCAAATGACGGCAAGGTCCTCTGCGTTCGAGAAGACTCCCGCGTTGCCCGAATTGCCTATGTTGAAACGGCGTGCCGTGGGGTCATGGACCTGGCCGAGAAGCGCCTTGCGCCACCGGGGATGACGGCCGAACTGCTGGGGGTCGGTAGTGCGGCGCCAGATGACTTCCGTGGGGGCGATGGTGGCCAGCACGTCCTTGGGAATGCGCTTGTCGGTGGGGAAGTAACAAGTGTGTTGCAGGCCGAGCGCGTCGAAGATATGGGTCTGCGCGTAATCGCACAGGCGCTCGCCCGTGAGCGTTTCGACTATGTACTGGAGGGTGATGAAGTTCGGGCAGCTGTAGATCAGTTCGGTCCCCGGCCTCGCGCGCCGCTCCTGCTCCTTTAATATATACGCGCGCAACTTGGCTGGCCTGTTATCGGCATGGCGGCGGCCCAGTTCGCGGACATTGGCGACCGGCGCGAGGCCGGAGGTATGGGTCATCAGCTGGCGCACGGTAATCCGCTCGGCCATGGTCCCGGTGCTGTCGACCCATGGCGCGAACTCTGGAAGATATTGGTCGACCGGGGCGTCCAACTCGATGCGGCCCTGTTCTACTAGCTGCATGACGGCTATCGTGGTGCTCACGCACTTGCTTAGCGACGCGAGGTCGAAGACCGTCCCCTCCGTCATGGGCTCTGGCTTCGGGTAGACGCGCTTGTTGCCGTAGGCCTTTTCGTAGACTATTGAGTCGCCCTGGACCACGCAGAGCACAGCCCCCGGAGCGTTGCCGTCCGCAATCGCCGCGTTGATTACCGAATCGCATTTAGCTAAGTCGGGGCCGCCGCAGAGCGCCGCAAGCAATAGAATCTTTCCGATCATGCATCAAATTTACAAAAATCTTCCCAACCTCTTGTCAATCAAAAAAATAATCGTATCTTTGCAGCCCCCAAAAAATCGGGGATATGTATTTATAAACAATTAATTAATCAAACCAATGCCTGGATTAATTGGAAAGAAAATCGGAATGACATCCGTTTTCGGTGCCGAGGGAAAGAACATTCCATGCACCGTTATCGAGGCTGGTCCGTGCGTTGTTACGCAGCTCCGTACAGTAGAGAAAGATGGTTATGCCGCTGTACAGCTTGCCTATGACGAAACTACAGAAAAGCACGCCAGCGCGCCTCTTATGGGGCACTTCAAAAAGGCAGGAACCACTCCTAAGCGCAAGCTTGTCGAGTTCAAGGCAGACTTCGCAGGAGAGCTTAAGCTCGGCGACACCCTCACCGTAGCGGACGTCTTTACAGAGGACGTTCCTTTCGTTGACGTCGTCGGAACATCGAAGGGTAAAGGATTCCAGGGCGTCGTTAAGCGCCACGGATTCGCCGGAGTAGGTGGCCAGACACACGGCCAGCACAACCGTCTCCGTCACCCCGGTTCTATGGGTGCATCTTCATGGCCTAGCCGTGTATTCCCCGGAATGCGTATGGCAGGACACATGGGTTGCGACCGCGTAAAGGTTGAAAACCTTGAAGTTCTTAAGGTTATCCCTGAGAACAATCTCATCGTTGTTAAGGGCTCCGTTCCCGGAGCTAAGGGTTCTTATGTAATTGTGGAGGCTTAAGAGTATGGAACTTTCAGTTTACAAAATCAACGGACAGGAGTCCGGAAAGAAGGTCACTCTTGACGAGAGGGTATTCGGTATTACCCCCAACGACCACGCAATTTATCTCGACGTAGTGCAGTACCTCGCAAATCAGCGTCAGGGAACCTCTAAGTCCAAGGACCGCAGTGAGAACGCCCACAGCACCAAGAAGCTCGGTCGCCAGAAAGGCGGCGGCGGTGCACGTCACGGTTCTCTCAAGGCTGGTATTTTCGTAGGTGGTGGTACCATCCACGGACCCAAGCCCCGCAACTACTGGCACAAGCTCAACAAGAAGGTCAAGAGCCTCGCACGTTGCTCCGCCCTTTCTTACAAAGCAGCTGAGAATGCCATCACTATCGTAGAGCCGTTTGCAATGGAGGCTCCCAAGACCAAGGAGTTCGCACAGATCCTGTCGAACCTCAAGGCCGGCGACCGCAAGGTCCTCTTCGTCCTCCCCGCAAATTCGGACAACATTTTCCTTTCATCCCGTAACCTTCCCTACGCAAACGTCATCACTGTTGACGAGATCAACACCTACGCCGTTATGAACGCCAATACTGTCGTTCTTGTCGACGGAGTTCAGGACGTCCTTGCAGCGAGGGTCAAATAAAACTGACAAGAGATGGGAATCATTATTAAGCCAATCGTTACAGAGAAGCTGACGGCTCAAGGCGATAAGTTGAACCGTTACGGCTTTGTGGTAGACCGCAAGGCGAACAAGCTTCAGATCAAGGAAGCAGTCGAGAGCCTCTATGGCGTATCGGTTGCCGACGTCAATACAGTCAATTATCACGGTAAGAGAAAACAGCGCTATACAAAGTCTGGTCTTCTCCGCGGCCGTATGAATCACTTCAAGAAGGCTATCGTTACTCTTGCAGGTGAGGATAAGATTGATTTTTACGCTAACATCTAGGAGGGAAGAACAATGGCAATTAGAAAATTCAAACCGGTAACCCCGGGTCAGAGGAATAAGGCTATCAGCTCTTTCGAAGAGATCACTACCAACAAGCCTCAGAAGTCATTGCTCGAGCCTCTTAAGAGGACTGGCGGACGCAACAACACTGGTCAGATGACCATGCGTTATATCGGTGGCGGACACAAGAAGATGTACCGCATCATCGATTTCCTTCGTAACAAAGACAACATGCCTGCAGAGGTTCTTACCATCGAGTACGATCCTAACCGCAGCGCACGTATCGCTCTTGTTCAGTACGCCGACGGAGAGAAGAGGTATATCATCGCTCCTCAGGGCCTTACTGTAGGACAGAAAGTCGAATCCGGTAGCGGTGTCGCTCCCGAAATCGGCAACACTCTCCCTCTCAGTGAGATTCCGGTCGGTACCATGGTACACGCTATCGAGCTTCGTCCCGGACAGGGCGCCGCAATGGCCCGCTCCGCCGGTACCTTCGCTCAGCTGGCAGCCCGTGAGGGCAACCACGCCATCCTTCGTCTCCCTTCGGGTGAGACCCGTATGGTTCTGGTAAGCTGCCGCGCTACCATTGGTGTCGTTTCCAACACAGACCACAACCTCGAGTCGTACGGTAAGGCAGGTCGCAGCCGCTGGCTTGGCCGCCGCCCGCACAACCGTGGTGTCGTCATGAACCCGCACGATCACCCGATGGGTGGTGGTGAAGGTCG
>JAFZWV010000024.1 GCA_017617035.1 Bacteroidales bacterium
CACCGAAAGGTCTTGCGGCGAGGTCCTGAAGCCGGAAACGGTCAACTACAGGACTTACAAGCCCGAGAGAGACGGCCTCTTCTGCGAGAAGATCTTCGGCCCCACCAAGGATTACGAGTGCTACTGCGGTAAGTACAAGAGGATCCGTTATCGCGGCATCGTCTGCGACAGGTGCGGTGTTGAGGTCACTGAGAAGAAGGTCCGCCGTGAGAGGATGGGACACATCACCCTCACGGTGCCGGTAGCCCATATCTGGTACTTCAAGAGCGCTCCCAACAAGATTTCCGCACTTCTCGGACTTCCTTCGAAGAAGCTTGAGTCGGTTATTTACTACGAGAAATACATCGTAGTGAACCCCGGCGAGAGTGGACTCGAGCCTATGGAACTCCTTGCGGAAGACGAGTACATGGACGTCCTGAACCGCCTCCCCGGAAACGAGAATCTCTCCGACAGCGATCCTAAGAAGTTCATCGCCAAGATGGGTGCAGAAGGTATTCACGACCTTCTCGCCAAGATCGACGTTGAGGCTCTTGCAAAGGAACTCCGCCAGAGGATGCTCACCGAGACCTCGCAGCAGCGCAGGGTTGAGACCCTGAAGAGGCTCCAGGTAGTGAAGTGGTTCCAGGAGAGCAAGGGTAAGAACCGTCCGGAGTGGATGATCATGAAAGTGATCCCCGTCACCCCGCCGGATCTTCGCCCTCTCGTCCCGCTCGACGGCGGTCGTTTCGCGACCTCGGATATCAACGACCTTTACAGGCGCGTGATCATCCGCAACAACCGTCTTAAGAAGCTTATCGAGATCAAGGCCCCTGAGGTTATTCTCCGCAACGAGAAGCGTATGCTCCAGGAAGCAGTCGACAGCCTCTTCGACAACTCGAAGAAGTCGGCCGCAGTCCGCAGCGAGCAGAACAGGGCCCTGAAGAGTCTTTCCGACTCGCTCAAGGGTAAGCAGGGACGCTTCCGCCAGAACCTCCTCGGTAAGCGTGTTGACTACTCAGCACGTTCGGTTATCGTCGTAGGTCCTGAGCTCAATATGCACGAATGCGGTCTGCCTAAGTTCATGGCAGCCGAGCTGTATAAGCCGTTCATCATCCGCAAGCTCATCGAGCGCGGTATCGTTAAGACTGTGAAGTCCGCAAAGAAGATCGTGGACCGCAAGGATCCGGTCATCTGGGACATCCTCGAAAACGTGATGAAGGGCCATCCGGTGCTCCTCAACCGTGCACCTACCCTCCACAGACTCGGTATCCAGGCTTTCCAGCCCCGCATGATCGAAGGCAAGGCCATCCAGCTCCACCCGCTTGCATGTACGGCTTTCAACGCCGACTTCGACGGTGACCAGATGGCAGTGCACCTCCCGCTCGGCAACGCCGCAGTGATGGAGGCCCAGCTCCTCATGCTCGGTTCGCAGAACATCCTTAACCCTGCCAACGGCGCCCCTATTACGGTTCCTTCGCAGGATATGGTTCTCGGCCTTTATTACATCACCAAGGTGCGCCCCGGCGCCCTCGGCGAAGGCCTCTGCTTCTACGGACCCGAGGATGTTATCATCGCCCTCGACAACAAGAAGATTGAAATGCACGCCCTCGTGAAGGTCCGCCTTCCGAAGGATAAGAACGATGCCAGCAAGGGCTTCGAGATGGTAGAAACTACCGCCGGCCGTATCATGGTCAACCAGTACGTTCCGGACGAGGTCCCGTTCGTAAACGAGCTTATCGGAAAGAAGCAGCTCCGTACGATCATCACCAACGTTATCAAGAACACCGGTGTGACCCGTACAGCGCAGTTCCTCGACGATATAAAGAACCTCGGTTACTACCAGGCATTCCGTGCAGGTATCTCCTTCAACCTCGGCGACGTTATCATCCCTGAGGAGAAGAAGACCCTCGTTGCGAACGCCTACAAGAAGATCGACGAGATCAAGGGCAACTTCGCAATGGGCTTCATTACAAACCAGGAGCGTTACAACAAGGTGGTCGACCTCTGGTCGGCGGTCGATAACGACCTCACGAAAATCGTGGGCAAGCAGATCTCCGCAGACCAGCAGGGCTTCAACCCTGTGTTCATGATGCTCGACTCCGGTGCTCGTGGATCCACCCAGCAGATCAAACAGCTCTGCGGTATGCGAGGCCTTATGGCCAAGCCCCAGAAGGCTGGTGGTTCCGGTGCAGACATTATCGAGAACCCTATTATCTCCAACCTTAAGGAGGGTATGACGGTGCTCGAGTACTTCATCGGTACCCACGGCGCACGTAAAGGTCTTGCCGATACCGCTCTTAAGACTGCGGATGCAGGTTACCTGACCCGTCGTCTTGTAGACGTATCACACGACGTCATCATCAACGAGGAAGACTGCGGTACCCTCCGTGGCCTGGTGGCAACCGCCATCAAGGACAAGGATTCGGTTGTCGAGTCCCTCGGTGAGAGAATCCTCGGCCGCACCTCGGTCCACGACATCTTCAACCCTCTGACCGGCGAGCTTATCGTCCATGCAGGCGAGGAGATCCGTGAGGCCCAGGCCGAACTCATCGACAAGCTCCCTATCGAGAGCGTTGAGATTCGTTCGGTTCTTACCTGCGAAAGCCGCAAGGGCGTTTGCGCGAAGTGCTACGGCCGCAACCTCGCCACCAGCCGTATGGTTGAGAAGGGAGAGGTCGTGGGCGTTATCGCAGCGCAGTCCATCGGTGAGCCTGGTACCCAGCTTACGCTCCGTACCTTCCACGTCGGTGGTACCGCTTCTTCGGCCGGTGCAGATTCGTCTATCGACTCCAAGTACGACGGCGTCCTGAAATTCCAGGAGCTCCGTACCATCGAGCGCGAGAACGAAGACGGCGTGAAGGAGACAGTCGTGGTCGGTCGTATGACCGAGCTCAGCATCGTGGACGCTACTACCGGAATGACCTATTCACACTACGACGTCCCCTACGGATCGGTTCTGTATTTCAAGGACGGCGCTAAGGTGAAGAAGGGCGACAGGATCTGCGAGTGGGATGCCTACAACGCTACCACTATCGTGGAGACCGCCGGTAAGCTCCGCTTCGAGAACCTCATCGAAGGCGTAACCTTCCGCAAGGACGCCGCCGACGAGTTCTCGGCATCCAATGATAAGGTTATCATCGAGTCCAAGGATAAGACTAAGAACCCTGCCGTAGACCTGGTCGACGCAGAAGGCAACATCCTCAAGCAGTACAACCTCCCTGTGGGAGCCCACGTAATGGTTGAGGACGGCTCTGATGTCAAGGTCGGCGACGTGATCATCAAGATCCCTCGCGCATTCGGTAAGGCGAACGATATCACGGGAGGTCTCCCTCGAGTCACCGAACTCTTCGAGGCCCGCAACCCTTCGGCAAGCCCTGCAACCCTCTCCGAAATCAACGGTCAGGTTATCATGGGTACCATCAAGAGGGGTAACCGCGAGATCATCATCAAGAACCGCACAGGACTCGAGAAGCGCTATCTCGTTCCTCTGACCAAGCAGATCCTTGTCCAGGAAGACGACTATGTCAAGGCTGGTACTCCGCTGTCTGACGGCGGTGTCTCGCCGAGCGACATCCTCCGTATCCTCGGACCTGTCAAGGCTCAGGAATACATCGTGAACGAGGTTCAGGCTGTGTACCGCCTCCAGGGTGTGAAGATCAACGACAAACACTTCGAAATCATCGTTCGTCAGATGATGCGCAAGGTCCAGATCACCAGCCCCGGCGATACCGAATTCCTTGACGAGGAACTCGTCGACAAGATGCACTTCATGGACGTCAACGACGCCATCTACGGCAAGTTTGTCATCGAGAATCCTGGTGATTCGGAGAAGTACACCGAAGGCCAGATCATTGGAGCACGCGAGCTCCGCAGCGAGAACGACTCCCTCCAGAGGCAGGGACTCAAGGTAATGGCCGCGCGCGACGCAAGGCCTGCTACCGCGACCCTCATCCTCCAGGGTATCACCCGCGCAGCTCTGCGTACCAACAGCTTCATCTCGGCAGCATCCTTCCAGGAGACTACCAAGGTGCTCAGCGAAGCCGCCATCCGCGGCCGCGTCGACCACCTCGAGGGTCTGAAGGAGAACGTCATCTGTGGTCACCTCATCCCGGCAGGTACCGGTCTTAAGGACTACCAGGATATCGTAGTTGGCCGCGGCGACGAAGCCGTTGACGAGCTGAACGAACTTTAACATTAAGTTAGAGTCAATAATTCAGAGGTCAGGTGCCAACCTGACCTCTTTTTTTATTATCTTCGTAAGCGTATGACGATTAGTGGAAAAGAACTGTCGGATAAAATAATCTCCGGGATTGCGGAGCAGGTATCCGCTTTCCAAACAAGGTTCGGAAGAGTCCCGGCCCTGGCGGTAATCATCGTCGGGGGAGACCCTGCGAGTCAGGTCTATGTGAGGAACAAAACCAGAGCCTGTGAGAAGGCCGGAATACGGCATATAGAGATAACTCTGCCGGAAGATACTTCTGAACTTGAGGTTCTGGAGAATATCGAGGCGCTGAATACCGATCCTTCTGTAGACGGCATTCTGGTTCAGTTGCCTCTTCCGGAGCATCTGAGTGAATCCCGCATCACAGGCGCCATAGCGCGCGATAAAGACGTCGACGGTTTCCATCCGCTCAACGTAGCAGCCCTTTGGCTCGGGCGCAATAATGCCCGGATCGAGGAGCATCATCCTGTAGCCTGTACGCCTCGCGGAATAATGCGTATACTCGAAGCTGCCGGAGTCGATCCGGCCGGCAAGCGCGCAGTCGTTATCGGTCGCAGCAATATAGTCGGTCTACCAATCGCGAAGCTCCTGCTCAACGCTAATGCTACCGTAACTATCTGTCATTCAAAGACTAAGAATATGGCGGAGATAACCCGCGAGGCCGATATCCTCGTGGCCGCGATAGGCAAGCCGAAGTTTGTCGGCGCCGAGATGGTGCGCGACGGCGCGTGCGTCGTCGATGTCGGCATCAACCGTCTGGAAGACGGGACGCTCTGCGGCGACGTCGACTTCGAGGCCGTCGCGCCCAAGGCATCGGTTATCACTCCCGTTCCCGGTGGAGTAGGTCCTATGACCGTCTGCTCGCTGCTGGAGAATACCATCGACTGCTACGTCCGCCACACCGCGAAAAGAAAAAAGAGATAGATATGAGAGTACTGAAACTCACCAACACCTTAACCCGTCAGAAAGAGGTTTTCAAGCCCATCAACCCCGGCCGCGTAGGAATGTATGTCTGCGGCCCGACAGTTTATGGGGAGGCTCACCTCGGCCATGCCCGCCCGGGCGTGACCTTCGACGTTCTGGCTAAGCTCCTTAAGCACCTCGGCTACAAGGTCCGTTATGTCCGTAATATCACGGACGTAGGCCATTTGGAGCACGACGCCGATGAGGGAGAGGACAAGATAGCGAAGAAGGCGCGGCTCGAGCAACTCGAGCCCATGGAGGTCGTCCAGACCTACACGCTTCGTTACCACGAAGCGATGCGCCTTCTGAACGTTGCGCCGCCCTCGATCGAACCCCGCGCCAGCGGCCATGTCATCGAGCAGATTCTCATAGTCAAGAAGATCCTGGACGCCGGCTATGCCTACGTAAGCAACGGCAGCGTCTATTTCGATGTCCAGAAATACAATAAGGACCACAAATACGGCGTCCTGAGCGGCCGCAATCTCGACGACACTCTCGAGGGAACCCGAGAGCTCGACGGTCAGGGCGATAAGCGCGCCCCCTACGATTTCGCCCTTTGGAAAAAGGCCGAGCCGGAGCATATCATGCACTGGCCGTCACCATGGAGCGAAGGCTTCCCGGGCTGGCACCTCGAGTGCTCGGTCATGGGCGAAAAGTACCTCGGCGAGGTGTTCGATATCCACGGCGGCGGCATGGACCTCCTCTTCCCGCACCACGAATGCGAGATCGCGCAGAATGTGGCTTCGCGCGGCAAGCAGGGCGTGAACTACTGGGTCCACAACAACATGATCACGATCGACGGCCAGAAGATGGGTAAGTCGCTGGGCAACTTCATCACGCTTCCCGAGCTGTTTGCCGGAAACCACCCGAAGCTCGAGCAGGCTTACGCCCCCATGACCATACGCTTCTTCATACTTCAGGCCCACTACCGCGGAACGCTGGACTTCTCCAACGAAGCCCTGCAGGCCGCCGAAAAGGGACTCGCGCGCCTCATGCAGGCCGCCCGCGACCTCTATGCCATGGTCGGCCGTAAAGCCCCGCAATACAAGTACGGCGAGGAGGAGTTCGGCGTGGCACCCGACTGCTGCCCTGCAACCTCGCCCGAGGTCAAGGCCGTGTTCGAGGGCGTCTACGACACCCTTTGCGACGATATGAATACGCCCGGAACGGTCTCGCAGCTCTTCGAGGCGGTGAAACTTATCAACTCCGCCAAGGCCGGCAGCCTCAAGCTTAGCGAGGGCGACAAACAGACTCTGGTCCAGCTCTTCGACGATGTCGTGTTCGGCGTCCTCGGTCTTCGCGACGACGAAGCCAGCGGCGCTAACTCGAAGGTCATCGAAGGCCTCATGGGCATGGTCCTGGAAGAAAGGGCAAAAGCCAAGGCGGCTAAGGATTGGGCGACCTCCGACCACATCCGTGACGTCCTTAACGAACTCGGCATCAAGGTAAAAGACACCAAAGACGGTGTGGAGTGGAGCCTGTAATGAAATTTATAAGCTGGAATGTCAATGGCCTGAGGGCGGTAGCGGGGAAGGGTTTCGCGGATATATTCGAGGGGCTCGACGCAGACTGCGTGTGCCTGCAGGAGACTAAACTCCAGGCTGGTCAGATAGACCTGGAGTTTCTCGGATACGAGTCTTACTGGAACTATGCCGACAAGCCAGGGTATTCCGGAACGGTTATCTATACGCGCGTTCATCCTTTAAGCGTTTCTTACGGAATAGGAGTAGATGTCCATGACCACGAAGGCAGGGTCGTCACTCTCGAATTCGATGATTATTATCTTGTCAATGTCTACGTCCCGAATTCTCAGGACGGACTTCGCCGGCTGGATTACCGTATGCAGTGGGAAGACGCTTTCAGAGCGTACCTTCATAGCCTTCCTAAGCCTGTCGTGGTTTGTGGAGATATGAATGTGGCCCACGAAGAGATAGACCTCAAGAATCCGGCGACCAACCATATGAGCGCCGGCTTCTCCGACGAGGAGCGCGCAAAGATGACCGAACTGCTTGGCAGCGGACTTATCGATACCTGGCGCCTGCAGCATCCCGGTGAAGCTAAGTACAGTTGGTGGTCTTACCGAATGGCAGCCCGCGATAGGAACGTAGGTTGGAGAATCGACTACTTCCTAGTCAGCGAGACCTTAAGGGATAGAATAGTTTCCACCGATATCCACAACGAAATCTTTGGCTCCGACCATTGCCCCGTAGAACTTGTCCTGAAATAAAGTTGATACATCTCCCTACGCCGCGATAGGGAGATGTACTATGTTTTTATAGAATGACGGAATTAATCACCAGCGCCCAGAACCCAAAGATCAAGAAGCTTCTCGCCCTCCAGCAGAAGTCTTCCGAGCGTCGCTCCGAAGGTCTTTTCGTCGTAGAAGGCCGTAGGGAGATCGAGCACTGCGTCGAAGCGGGATTCGAGATAGACTCGATATTCTACTGCAGTGAGATTATTGGAGATCCCTTCGTCGCGTCCGCTCCTCGGGATGACAATAATGAGGGGGCTCCTCGGGATGACAATAATGAGGGGGCTCCTCGGGATGACAATAATGAGGGGGCCCCTCAGGATGACAGTGTCATTCCGAGCGAAGCGAAGGAATCTAGAATTTTCGAAGTTACGCCTTCTGTCTACGATAAGATCGCGTATCGCGCTGGTACTGAGGGAATTATTGCGGAAGTAAAGGCTCGCAAACATGCTCTTGAAGAACTAAAACTTGGTGAGAATCCTCTTATCGTTGTTCTCGAGAGCGTTGAGAAACCCGGCAATCTGGGTGCGGTATTGAGAAGCGCCGACGCTTCCGGCGCGGATGCGGTAATAGTCTGCGACCCGCTCACCGATCTTTACAATCCTAACCTGATTCGCAGCTCGATAGGTGCAATCTTCACCGTTCCGTGTGTGGCGTGCAGCTCGGAAGAATGCATAGACTTCCTTAAAGCGAAGGGTATCAGCATCCTTACCGCTCAGCTCCAGGACTCGGATCTTTACTACGACTCTGATATGAAGAGGGGAGTGGCAATAGTAATGGGTACTGAATCCACCGGCCTTACCGATATCTGGCGCAAGGCGGCCGATGCCCATATCCGTATCCCAATGCTCGGCCGGCTCGACTCGCTGAACGTTTCGGTAAGCGCGGCTATCTTACTTTACGAAGCAGTCCGTCAGAGAAATGGCTAAATACGGTCTCATAGGTTATCCTGCGGCCGGCTCGCTAAGTCCGGCTCTCTTTGCAGCGGCCTATGGCGGACGTTATCCCTACGAAATAATTGAAGAAGAAGACTTCGATCTGGCCTTCAGGCTTTTCATGCACGAAGACTACCGCGCGGTCAACATCACTGCGCCTCATAAGATGAAGGCCGCCGATGCCGCCGATTGGCGTAGCCCGGAAGTGGAACGCACTGGCGCGGCAAATATCCTTGTCAAGACGCCGGACGGCCTGGTTGAGGCCTACAACAGCGACGTCGCAGCAGTCCGTATGCTTATGGGCGGGCTCGATATACGCTCGGCCATGGTCGTCGGCCTTGGCGGTGCCGGAAGAGCCGCTCTCGCCGCCGCCCTTGGGGCCGGGCTGAAGACGAGTGTTCGCAGGCATAACGAATTGGGATCTCTCCACTCGCTTTGCTCGGTCGAGATGACAAAAGAGGCTGTCATTTCGAGCGAAGCCGAAGGCGAAGTCGAGAAATCTCTTGTAATCTATACTCTCCCGCGCGCGGTTCCGGGCATTGAGAATATCCGCTGCAGGTACCTGATCGAGGCGAATTACATCGATCCTGCGTGTGAAAACCTTCCAGGAGTAGATCATTATATAAGCGGAAAACTATGGCTGAAGGCCCAGGCAATCAAGGGTTACGGACTCATGACAGGAGAGGTTCCGGATGCGGAGGCCATAGAGAAAGTGAACATTTGACGAATTTATTTATTATATTTGTTTCAAGTATTATAAACCCAAATCAAAAAAAAGATGAAAAAGCTCATTCTTTGCCTCATCGCAGTCCTCGGACTCGGCATCGCAGCCAGCGCTGCAAACTACACTATCGACGAGCAGTCTATCGACGCTATGATCGAAATGGCTGAGGAGGTAACTCCCGCCGCAATGGAAGCTCAGGGCGCATCTGATGTCACCATCCACCTCGGAAACGGTGCTCAGCCTATCGTAGCTTTCCTTCTCGCTCTCGTTCCTGTTACCGGTTGGCTCGCAATCCACCGTATGTACATGGGAACTTCGATCCTTGCCGTTCTCCTCAACATCTTCACTGGTGCTGGTTTCGGCGTAGTCTATGTAGTTGACTGGATCGTACTCCTTATCGGCGTGCTCGACAACAACATTGGCCAGTATTGCAACAACGGCCGTTGGCTGATGTGGGCAGACATCATCTAATTGATGAGCAATTCTCTCCGCGTAATAGTCCTCGCGCTTCTGCTTCTTAGCGTCCCGGCTGCCGCGCAACGCAGGCTTTCGGCCGATGTGGAAGTAAAGACTGTAGCAGGACGAAGCGTGGTCACAACCACCAAAAGCGTCTATTGTGCAAACAATGGACGCTTGGTGGTTTGTAACTACAAGCCCGTCGAATATACGATGGTCACCAACATCAACGGAGAGACAAAAATCTACTTCAAGAAGACTAAGGAGGTGCTCGTCGACAACCAGGGCATGATGAGCTCAAAGGACGAACTCCTCGCATTATTCCTTCTGGGCCGCATCGAAGATCTCGGTGTGGGCCTTTTCGGCTACAGACTCCAGAAAACGGAGTATGTCGACGACGGTCTTATGAAGAAGACCTTCAAATGCATGGACCCCAATATGCCGCCTTACACTGAAATAGTTTATGGCAAGGACTACCTGCCTATCTACAGTGCGACCCTTACCGAAGACGGCCATGTCCAGACAAAGGTCTACTACACTCAATACAAGACCGTAGGCTATGTGCCTTTCCCGCACAGGCTGACCCAGATTTCCTACAACTCGCCGACAGACAGCACTGTCGTCAGAACCGTGTATTCCAACGTGGTGGCTGACTCCGACGATACTATGTTCGACTTCCAGGTGCCCGCCGACGCCGTCCCGATGGACCTTAGCGGCAACACCCAAAAACTTCGCTGATGAAGATCCGGGCTCTCATAATCTGCCTGCTTCTCTTCACTTTCCCCCTATTCGCTCAAACCAATGACCGGGACCTCGTGGAGAAGGCCCTGGCCGAGGCCCAAAGCCCCGGGCGTGATACTTCCAGCCATAAACTCTACCATCTGTTTCGCGACCAGATGCGCGGGCAGTGCTACTACGAGCCCGAATGTGTGGAATTCTTCCCGCAGGCAGTCCATGAACTCGGATTCCTGCGCGCCTGTTTTTCCTTGCTCGACCGCATGACACGCGACACCTACATCGGTACCGCTACCTTCCCCCGCGAACTTAGGGATAAGGAGGGCAAAATCCACGAAAACTCGAAGGCCTACAGGAGGAGGCGCAAAGAAAAATGAGACGCCTGCTTCTCATTCTGGCTATAGTCCTTCCCGCCAGCCTCAAAGGTCAGACTATAACACAGGATCTGCCTTTCATCGATTATCTGATTGGCAACAACCTCACACGCGATGCGACAGCATGGCTTGACGGCAGCAATTACGCCCCGTCGGATACTCTGGATTTCATGAAAGGTCTGACGCTTTATACGGCGAACAAACTAGACCTTGCGACCGAGAACTTCGCTAAAGTCCCGGCAGGCTCGCCCTACTATCAGAAGAGCCTGATGTTCGGAGCTGTGTCGCATGCCTATCTTGGCAATTACGAAGATGGTCTTAAACTGATTAAGTCCAGTGACGAATCCGAACTTAAACAATACGAACTTGCTGCGTTTTACCTGCTTTTAAACGACAAGGCTGGTTACGAGCAGGCAGCGCAAAACTTCACCTATCAGGATTACTCCCTTGCCGACGGGGAGAAAATGTTCGGCAAAATCTACGAAAGCCGCTTCCTTGAGAAGCAGAAGAGCCCAGCGCTGGCCGGCCTGATGTCGGCCGTCATTCCGGGCGCGGGAAAGTGGTACGCCGGTCGCAAGGACGAAGCTATCGCTTCCTTCGTGACGGTCGGCATCTTCGCCGGCCTTACGGCTGAATGTTGGGTAAAGAAAGGCCCGAAAGACTGGCTAACCATAGTGTTCGGAACCCTCGGCTCTTTATTCTATATAGGTAATATCTACGGCAGTTATGTGTCGGTAGGAATATACAACGACAATTTAAGAGATGCGCAGAATAACACTGTTGTGTTTAATCTCCACGTTCCTATTCGCAACCTTTAGTGCAAGGGGAGCGCAGAACGCGGTAGATTCGCTGCTTTACGAGGCGGCGAAGTGTGAGCGTATTGTCTTCGAGGCTGCCAATCCTATGGAAGCGAACGACGCCTTGCTCGCCAAGGCGGATATTTACAAACAGGCCGGCCTCTATCGGGATGCGCTCTCGACTCTCGAGCGTGTGCGCATCTATCTGGTGCCGGCCGACCGCCGCCCCGAACTCACTATCCAGAAGTCCCTCTGTGCCTTCCTTGCCGGCGACTACGACGCTTCCATGTCTTACCTTGAAGAGATAGGCGTCCAAACGGAATACGTAGAGCCTAAGCTCAAGAAAGACTGGCTGGGAATGGCTCTTACCTTCCTGGTGCCTGCCGGCTATATCTATGCGGGCGCGCCGGGGGAGGGGGCGGTGTCTACCGCTATGAACGCGGCCTCCGTCGCATGGATTGTCGTCAACCTCAATGCGGGTCTACCAGTCACCGCCCTCCTCGGGGGCGCGCTCGCTCTGAGCTACACCTTCCTCGGAGCACAAGAAAGAGTTGCGGAGCTTATCGCTGACCACAACTCTTCCAAGATATCTGAGGCGAAGCGCGAAGCCGCCGCCCAGGCCTTACTCGGCCTTCTCTGATTCTTCTTTCGAACCCAGCGCCTTTTCCGGTTTCATCTGCGGGAAGAACAGCACATCCTGGATGGCTGTCTGGCCCGTCATGAACATGGTAAGGCGGTCGATGCCCATTCCAAGACCTGAGGTCGGAGGCATACCGTACTCCAGCGCGCGGACGAAGTCCATGTCTATGTACATGGCCTCGTCGTCGCCTTTGCTCTTAAGGGCTGCCTGCTCCTCGAACCTTTCGAACTGGTCGATCGGGTCGTTGAGCTCCGAATAAGCATTCGCGAGCTCCTTGCCGCAAACGAACAGCTCGAAGCGTTCGGTAAGGGTAGGATCGGTGCGATGGCGCTTGGTAAGCGGGCTCATTTCGACAGGATAGTCGATGATAAATGTCGGCTGGATGAGATTCTTCTCGCAGTACTCGCCGAAGATGGCGTCGATAAGCTTGCCCTTGCCCATAGAAGGTTCGACCTCCACGTTAAGCTTCTTGCAGGTAGCGCGAAGCTCGGGCTCTTCCATTCCCTTTACGTCTACTCCCGCATACTCCTTGATTGCGTCGAGAATAGGCAGACGGCGGAAAGGACCGGCAAAGTCTACGATATTGCCAGCGATCTCCACCTTAGTCGTTCCGTTGACCTTGAGGGAAATCTTCTCGAGCATCTTCTCGACGAACTCCATCATCCAGATGTAGTCTTTGTAAGCTACGTAGATCTCCATGCAGGTGAACTCGGGGTTGTGGGTCTTGTCCATGCCCTCGTTGCGGAAGTCCTTTGCGAACTCATAGACTCCATTGTATCCGCCTACGATGAGCCTCTTAAGATAGAGCTCGTTTGCGATACGCAGATACAGGGGGATATTCAGGGCGTTATGGTGAGTGACGAACGGGCGTGCAGTAGCGCCGCCGGGTATGCTCTGAAGAATAGGGGTTTCCACCTCGAGGCAGCCGGCTTCGTTGAAGTACTCGCGCATGGTGGCGATAATCTGAGCCCTCTTGATGAAGGTTTCCTTCACCTGAGGATTCACGATAAGATCGACATAGCGCTGGCGGTAGCGCATCTCCGGATCGGTAAATGCGTCGAAGACCTGGCCGTCGAGTTCCTTCACTATAGGGAGGACGCGCAGCGACTTGCTCAGGAGCGTGAGCTCCTTGGCGTGGACGCTGAGCTGGCCCGTCTGGGTGAAGAATGCGAAGCCCTTGATTCCTATGATGTCACCTATGTCGAGGAGCTTCTTCCAGACCGTGTTGTACATGGTCTTATCCTCTTCGGGACAAATCTCGTCTCTCTTTACATATATCTGGATGCGTCCGCTTTCGTCCTGAAGTTCGCCAAACGATGCGGCGCCCATAATGCGGCGGCTCATAAGGCGTCCTGCAATGCACACTTCCTGGAAGTTGCCTTTCTCCGGGTCGAAGCCGGCCTCAATCTCGGCGGCGTTGGTGTTGACCGGATAAAGGGCGGCGGGGTAGGGCTCTATCCCGAGCTCGCGGAGCTTGGCGAGCGATTCCCTGCGGATCAATTCCTGTTCACTGAATTCCTGTACCATATTATATAATGTCTTCTCTTTCCTTGATGTCTTTTACGCGGAGCTGGATGGTGCTGTTGCCGCGGTAGTAGTTCTCAACTATAGTGTAGCATACGTCGAAGGGGTTGCCGTGGCGTATGTACTCGTATTTGTCTGCCATATTGAACGCGATGGCGGGGATGGCGCGGGAGTAGTCCTCCTGGATGAGGTCGAGCTTGAGGTGAAGCCCGCCGGCGCCCACCTTGCGTCCGCTGCCTTCGTCGCACACTGCATCGGTCTCGAAGACCGGGTTGTTGTTGCCGGGCCCGAAGGGTTGGAACTGCTTGAGTATGCGGAAGAACTTGGGGGTAATTTGCGCGAGGTCTATCCTGGCGTCGATATCGACCACAGGGGTGAGCATTTCGTCGGTTATCTTGCCCTCGATGAACTCCTCCATCCTGCGGGCGAACTCAGGCAGGTTCTCCTCTTTCATGGTGAGGCCTGCCGCGTAGACATGGCCGCCGAAGTTCTCAAGCAGGTCGGCGCAGTTCTCGATCGAGGCGTAGAGGTCGAAGCCGGCGACACTGCGGGCCGAACCGGTGACGAAGCCGTTGCTCTTGGTAAGGACGACCGTGGGCTTATAGTAGGCCTCCACGAGGCGCGAAGCCACGATTCCGACGACGCCCTTGTTCCACTGCGGGTTGTAGACTATCGTCGCGTTCTTCGAAGCGATGCACTTGCCGCTCTCGACCATCTCCAGCGCTTCCTGGGTGATCTCGCGGTCGATGTTCTTGCGTTCGTTGTTGTTCTCGTTGATCTGCTCGCCTATGCGGATTGCGGTCTCACGGTCGGGGGCGGTGAGCAGCTGAACGGCGAGGCGGCCCGTCTCCATGCGGCCGGCGGCGTTGATACGAGGGCCGATCTTGAAGACGATGTCGTCTACCGTGATGTGGCCGAGCTCCAGGCCGGACAGCTCGATCATGGCCAGCAGACCATGGCGGGGCGATTCGTTGAGGCATTTCAGACCGAAGTGGGAGAGCACGCGGTTTTCGCCGACCATGCTCACCAGATCGGAGGCGATACTGACGACCAGCAGGTCGAGCAGGGGCAGCAGCGTCTCGAATTCGATGCCATGGCGGAGGCTGTAGGCCTGTGCGAGCTTGAAGCCCACGCCGCAGCCGGACAGGTCGTCGAACGGATAGGTATTGTCTTCACGTTTGGGGTCGAGGACTGCCACTGCCGGCGGGAGAGTCTCGTCGGGGAGGTGGTGGTCGCAGATGATCATGTCGATGCCCTTGCTCTTTGCAAGCGCCGTCTTCTCGATGGCCTTGATACCGCAGTCGACAGTGATGATAAGCTTCACGCCGTTCGATGCGGCCCATTCGATGCCTTTCTGCGAGACACCGTAGCCTTCGTCGTAACGGTCGGGGATGTAGAAATCTACTTCAGGGGTGAACCTGCTCAGGAAGGAGTGAAGAAGCGCCACCGCGGTAGTTCCGTCGACATCGTAGTCGCCATAGACAAGGATCTTCTCCTTGCCGGCTATGGCCTGGTCGAGCCTGTCCACTGCTTTGTCCATGTCGGGCAGCAGGAACGGGTCGTGGATGTCTTCGAGACTGGGGCGGAAAAACTTCCTCGCCTCGTCGAAGGTCTCCACGCCCCTTTTCACGAGGAGGTCTGCCAGCACCTTGTCGATGCCCACCTCCGCGCTCAGGCGCTGAACCTTCTCAGGGTCGGCTGCTTCCCGAACTTTCCAGATGCTCTCTTTGTTGCTCATTTATACTGTTTTTATTTTCTATCAACTCTGCGCGGATATCCTCGGCAGTTTCCTGCGGAGTCTTTCCGTCTGTGTCGACCGTCAGCGCCGCCAGTTCGTAGACTGGTAGGCGCTGCGGGTCCCACCTTCCTTCGTCGGCTCTGCGCTGGCGCAGTTCTGCTTCCGAAGTCCTGAGATACACTGCGAGAGTGTCTTCCAGGATAAGGCGACGGACCGAGGTCGTCATTATTGTTCCTCCCCCGAGGGCGAGGACCAGGTTTTCACCCGTAAGCTGATGCATTATCACCACATCCCGCAGGGCCTCAGCTTCAATTGCCCTGAATCTCACTTCTCCGTCTTCGGCTATTATAGCCTCGGGGGAGCGTCCGATTTTCTTTTCAATGTAGCTGTCCAGGTCTATGAACTCCCACTCGAGGAGCTGGGCGAGCGCCCTGCCCGCCGTGCTCTTTCCGGAGCCCATATAACCTGTCAGCGATACTATCAAAACAGAGTAGGTTCTTCAATTGTCATCTCAGGAAGATCGCCGAGGTCAATTTCCTGACCGGGGTCGATGCCTCCGAGATCTATAACATCTGTCGGAGCCTGCTCTTCGGGCTTGATGTCATCCTCGGGTTTGTGGAGAGGCTCGATGAACTCTACCTTCTTCACATCGAGATTGTGACACTTCTTACCCTTTGCTCCTACTCCCTTCTTTCCTATCCACTGCTCTGCGTCTATTGCCTCCGGCTCTCTGTGGGCATGCTTTCCGCCGAAGGTGACGAGATACTGCGGGTGCAGATCGTCGCTAAGGCCGATAAGTTTCGACTTGGGACCTTCGGAGATGAAGCATGTAGGATTGTTGTCGCTCACCACAAACGAGAAGCGCTTAACATAGTAGGCCTTCGCGGCGCCATCGTAGTAGAGGGCGGTGTAGGTCTTCTCCGGATCGAACTTCTCGATTACGAGCACCTCGCCCTGGTATCTGTTGGATACCTCGAAGGAGGTGGTGTAGAAGGTTCCGTTGGTGAAGACCGCCAGAACCTTGTCATTGGTGTCGAATGCACCCAGATACTGGCCGCGCTCTTCGTCGTTGAGTTTCTGGATGTATTCGTCGTACCAGATGTCCTTTCCGGCGATAGTCGACACACCTGCGCTCTTGAGCGTAATCTTTTGAATCTGGTATTTGCTTACGAGATTACCCCTCGAGGCCTTGCCCTTGATGGCGAGAGAACTGAAGTCGTACTCCCATGAAGTTTTCTTCAGCTTGGCGCGCGGCCTCAGCTGAATCTTTACCGTCTCGGCTTCGCCGTTGTGGTTGGCCGTAAACCAGACTATCTTCGAACCTTCGGCTCCGGTAGTTATGTCGTACTCCTTGTCGCGGGTCACCGAGGTGATTGCAAAACGCTTGGCATAGTAGACCGAGGTCTTGCCCTCGCGGTAGATGACGTTGTAGATCGTACGTTCGTCGTTCCTTACGAAGATTCCGACATAGAGGAGGTCCTTGCCGAAGAAGGCCTTTTCCTCGACCTTGGTCACCTTGTAGATACCGTCCTTGCGAATGACGATGACCTCCGACATGTCGGAGCAGTCACACACGAACTGGACGCCGTCTTCTTTTTTGAGGCCGATACCGACGAAGCCCTCGGCCATGTTGGCGTAGAGTTTCGCGTTGTTGTTGATGACCTTGCTGGCGGCGATGGTCTCGAAGCCGGTAAGCTCGGTAAGGCGCGGGAATGCGGCGCCGTACTTCTTCTTAAGGGCCTTGAACCAGTCGATGGTGTAGCGGACGATATTGTCGATATTGTCCTGGACCTGGCGCATTTCGTCCTCGATGGCGAGGATCTTGGCGTCGAGTTCCTTGGCGTCGAACTTGGAAATCTTGCGCACCGGTTTGTCGACCAGGCGGTCGATGTCTTCCATGGTGACTTCCTTGCGAAGGACTCCTTCGTACTCCTTCATCTTCGACAGGACTGCCGCCTTCTGGTCTTCCCAGGTCTTGTAGGTCTCGTCTTCGAGCACCTTGTAGACCTTGTTTTCGAAGAAGATGCGCTCGAGCGAGGTGAGGTGCCAGTCGCGTTCGAGTTCGCCCATCCTGTACTGGAGCTGCTGCAGGAGCAGGTCCTTGGTGTGCTCGGTGCTGTATTCGAGTATGTCGTGGACCGAAAGGAACTGCGGTTTGTCGTCGACGATGACGCAGGCGTTCGGAGCGATAGTCGTCTCGCAGTCGGTGAAGGCGTAAAGGGCGTCGATGGTCTTGTCGGGCGAAACGTCTGCCGGGAGGTGGATGATGATGTTCACCTTGTCGGTAGTCATGTCGTCGATCTTCTTGATCTTGATCTTACCCTTGTCCTTTGCCTTGAGAATGGACTCGGTCAGAAGAGCGGTAGTCTTGCCGTAAGGGATTTCGGTGATGGCGATCGTACCCTTGTCGAGTTTTTCGATGCGGGCGCGGATCTTGACCATGCCGCCGCGGCGGCCCTGGTTGTACTTCGAGCAGTCCGCGAAACCTCCGGTAGGGAAGTCGGGATAGAGCTCGTAGGGCTTGCCTTCGAGTATGGCTATGGAAGCTTCGATAAGTTCGTTGAAGTTGTGGGGCAGGATCTTGGAAGACATACCCACGCCGATGCCTTCAGTGCCCTGGGCGAGCAGCAGCGGGAAACGGACCGGGAGCTCGGTGGGTTCCTGGTTGCGGCCGTCGTAGCTGTTCATCCAGTGGGTGATCTTAGGGTCGAACACTACCTCCTTGGCGAACTTGCTCAGGCGCGCCTCTATGTATCGCGGCGCGGCGTTGGAATCGCCCGTGAGGATGTTTCCCCAGTTACCCTGGCAGTCGACGGTGAAGCCTTTCTGGCCCAGCTGGACGAGCGCTCCGAGGATGGAGGCGTCGCCATGGGGGTGGTACTGCATCGCCTGGCCGACTATGTTGGCTACTTTCGTAAAGCCGCCGTCGTCCATTTTGTACATAGCGTGCAGCACGCGCCTCTGCACCGGCTTCAGACCGTCCACGATGTGAGGCACGGCCCTGTGAAGGATCACGTATGAGGCATAGTCGAGATACCAGTTCTTGAACATGCCCGAGAGCTTGAACTTCTGGGCGTCGCTTCCCAGGAGCCGGTCATACTTGCCGGACTCTTCAGCTTCGCCTTCGATTGGGGCTTCGAGTTCGTCCTCGCTGATTTCCTCGATGATATTTTCGTCTTCTTCGATCATACTTCTCTAGTCTTCGTATCCGAACTTACGCAGTTCTTTTCTGTTCTCCCTCCAGTCGGGATCGACCTTTACGTATATACTCAGGAAAACCTTCTTCTGGAAGAAGTCTTCCATGTCGATGCGGGCCTGGGTTCCGACTTTCTTGAGTCCGGCGCCCTGGCGGCCGATCACGATTCCTTTCTGGGACTCCCTCATCACATAGATGACGGCGCCTATGTCGTACCTCTCGGCTCCTTCTTTGAAGGACTCTATCTCCACCTGACAGCAGTAGGGGATTTCCTGCTTGTAGTTGAGCAGAATCTTTTCCCTGATTATCTCCGAAGCGAAGAAGCGGAGGTTCCTGTCGGTGAAGGTGTCCTGATCGTACCACGGCGGAGCCACCGGAAGTTTGTCGACCACCGTCGCGAGGATGGTGTCGAGGTTGAACTTCTCTTGTGCTGATGCCGGGATAACGGTAGCCTGAGGAACCTTTTCCTTCCAGTAGGTGAGGATTTCCATCACCTTTGACTGGTCGCTGATGTCTATCTTGTTTACGACTATGATTACCGGGCAGTCGAGCTTGCTGAGTTTGTCGACATACTCGCTGTTCTTGTCGGATTTCTCTACCGTGTCTGTGACATAGAGGATCACGTCTGCATCGCCTATTGCGGCGTCGACGAATCCGACCATGTCTTCCTGGAGACGGTACGAGGGTTTGAGGATGCCGGGAGTGTCGGAGTAGACTATCTGGTAGTCTTCTCCGTTCACTATTCCCATTATCCTGTGACGGGTGGTCTGCGCCTTAGCGGTCACGATGCTGAGCTTTTCGCCCACCATCGCGTTCATAAGCGTGGACTTCCCGACATTGGGGTTGCCGATGATATTTACGAAACCCGATTTAAACATAAGCACCCATCTTGAGGATGTTGACTTCGCCCTCTGAAAGCTGACGCCACTCGCCCTTCTTCAGGCCCTTCTTCGTAAGGCCTGCGAAGTAGACGCGGTCGAGCGCGCGGACTTCGTAGCCGAGGCTTTCGAAGATGCGGCGAACGATTCTGTTCTTGCCGGAGTGGATCTCGATTCCGAGCTTGCGGTGGTCTTCGGCGTCGATGTACTCGAGTTCGTCGGCTTTAACTTCGCCGTCACTCAGGGTTACGCCGGTAAGGATCTTACCGCAATCCTCTTCGCTGAGGGGCTTGTCGAGGCTCACCTGGTAGATCTTCTTCTTGTCGTATGAAGGGTGGGTAAGGCGCTCGGCGATTTCGCCGTCGTTGGTGAACATCAGAACACCGGTAGTATTCTTATCGAGCCTGCCGACGGGGAATACCCTGTACTGGCAGCCCTTGAGAAGATCCATGACGGTCTTCTCGGCGTGAGGATCGCTGGCGGTGGTGACATAGCCCTTAGGCTTGTTCATCACGAGGTAGACCTTCTCCTCGCCGCGGAGGCGCTCGCCGTTGAAGCGGACGTCGTCCTTGTAGATATTGACCTTCGTTCCGAGTTCGGTGACTACTACGCCGTTGACGGTGACTACGCCTGCCTGGATGAGGGTGTCAGCCTCGCGCCTCGAACATACACCGGAGTTGGCGATGAATTTGTTGAGGCGGACTTCCTCCCTGATCGGGGTCCTTACGCTGTCGCTGTCGGAGTAGCGGCTCTGGTCGGAGACCTGAGGCCTGCGGCTGATCATGCGATCGATGCCTTCCTGCGAAGCTCTCGAGAATTCCTCTCTCTTGCGGAAAGGCTTCTTGCCGAACTTGCGGCCGTTGTTGCCGCGGGTATTGTAGCTTCCCTTGCGGGCGTTGTCGCCCTGGGAGCGGTCGTTATATGGACGCCTGCTGCCGTGGTCGGAGTGGCCCTGATATCCACCGTTTGAGTGGTGAGGGCGGTCGCCATAGCTGTTGCGCTGGGGCCTGTCGCCGGAATGATTGCCGTGCTGAGGTCTGTCGCCAGTGTGCTGCGGGCGCTCTCTGTTAAAATCGCGTGACGTGCTGTATGCAGGTCCTGATGAAGTTTTGCGAGGTCTAAGTTTTCGGCCGTTTTTAGAAAATTCTTCCATTTGTTATTTGAGTTTGAAAATGTAGGTGATCGTACCCTCCTGTAATTGGGGGGTATCTGCTGTAATATTTGTTACTTTCGTGAAGTGGGTTCGCATCGCTGCGGACCTCGCTTCAGCCCATAAATTCGCGTCATCAACGGTTGTTCCCGGTGCTCCGGGGATCGCTTTCTGGACATTGCCGTGGACATCCACCCAGATGGTCACTACGACCACTCCGCTGTCCTGCCTCTTGTAGTTCGGGGCGATAAGGTCTCCGTCGACCTTGCGGCCCAGGAGGTGTGCGTTGGAGCGTCCTTCGGTTATGTTCTCGGAGCTATTGCCGTCGGGCTGACCTGCCTTGAAGCGGTTTGAGCTGTCCTGCGCGGCGTGGGCCGTACCGGACTTGCTGTCCTTCTTTCCCATTCCAGGGAAAGCGGCGCGCGGGTCGATCTTCGGCTGCTCGGGCTCCACCGGAGGGGTAGGGACGTCAACATCGCCAAAGTCGTCGGGCTCCTGCGCCGGAGTCTCGTTTGGAGTGTTGTCCTTGATGGGAGACTCACTGCGCTGAACCAGTTCAATTGGCTTCTCGCGGTCGACCTTCTCGGCTACAGGCTCCTTGCCGTACTTCTGCTCGATTATTTCCTGTTCGTTGGAGAAATCGATAAGGAAGCTCTGCTCCACTGGCGGAGGGTAGATGTATTTGAGTCCGTTGAAGGATATCAAGCACAAGGCCAGGGCATGGGCTGCCACGGCCACTGCCACACCGATAAAGGTCGACAGCCTGCTGCTTCTTGTCCTTCTCTTTAGATACTCTTTCATCTGCTACTCCGGTGAGGTCGCGAGGATCACTTTGTAGTGATTCCTCTTGGCGATGTTCATTATCTGGACTATTTCTCCAATCGGAACGGTCTCGTCTGAATAGATGGAGAAAGTAGGATCCTCATCGGTCTGGAGGAGGACTACCAGCTGGTCTTCCACCTGCTCGAACGGGATGGGTTCCTGGTTGCCGTTGATATGATAGGTGTAGCTCTCGTCTCCCTGATCCTTGACCGACACCGTCACTGTAGGCTTTGCGCTAACCTGGCCCGTGCTCTTCGGCAGGAACAGCTTCAGGGCGTTCGGGTTAATGAGGGTGCTGGTCACGAGGAAGAAGATGAGCAGAAGGAACACGATGTCGGTCATACTCGACATCGAGATGTTCGCATCTACCTTGGTGCTTCTTTTCAGTGCCATGGCTTATTCTGCTTCAGCTTCTTTTTCTGCGGGTTCGTTGAGGAGATCCATGAACTGGATGGTGGTATTCTCCATCTTTGCTACAACATCAGATACCTTGGCGGTAAGGAAGTTGTAGGCGAAGTAGGCGAGAATACCTACAATAAGACCTCCGACGGTAGTGATCATAGCGGTGTAGATACCGCCCGAGAGGAGGGTGATGTCGACATTGCTGCCGGCGTTGCTCATGTTGAAGAAAGCCTGGACCATACCGATAACGGTTCCGAGGAAACCGATCATAGGGGCGCCGCCGGAGATGGCTGCGAGGTAGGGGAGACCCTTCTCGAGGCGGGCGACCTCGGCGTTGCCGACGTTGTCGACCGCGGTCTGGATGTCGCCGAGCGGCCTGCCGATACGGTTGATACCGGTTTCAATCATCCTCGCCACAGGAGTGTCGTACTTGGTGCAGAGGGTGAGGGCAGACTTGATCTTTCCTTCGTGGATGTAATCCCTGATGTCGTTCATGAAGTTTTTGTCGACCTTTCCGGCCTGTCCGATCTGGAACCATTTCTTGCCGAAGATAAAGATTGCAATAACCGAAAGAACGAGGAGGACTATCATCAGCCATCCGCCCTTGGCTGCCATCTCAAGAATGGAGATGGACATTTCCTGCTGCACGGGAGCACCTTCTACTGCTTCGAGGCCAGCTTGTAAGAGTGTTGATAACATATTTGTAATTGTTTTGAATTATCCGTTCAAGTTTCTTTCCAACCAACTTTTGGGTCTAAAGACCCATATTCGCGCAAATATAATCATTTTCCATGAAAAAAACCAACCGTAAACCTCCGTGACCGATATCGCTTCGCGACCCTATTCCGGGCAAAAATCGGCCCGGAGGTCTACGCTTGGTTTTGCTCTTCGGCGTTTTGTTTGTAAAAATGCAGGAGATGTCCCGGTTTTTGGGACATCTCCTGCAAAAAGCGCCTTATTTGTCGCGAACCTATTCCACTGCACCGAGCATTTCCTTGACGGTAATGCCGACACCTATCCACTTCTCGCCGTAGTCTTTGGTGAACTTGCGGTAGTAGGCTTTGTGGCCGACAGAGATGTTGAACCACACGCCGTCGTGCTGATAGAGGTACATGACGGTGGCGGCGGGCTTGTCGGTCGTCGGGGCGGCGGTAATCTGCTCGCCGAGCTGATCGCCGGCGTAGCCCTTCGCCTTGTAGACGACCCCGCCGTCCGCCGCCTTCTTCACTGCGGCATAGACGTTCTGAAGGTAAGCCTGAACCTTTGCGGCAGGAATTTTAGTGATATCCGAGCCGGTGTAGAAGAACGCCTCGTCTTTCATCGGATTACTTTCCGAACGAGGGTCAGTTTTCAATTCACTTATTTCCGTCGCAAAGGCGGGAACGAGTTTCGCGGTTTCGAGACCGGCAAAAGCGAATTTGTCTCCAAGAGCCTTTTCCATGGCCTTGTTCTGGGCGCTGCACGGCACCACCAGCGCCGCTGCAACAAGAAGTAAAAGTATACGTTTCATATTAGTCGTCATAAGTAGGCGCGTTTTCAGTACGCACCAGGTTGCCATAATCATCGTAATAATCGATCTTATTGTCGAAAGTAAGGAAGGAGGGATCCCTGTCATCCCAGAGATTCCGGTACTTCAGAGGTATAATGACTTTGCCGGTCCTGATGCTGACCATTCCATAATGCTCGTCATCTTTGCTGAC
>JAFZWV010000025.1 GCA_017617035.1 Bacteroidales bacterium
CGCTTTTTAGCACCGGGATTGGTTTTAAGCTTTGCCATTTTGTTGAATGTTTTGTTAATAAAATATACTGTACCGTACTCTCTACGGTTATTTTTTCTTGTTGGGCGCGAGCATCATCGTCATCCTCTTTCCTTCGAGGACAGGCATGTTCTCGGCCCTGCCGAACTCCTCAAGCTCTACCGCGAAGCGGAGAAGCTGCTTCTCTCCCTGCTCGGCGAACATGATAGAACGGCCTCTGAAGAATATCGTCGCTTTCACCTTCGAGCCTTCCTGGAGGAATTCCTTGGCGTGCTTGAGCTTGAACTGGAAGTCATGCTCGTCTGTATTGGGGCCGAACCTGATTTCCTTGATCACAACCTTCTGCGCGTTGGACTTCATCTCCTTCGCCTTTTTCTTCTGCTGATACATGTACTTTTCGTAGTCCAGTATCTTGCATACGGGTGGATCTGCTTTTGCGCTGATCTCTACAAGGTCGAGTTCAAGCTCGTCCGCCAGGCTGAGAGCCTTCTGAAGGGGCCAGATACCCTGCTCAGGGATATTGTCTCCAACGAGACGCACCTGAGGGGCGGTAATCTGCTCGTTTATGCGAAGCTCGTTCTCGTCGGATTTCATCTGACGAGGATCTGGTCTGCGACCATTAGGACGCATCCCTGAGGGCTTTGGCTTGTAAGGTCCCGGCATTAGGATAATTCTTCAGCTATTGCTGCGTTAATATAGTTTACAAATTGTTCCAGCGACATGGAGCCCTGGTCAGCACCTTCCCGGCGGACCGAGACTGTGCCTTCCGAGGCCTCTTTTTCTCCCACAATCGCAAGCACAGGCACGCGGAGAAGGGCTATTTCCCTAATCCTCTTACCCAGCGTTTCATTGCGGGCGTCGATGGAAGCGCGAATATCGCAATTTTTTAGCGAATTACAAACTTTTTCTGCATAGTCTGCAAATTTTTCGCTAATAGGGAGAACTTTCACCTGGTCGGGCGCGAGCCAGAGCGGCAGATGGCCGGCGGTGTGCTCGAGCACGACGGCGGTGAAACGCTCGATGGAACCGAACGGCGCGCGGTGGATCATCACCGGACGCTGCTTGCTTCCATCGGCGTCTGTATACTCCAGGCCGAACCTCTCGGGGAGGTTGTAGTCGACCTGAATCGTGCCGAGCTGCCAGCTGCGGCCGATAGCATCCTTGACCATGAAGTCGAGCTTCGGGCCATAGAAGGCAGCCTCGCCCAGTTCTACGACGGTCTTAAGACCCTTCTTCTTCGCAGATTCGATGATGGCGTTCTCGGCCTTCTCCCAATTCTCGTCAGAGCCGATGTACTTGGTCTTGTTATTAGGATCCCTAAGAGAGATCTGGGCCATGTACTCGGTCATGTGGAGAGTCTTGAAGACATAAAGGATAAGGTCGATAACCTTCTCGAACTCCTCCTGGAGCTGGTCTGCGCGGCAGAAGAGGTGTGCGTCGTCCTGGGTGAAACCACGGACTCGCGTAAGTCCGTGGAGCTCGCCGCTCTGCTCGTAACGGTAAACCGTTCCGAATTCCGCGAAGCGCAGAGGCAGGTCGCGGTATGAGCGCGGCTCGCTGCGGTAAATCTCGCAGTGGTGGGGACAGTTCATGGGTTTAAGCATGTACTCCTCGCCTTCCTGCGGGGTATGGATAGGCTGGAACGAGTCCTTGCCGTACTTTGCGTAGTGACCTGAGGTGACATAGAGCTCCTTACCGCCGATGTGCGGGGTAACTACCGGGAGGTAGCCGAGCTCCTGCTGCTTGCGGCGCAGGAACTGCTCGAGGGTGTAGCGCATCTGGGCGCCGCGGGGCAGCCACAGGGGCAGGCCGAGGCCGACCTTCGGGGAGAAGGTGAACAGGCCCATTTCCTTGCCGAGCTTGCGGTGGTCGCGCTTCTTAGCCTCTTCGAGCATCTGGAGATACTCGTCGAGCATGCTCTTCTTCGGGAAGGTGACGCCATAGATACGGGTAAGCTGCTCGCGGTTCTGGTCGCCCTTCCAATATGCTCCGGCTATAGCTGTAAGCTTAATAGCCTTGATATCATCGACATGCTTGACGTGAGGTCCACGGCAAAGGTCGGTGAAGGCGCCGTTTGTGTAGAAGGTGATGGTTCCGTCTTCGAGAGCGTCGATGAGCTCACATTTGTACTGGTCTCCCTTCTCCTTGAAATACTTCATTGCGTCGGCCTTGGAAACCTCCTTGCGTTCGAAAGTTTCCTTGGTTTTCGCAAGCTCGAGCATCTTGTCCTCGATAGCTTTCAGGTCGGATTCGCTTATCTGGCGGTCTCCGAGATCTACGTCGTAGTAGAAGCCGGTCTCCACTGCGGGGCCGACTCCGAACTTGACGCCGGGATAAAGGGCTTCCAGCGCTTCTGCCATAAGGTGTGCCGAAGAGTGCCAGAAGATCCTCTTCGCCTCGTCATCCTCCCAAGGACGGATAGTTCCATCAGTAAATGCTATTGTCATAAGTCACTGTAATAAAGCCTACAAAGATAGGAAATTTTTCTATCTTTGTGACTATGGAAAAAATCTCTGGTAAAATCATCAGCAGCGAGGCCGCTGTCGCCGCGCTCTTTTTCGGCTTAATCTCCGGCGGATACATATTTATTAATAATTATATTGTAGGGCTTGACGCCCAGATTCTGGCCGGCGCGGTCGGAATTATCCTCTGGCTGGCCAAGTTCGTGGGCTGCATCCTCCTGATGAGATTCTTCATGAAAAAGTTGATGCGGTCTTACGAAGGAGTGGAGCGCAACCAGTTACTTGGATACGGAACCCTTATTGCGCTGTTTTCCTCCATCATCACCGCCGCTTGCAGCTATGTAGCTGTGCAGTACGTTTTCCCCGACATCACTAAAACCGCATTCGATACAATGTACCAGAGTATGGGCGCGATGCTCGACTCGAATTCGACGGCCATGCTGGAAAAGATGGAGGCTCATTACGCATCTATCTCCCTCTGGACTAACCTTATCTGGTGCTTTGTCTACGGATGGCTCCTCTCGGTGATTATGTCCAGCACACTCGCCAACAAAAAGAATATTTTCGACGACGACGATATTTAATCCTATGGATATCAGCATTATAGTTCCGCTTCTGAACGAAAAGGAGAGTCTTTCTGAATTGGTGTCGAGGATCGACACCGTCATGAAAGATGGAGGTTTTTCATACGAAGTCATAATGGTCGACGACGGGTCCGACGACGGCAGTTGGGAAGAAATTGAGAGGCTTGCTTCGACGAATAAGGCCATCCACGGCATCCGTTTCCGCCGCAATTACGGCAAATCCGCCGCGCTTTACTGCGGATTCGCACGCGCAGCCGGAGATGTAGTCGTGACGATGGACGCCGATCTGCAGGACTTCCCCGAGGAAGTGCCCGAAATGTTCCGTATGATTAAGGAAGAAGGCTGGGACATCGTCTCCGGCTGGAAGAAGCACCGCAAGGACAATGCTCTGACTAAGAACCTTCCTTCGAAACTCTATAATGCAACCGCCCGTTCGATTACAGGCATTAAATTGCACGATATGAACTGCGGCCTCAAGGCATATCGCAGCGATGTCGTTAAGAATATCGAGGTCTACGGCGAAATGCACCGCTATATCCCCTATCTAGCTAAGAATGCGGGATTTACAAAGATCACCGAAAAGCCTACGCAACACGCAAAACGCAAATTCGGAAAGAGCAAGTTCGGCATGAGCCGTTTCGTGAACGGCTTCCTGGATCTGATCAGCCTCTGGTTCCTGTCAAAATTCGGCAAGAAGCCCATGCACTTCTTTGGCTACAGCGGAATCCTTATGTTCCTCGTCGGTTTCGTAATGACCATCTGGATCATAGTCGAAAAGTTGGTCGCTCAAGCACATCACGAAGCCTTCCGCCCCGTCACCGACCAGCCCCTCTTCTTCCTGGCTCTGCTCGCGATTGTTATCGGTGTGCTGTTCTTCCTCGCCGGCTTCGTCGGAGAGATGATCTCCCGCAGTTCAGTCGATAGGAATAGGTATAATATCTCCTCCGAAATCTAAAATCCACCAATCCGATGCGCCCGGTGGGGCCGCACTTGGGACACCAGACACAAAAACCCGCCCAAAGTGCGTCTGGTGGGGCAAATAGTGGAACACCTGTCACAAAAACCCGCCCAAAGTGCGTCTGGTGGGGCAAATAGTGGAACACCTGTCACAAAAACCCGCTCAAAGCGCTCCCGGTGGCGATTTGTCACAGGGTAGGCCCTTTTTGCCCTTAATACCAAAATCCCAAAATTCACAGGGTAAGCCCTTTTTCGCCTCTCCCTGTGGCGATTTGTCACAGGGTAGGCCCTTTTTGCCCTTACCCTGTGCCATTTTTCCACAGGTAGAGGCGTTTTTGGGTTCCACCTGCGGCTTTTCGGTATAGTCCATTGTTGCGCGTGAGCCCTAGAGGAGCGTAGCGACGAAGTCGGCATCAGCCGACCGGCCGGGCCGGGTATTTTGGAGCGTAGCGAGAAAATACGGAAAGGCGGAAAGGCCGAAGGGGGCTCGGGGGATGCGTCATCCCCCGTCTAAAGCAGCTGAGGCTTTTCGGTTTGTTTGAGCGAAGCGAAAACAAAGAAGGCCCGCCAGAGACGCTAGTCTCAAGCGGGCCTTCCGAA
>JAFZWV010000026.1 GCA_017617035.1 Bacteroidales bacterium
AGGTCTTCGTAGTCCTGGGGATCGACGGCATGTTCGTAGATACGGAACAGCTGGTCGGCATTGCGGGCCCATAGAAGCTTGGAGAAGTGGTGCTCCTTGCCGAACACGGTATTGGCGTTCTCCTTGAGGATGCGCCTTAGCGTCCTGGCGCTCGACTGTTTGGGATGCTTGCTGGAATACAGCAGGTCAATACGGGTCTGCTGCGCTAGCAACTTAATGCCTATATTGGTAAAAAAGTCGATAAGGTTCATGGCTTAGTACTAACTAACTGACCGCTAATATACGTGTTCTTCGAGAAATTCTCGCACTTTTGCAGTATATTCTGCCGGATGGTCGATGTAGGCATATCCGTGTTTGCTGCCCTCGCCCAGCCATATCTCTTTGTAGCCCTGCTTCTTAGCGTCGTAGCAGCGATAGACCATTTCGGTCGGGACGAAGTCGTCTGCATCGCCGTGGATGAACAGCATAGGGAGTGTGGATTTCTCCAATTGCTTGAGCGACGAAGCCTCCCTGAAGCCCCAACCGTAGCGGACCCTGGTCATTGAACTGCCCATGAGGAAGACTATCCTTGAGAGGCCCATAGTCTCGAAGACGCTGCCGAACTCATCCTCCACGCTGGTGTAGCCGCAGTCTTCGATTATGCCCTTGACATAAGGCGGCAGCTCGTCACCGGAGGCCATCATTACCGTCGCACCGCCCATGGAGATGCCATGGTAGACCTGCAGGGTGTCGCCGAACAGATCATGGGCCAGCGCGCTCCATTTTTCGAGGTTGAAGCGGTCAAACCAACCCATCTGGGCTGCGTCGCCCTCGCTGGCGTAGTGTCCATAATGTGTCGGCAGGACTACATTGAAACCCAGCGAGTCGCGGAACATGCGCGCTATATGGGTCATGCCGAGGCCGGAAGACGTGTAGCCATGGGCAATGACAGCCGTGCGTTTCGAGGGCTGCACCGCTGGGCAATAGTAGCCCTGAAGTCTGCTCTTCCCGCGATAGTCCATGATTGTAGTATCGCGCATCTGGCCGGTCCTTACGAGCTCGTCAAACCAGTCGGTAGTATGGTAGAGCGTGTCCATCCACGCCCTTTCCCCCGATAGGTCCTTGTTGATTATACCCCTTTCCGGCTGGAGGCTGTACTTGACCAGCTTCTCCGCCATGATAAGGCATAACACAAACTGCAGCGCCACCAGGCTCGCAAGTACTATTGTAACTATCTTCCAACCTTTTTTCATATTGCAAATTTAATCAAAGACTGTCATTTCGACCAAGCATTTCTTTCTGTCATTTCGACCAAGCACAGCGAATGAATCTCTTCTCTGTCATTCCGAGCGAAGCGAAGGAATCTATCCTGTCATTTCGACCAAGCGAAGCGCGTGGAGAAATCTCTACACCAAAATCACAGTCCACACCGCAAACCTTATCGCAATCCCAAGGAATATCATAAGGCAGGTCAGCGGCCATGGGGCCTTATAGAATCCCAGCGCAATCAACAGCGGCTTCCCGACAAACGGCACCCAACCTATGAGTCCGGCGAAAGGGCCGTACTTTCTAACCGTATCTTGTTGCTTCTCCACCTTTTCGTGGGACACATGTAAGTACTTCTCAATCCACTCAGTGTTCCCTGCTCCGCCCACAAAATAGGTGCTGATCGTACCGAGCGTATTGCCCACGACGGCTACGATCAAACACGCCAACCACCTCTCATCTATCGCCGCCAGGATTGCAACATACAGAACATCCGAGCTGAACGGCACCACCGTTCCCGCCAGAAACGTCCCTAGAAACAACCCTATTAGCCCTAAATCAGTTAAATCCATTTTCCTGTCATTCCGAGCATTTTCCTCTTCCTGTCATTCCGACCATTTTCCTCTTCCTGTCATTCCGAGCGAAGCGAAGGAATCTATTTTCTAAACAGCAACACCACCCACACTATAATGATTATCCAAAGACAATCCGAAGTAATGGCACTAAAGCCAAAGAAGTTCAGCACAAGCAAAGCAACAAGTATGCCCAGGGCCGGCAGTAACAACTTAAGCATTCCAGCTCCGAGGAAACCCCAGATAGACTTATAGCGTAGCGCCGAATAATCCTTCTTGCGAAGCCTGCGGCGCACATACCAGATTGCAAATATGAAGATTATGCATTGCACTATAGGCAGCAGATCGAATCTACTCCAATCCGGATTGTTCGTGGTAACAGCAAACGATGCGACAGGGTTTAGTTTGCTGTAGAACTCGTATATGAGTGGAGTTACGAACAGTGTAAGAATCCAGAACATCAGGTCTATTCCGTCTTTGGTCAAACCTGAATACTTCGTCATCTTGTTGGTATACTCCTTTATCGGAGAGTTACCGGCATAGAACCTGTCGTAGGCTATCGCTCCGTAGTATGTATTGCCGTTGAAAGTATACTCGATGTACTTGACGTCTACTACAATGACCTTCGCTTCCTGGAAGAGTATGCGCTTTGAATTGCTGCACTGAGCCTCTGCCGATGAAATCAAAGAGTCAAACTTCGATGATATCTCCCTGTCTTCAGGGAATATGTTATGGCCGAGTTTCTCGCCGGTTTTGGCGAACTCTACCGTTCCCGTGTGGGATTGTCGGCCCGTGAGCTCCGGTATCCTGTCCAGCCTTGGATCATAAACGCATTTAAAGGCGCCGTGGAAAATAAGGCTCTGGTCGATATTATAGCTGTAGAGATTGTCTTTCTTACCATTGCAGCCGCTGCAGGTTACCATTCCGTCGCCATTGCAGTTCCTGCACGTGAGTTTGCCTTTCCCTCCGCATTTCTGGCAGGTCCAGCTTCCCCTACCGTTGCATCGGCTGCACCGGATGTAGCCATGGTCGCAGCGGTTCGGGCAGTCGACGTTCTTGCTTACATGGCGGTTCAGTTCCGGAACCCAAACCGATTCCGAGATCTTGCCTTTGCCGTTGCACCTTGGGCATTTAGTCTTGCCGTTGCCGCGGCATTCGGAGCACGTTACGGTTCCGTCGTCGCAATCCGGGCACGTTGTCTTCCCCATGCCGTGGCACTCCCAGCAGAGCATCTGGCCCTTTCTGCCGCAGGTCTTGCATGGCTCCACATGCTGCGAGCCGGCGACCATGAAGTCTTTCTGCTGATTGGTGAAGGAGTCGGTATTCATCAGGTCGAACGACCATGGATCCACGGCCGCGAGGGTCATAATCGTCCTTGCGCTTACCGCTCGCCCGTCGTAGGGCTTCTTTTGCTCGGATACCGTTCTCTGGTCGAACTCGGTCTTGACCTGCGGGATGAAGATGTTGCAGCGGTCGTAGACCTTGATCTTTATCTTGTCGCCAAGGTTGTGGAACGGTTGTTCTCCCGACGAGTTTGCGTAGTCGTTTATGAGACTGCGGACCTGCCGTTCAGCCTGCGCATCAAGGTTGAGGCGTACGCTTCTTCTGTAATCTGCCATGGCTATTTCTTTTTAGATGTGATTAAGAAGGCGCGTATGACCTTGCAAATGACTATTATGAGGAATATGAACAGCACGACGCAGAAGTAGGCCGTGAGCCCCGGGCTATACCCCGGCGTTGCATTCTCCTTGAAATCGATATCTTTCTCCTCTATCATCCTCTGCCAGTCCGCCACGAAAGTCTTGATTGAAATCGTTCCGAACGGATTTAAGACATCCTTCACATCTCCCCCGCGGGTCCGGAGCTGTGCTATTTGTTCGGGATCAGTTATCTTTTCCGTCTTCGTCTGCGAACACCCCGGCACCGCCAGGAACGTCGCCAGGAGTATTAATATGTATAACAATTTCCTCATATCAACAGCTATTATTCAGTAAATATAGGAATAAATTGTCATTTCTGCTTTCTCCTTTGTCATTCCGAGCCCAGCAAAGGAATCTCTTCCTCTGTCATTCCGAGCGAAGCGAAGGAATCTATCTGTCATTTCGACCAAGCGCAGCGCGTGGAGAAATCTCCGACATTAAAAAAAGAGGGGCCGACCATCTGGCCAGCCTCTCTTTCATGTCATTTCGAGCGAAGTCGAGAAATCTCCTGCGTTACCACAACGAATCAGTCATATTCTCCGCAGCATTCTGCAGCGACGTCGGCACATTTGCGAAGAAATCGAAGCCGGAGCGGGTTTCTATAGAATTGATCGTAGTGATTCCAGAAGAGTACGATCCGTTATGCGCCTCATTCGTAAAGATATACGCGCAACCGGAAGCAGCTGTCATTTCTCCCTGGGCATTAAACGAGCATAGCATCAGGCACTTGTAGAAGTGGCTGGGAATCGGAACGTTCAAGCTACCAGATTTCAAAGTGGTAATACTCCCTTCATAAAGCACTCCGGTAACCACATAGAGCGTATCGCTTCCACTCGGGGCATTGGATGCCACAGCCTCTTCAAGCGAGCTCCAAACTCCACTGTTGAAGCTATCCTGCCACTGCGGAGCTTGGTTGCTGTAATAGAAGGTCTGCTTGTTCTGCTCAACTGTACTTTGACGGTAGTTAGAAGCCACTAAATGTCCTCTACTATAGCCAACAGTACCGGCATTGTCCAAACCACTTTGCTGCGTTAAACCGATAGCAGGATCTGTCGACCAGCTTTCGTTTCGCCCGACCTTTTTATTAGGCCACATGGATTGATGCATTGCATGCGCCGTCCACAATGGAGCGTAACGAGTCTGATCATACAAGATGGTATAGTTACAAACCCAAGTATGACTATCCGGATGCTCGAACGAGTGCGTAGCAATCTGACGATTGGCATTTGTGGTATTATACCTTCTCCACCTATCTCCCTTCGCAGCATTTGTACCAGTACTACCCGAACCACTCAAATTCGTGATCGCAGGAACCTCATAGCGTCCAAGGTAATTGGGATAAGACACCGTAGTAAAGGACATTTCATCACCGTACCTATACTCAGTTCCTGTCTCCTCATTGTACTCTACGACGTAGGCCTTATAATAGTACTTCTTACCTTCAATTAAACCGGTAATGTTTTCACTAAAGGAAGATGAGTTCCCATCAGTGTAGACATCCTGAGTCAGGTTCCCTGATGAGATACCATATTTAAAACCGACTCTGCTAACAGTACCTGTCGCGTCAGTATACGATCCATACAAGGTCGCTGAGGTCTGAGTCAAATTATCCGCAGCACTCGTGGTTACGTCCGCAGTAGCTATAGCCTTGGTCTTAAATGATGACTGCGAACTCAAACGCTCCTCTCCCCCCTCAATCACATACGCTTTGTAATAATATGTGGTATTCGGAGTAAGGCCGGTCAGTGCTTTGCTAAACGGGCTGGACGTACCAGTAGCCACAGCCTTCGTTCCAAGGCTGCCAGATGTAGTTCCATAACGGAACCCAACCTCGCTTATTGTTCCGGTTGCTCCCTCGAACGAGCCCGACAGGGTTACCCCTGTCGAACTCAATCCTGAGGTCTCTCCGGTAGTCACTGAAGCCGTGGCCTGCGGAGAGGGTGAGCTTCAGTTGGAAGAAGCAGAAACCTCTATGTTAGTAATTCTGTTATTTTTTGCAGTACCAGAACCGGCTGTAATTCTAAATGAGATGGTCGAACCCGAGTCGATTTTCGCAGTTGTAGTATATGACCTTTCAACATGAGTCATGTCCGAAAGCTGAGTAGGCGAACCATTCGTATTAATTGTTACAGTTTCTCCTAAGGCATTCCCATTACAACTCACTGTCCAACTAGTAATGCCCTTACTATTAACCGCATGATAATAGGAAATACTGATAGTCGTTCCAGAAGGAATATCCTCTGTTACAGGCAAGTCGACTTGCCAATAACTACTGCCTGCTGCATTGAAATAAACGAAGTAGAAACTGGAAGAATTTCCAGCTGTTACCGTCTGCTGAGTTCCACTTGAATTGAATGCTTTTAATGTGGCATTCGTGGAACAAAAATCACCAGCCACCTTGCTGTTAACGGTGTTATTCGATACCGAGAACGCAGATGTTGACGCCCATGTGGCCCACGGCCCAGTGACATCAACGGGATCGCCGCCAGTACTGGTGAACGTGGCGCTAATGCTCACCGCAGAAGTACCCATCTCAAATGTCGTTGTAGTTGCAGAAGCATCGGCTACAGTAGCACCACTAACACTCCAGCTTGTGAACTCGTAGTCGGTACCAGCAGTTGCGGTCAGAGTAACAGTGGTACCGGAAGCAACCGTATTACCGCTAGTATGAGGATTACCACCTACGGTCACAGCGATTGAGCAACCAGCCGTTGCCGCAGCACCAGTAGGCTGAGTGAAGGTAACAGCTCTAGGAGCATAGGAAGTAATAGTAATATCAGCAGCAGCCCAAACCTTGATTTCTTCTGTAGTGTTATACTTGGTTACTGTACCCTTCACTGTAATAACATCACCAACAGCGCAGGTGGCTGAACCAGGATTGTCGAAGACTACGTATGAATTGTTACCATCAGATGTCACGGTGATATCCTTATTGCTCTTCGCGGTCACGGTAAGACCGGCAACCTGCACATAGGCATTTTGATAATCATCAAAGTTACCGATAAGATCAGAGAGTGCAACATTCTGTGGAGCAACCGTATTCTCTGAACCAGTGAAAGAAGCATTAAATGCAGTGATTTCAGAATACAGGTTGTTATACTTGATAGCCGTTACAGATATTGCTCCAGTGTAAGTTTGGCCTTGTTTCAGACCATGGTTGGACTTGTAGATCATCACTGAACCAGTAGCGTCCTTGATAAAGGCTGTTCCTGTCGTAGGAACGAAGGATACAATAGCATCAGTGAGGTATCCATTGTACGAAGTCGAAGTGGAAGTCACAAGTCCGTTGAGATCTGCAACAGTCTCAAAATCATATGAAGGCGCACGATTGTCAGAAACGGTAAGAGTGTAAGTCACCGTGAGTGGCTTGTAATTTTCATCACCTGCGAAGATTGCACTAATGGTGGTCTCACCGGCAGCGACAAGAGTAATTGTGCCAGCGCCGACACCGGATGCGACAATCGTAGCAACATCAGTATTACTGGACGCATATGTCACAGGATGGCTGTGAGCAGAGTTGTCAAGCGCGATAGTCGGCAGAACATCATCACCATCCTCGATAGATGCGGTATCGGAATCTGCGGCAACTCCACCCTTCTTCCATACGAGGCTGGCATCTGCGCGGGTATCTGGCGCTGCTTCAACAGCAGTGAATCCCCAGACGATACCTCTACGGCCACTGAAAACGACCTCCTCAGAAGAATCAGTTACAACGATTGTATATTCAGTACCTGTGTCGGTCCTAGAGAAATCAGCGTTAATAGTTCCATTTGGTGAACCAGCACTAGGTGACAATGAACTCTCACCGCTGATAGTACCGTTTGTTACGGAGAACGTTCTAGGAGTATTGGAGTATGCTTCTAGTCTAAAAGTGATGGACGAATAACCTGATGCAAAAGTAATCGAGCCATTGTTACTGGAAGTACCCAGACGATATGCGAGCTTTCCATTTTCGGTTCCCTTTACCGTGTTTTCTCCCATAGTAATCTCAGATTCTGTCAGCTCAACATTGCTGGCATCGGAGACCTCGATAGTGTAGCTGGCAGTGGCAGGCTTGTAGTTAACATCGCCATCGAAAGAGACGGTAACCGTAGCGGTACCTTCATTGCCAGTAAGGGTCAATACGCCCTCATCGAAATCATCAATGACACTGTCGTTGTCAACCTTGGACCAGTTCAGGTTGCCGGTAATGGCCGGAACATCTGGAGATGCTGTCACATCCTGACCGAGGAAGGAACCATAGTTGGTCGTATTGAAGCTAACGGTAGCTTCCGCAAAGCTGAGAGTCACGTCCGTGCGGGTATCCACAGTTGCTGGTACGAAAACGATATCCGCCTTCTGGCCGGTATTGCCGTAGAATGCGAAGAAAGCACTTGAGCTATTTTTTGACAGGTATCTGCTTGCATTTGAATGCAAAGTCACATAGTAAGGATCGCTCGCGCCACCCTGAGCCGTAACATCAAGAAGATAATTAGTCTCGGTCCAGTTCTCATCGGTCTCAAGCCAGTAGGACTCGTTGCTGCTGCCCTTGTAGCCAAGATACTTGCTGCTGTTCTCGAAGATAAAGGAATCACCGGACTTTGTCAAGCTCCAGATAATGTCGGCATCGCCGAGATAAGAAGCGAGGCTGCCTTCGTAGGCCACGGAAAGCAACCTTTCCTTCCCATCCTCTTTTTCAGCCTTCAAAGCGTAATAGTTTGCTCCATCTTTCGCAAGGACCACATAATTTCCTTCTTCAATCTCGGTAACATCTTCCGGGGTAATGCCGGATATATTGGCACCAAGAGTATTCAGACAACCTTCTTTGAAAGATATTTTTTGTTCTCCAGCAAGAGTGATCGTCTTTGTGTAGCTTTTCTTGTCAGTTGTATATGCTACGATTTCAAGAGTCTCTCCAGCAATGAGATCTACTCCCCATGAAGTAAACCAAACATCAACATTGGCACCGGCAAGAGCAGAGGCATATTTCACTTCAATCGTTGCTTCATTACCATAAATATCCGAACTTTGTCCTGTTGAAAGATCAAAGTGACGGCCACCGGCGAGTTTTTTCCCTGTTGCAGTTATCTTAACCTTGTTTATAGATTTACCGTCGGGAACATTCTTAAGCGTAATCTTATTAAGAGCTGTAGCCCTACGGAAATATGCGACCCAATCCGTCTCAATCGAATTGAAGGTCTCAGGCCTCGCAACGAGAATATATGCTGCAGGATCATACGATGATGCAGATGCATTCTGGGTTGTAGGAAGGTTTACTTTGTAGCTGGCCGGGTTGTTATTGCTAGTTGTAGCTGCCGCCGATGCAGGATAAAGGCCCTGATAAACATATTCTGCAGCGGATCCAGGATCAACGCTGAACTCAAACATTGCCTCTGTATCCCCGTCAAAAGCATCGGCAGAAGCACCTGTACTGTTTGCAAAGACAGTTTTCTCACCTGCAGTAACAGCCAATTTCATATATTCGCCGGTTCCCCAACGAATCGTATAACCATCAATATAAGTCTTTGTCTCAGGATTATCGTTTTCTAGTTCCTGAGCATTTGCCTTAACAGTGATTTTGAAAGCCTCCGACTGGACGGTAGGAGTGATTTCCAATGCGCAAGATGCAAGCACAGTCGCTGCTACAGTGACAGGCGCGAGAAGTTTAAAGAGATTTTTCATGGCAGTAAACTATTAAAAATCTCCATTCCAGTTAACTTCAGTGCTAGGGTCATAAGATCCTGCACCGCCCTGGAAGAAATCACTTCCTCCAAGCAATGCGCCCTCGAATCGTACCACGAGGACTTCTGTTAAGGGTGAGGTGTAAACCTCTTTTTGTTTGATCATAATGTATAGAATTTAGTTGTTAATGATTTCTCGACAGGCTCGAAATGACAATGTGGTATGGGATTTCTCCACGCGCTGCGCTTTGTCGAAATGACAAGACAGATTCCTTCGCTGCGCTCGGAATGACAACAACTGCGCGTTCCCTTAGCTCCGTCATAAGGGAGGGAAACGCAAATGTATGTTGTAGTAGTTCCAACATGTCCACTAACCGAGCCACAAATTTAGCCAATCGACTCGTTCTTTCAAAGACCAGAAGGTAAATAATGCTAAAATACTTATCAACATCTTATTAACAATCTTGTTTGCTCGCCACGAAATCCTCATTCCTCTGTATTCTGGCCTTGTTTTTCCTTGGGTTTCTTTCTATCTTTGTTTTGGCTGGGAATTGATATACTTGCCCCAGGAAGCGCAACGACTCCCTGCCCGCTTCCGAAGGCTATCCTAAATGAAAAACAGATGAAAAACTTACTAAAGGTTTTAATAGATTATCTTCGGTTTCTATCATACGATTCCAATTGGGAGAGAACTCTTTTCGATAATGTTACCGGAGGATACCTCGTCACTTCGTTATTACGTATTCAAGAGGCGAATAAAAGCAAGAATAATCTAATGATTTATCTGAAGGAACAGAAGATGTGCCGCAAACTGGTTTCTTTTGGTTTTCAGATAGAGCATCTATATGAAGTGCCAGGTGTCAGTTCGCCGGACATTGCCGTGAAACGTCATGGTTGTATTGTGAAGATAGGTGGGAGATTGGCCGAACTCAAACAACTTTCTTCTTCTAACAAAATATACAATGAAGGGAAGAATGCCAAATACAACAAAAAAGCAGATCTCATTATTTTTGAATTCACCAAGCAATCTTCCGGTATCTTTCGCGAAATAGGCAGACTCACCGGAATCGGTATTCATGGCTACTATTATTATACTGATAGCAAGACGTATTATGCCTTCTGATAATAAATACAACACCCCAGCCGAAACTGGGGTGAGGCCTGGTCCGAGCCGCCCGAGGCGTAACACAGACGATATTCTAATGCAAATATAATCATTATAATGATATGTCCAAATACTACTAAAAGGTAATTCTATCATATTAAATACAGCACCCCAGCCGAAACAGGGGTGAGGCCTGGTCCGAAGTCTTTAAACTCATTTTAACCGCTTCGCCATCTTCTCAATGACGCGCTTCTTGGCGGGCACGTAAAGGGCTAACTTACTGATTGTCAAGATTTTCGAGTCTTGACAATCAGTTTTTTATGGAGTACCTTTGTAGGACTTAATATATTGAATTATGAAAACTTCAACAATCAATCAAAGCGGTGCTCTAGGCCGCTATGCAGATGTCCTTCTGGACACCTCATTCAAACGTTCTTTCAAAGAGTATGGTAATGCCAAACGCCTGATGCAATTGTTTCTGGAGGCGCTAATTCCTGAACGAAAGATTAAGAGTTTGGTGTTTACTTCCGAAGAATCAACGAACCAGAATCCGGATAAAAAGAGTATCCGTGTGGATGTAGAATGTATTGACCAGAACGGAGAACGATTCGTAGTAGAAGTTCAGCGCGCTGAACAAAGCGACTTCTATGAAAGAGCCGTCTATAATTCGACGTTCACGGTGCAGCGACAATTAGACGCTGGAACTGATTTATTTGGCTTCCGACCTGTCTATTTTATAGGTATCATGCGTTTTACTCTAAATCCGAATGATGAAAGATACTTGTATAGATACTCCCTGCGTGATGAAGAGACTGGGAAAGAGATGACAGACAGCCTCCACTACGTCTTTCTCGAAGTGACGAAGTGCAAGGACGATATGAATGCTCCTCTGGTTGAGAAGATTGGTTACGCGCTGAACAATATGGTCTCTTTCGAGCAAAGACCATCAGGCCTGGCCGGTGAGTTTTTCGACCTTTTGTTTTCTTCTACTGATTTATCTAAATTTGCCAATGAAGATAGGATCAAATACCTTAACGATATGACCACAGAACGCGATATAAGGAACCAGATTAGCTTTGCTCACGACAAAGGGAAAGCTGAAGGGAAAATTGAAGGAAAAATTGAAGGGAAAATAGAAGGCAGAGAGGAAGGCCGGGCAGAGGGTGTTATGCAAGTAGCAACAAAACTCAAAGCTCAAGGAATTTCCATTGATGTGATTTCTAACGCGACCGGTCTATCCGAAGAGCAGATCAACAATCTATAGATCTTTTCTTTTTCCGTGTTGCCATAGAAGGGGCCGGAAGGAGCGAAGCGCCAGACCCGCGAAGCGGGGCGTCAGCCACGACTGGAGTTCCGCAAGGGCCGGCTGGCCGCGCGGAGATTTCTCCACGCGCTTCGCTTGGTCGAAATGACAAGAAAGGATGCTTGGTCGAGATGACAGACAGATTCCTTCGCTACGCTCGGAATGACAAACAATATCCCTTTTTGGAACACTCCCCTATTATTCGTACCTTCGTCGAAGAAAAACATCAACAGCATTATGAAACGCAACATCATAATCCTTGCAGCGGCGGCGCTGGCGCTCTCAGCGGCCGCGTGTACGGACACTCCGGAAGAGTCCAACGAATACAAGCCCATAGAGCTGACAACGAAGGGTTCGGAATTCGTACAGAAGGGACAGACCTTCACATTCGACTTTATACAGCGCATAACCAATGAGGCAAAGGGCGATGTCATTATCTCCCCGCTCAGCATGCAGTTCCTGCTGGGAATGCTGCTCGACGGTGCACAGGGCGAGACGGCCGACCAGATTGCCGCCGTGCTCGGCTACGGCGCCGGCGAGGTGGCTCAGGTCAACGAATACTGCCTGTCCATGCTCAACCAGCTTCCGGAACTCGACCGCAAAACGAAACTCTCCATCGCCAACGCTATTTACCTCGACGAAGGCTACAAGCTTAAAGACGAATACATGAGCCAGGTCGGGAAGTACTACAAGGCCGAAGTGGCCAACCTTGACTTCAGCAATGGCCCTGAGGCCCTCAAGGAAATCAACGGCTGGTGCAAGAAGAACACCAACGGCATGATCGAGAAGATACTCGACGAGGTCAGCCCGGACATGCTCGCATATCTGCTCAACGCCCTCTATTTCAAGGGCCAGTGGGCCGAGAAGTTCAGCAAAGATCGCAGCGAGGCTGAAGACTTCAAGGACGAGGCCGGCAACAAGTCCACGGTCACCATGATGAAGACCGAAAAGGAATTCCCCTACTCGGAGAACGACTATTTCCAGGCAGTCAGACTCCCCTACGGCAATGGCGCATATTCCATGATGGTCCTGCTGCCCAAGGGAAAGTACGGCGTTGCAGACGTAGCCGCATACCTGACCAAGTGCGACTGGGACGAACTGCGCTACGGGATGAGCAAACGGGAAGTCGACCTCTGGCTCCCCCGCTTCGAGACCAAGTTCAACATCAAGCTCAACGACATACTCAGCGCGATGGGCATGCCCGACGCATTCGACGGATCCAAGGCCGACTTTAAGGCCATGTCCAAGGACGCTCTCTGCCTGAGCTTCGTCCAGCAGCACGCAGCCATCAAGGTCAGCGAAGAGGGCACGGAAGCCGCCGCCGTATCCTCGGCCGGCATGCTCAAGGAAAGCGCCATGCCCATGGACAACGCCATCTTCCACGCCAACCATCCGTTCCTCTACCTGATCACGGAGAAAAGCACAGGCGTGGTCCTATTCGCAGGACGCTTTGCTAATAAAAAAGAGTAGCCCGAGAGCTACTCTTTTTTCTTACAGTTCGGCTATTATATCTTTTAGCAGCCGGTTGAACTCGATCACACGGTCGGGCTTGGGCGAATAGCCCAGAATCACCACTACCAGTCCCTTCGACGGGATGATGTAGATCTGCTGGCCGTCGTGGCCGTTGCAGGAATACATGTCCTCCGGCACGTCCGGACAGACCTTGCAGCGGTTGAGCCAGAACATGGAACCGTATTGGCCTTCGCTGGCACTGGCCGGGGCCATGGTGTAGTCTACCCAACCCTCCGGGAGGATGCGCTCGCCGCGCACCACGCCGTCGTCCAGGAACATCTGCCCGAAGGCCGCATAGTCGCGCGCGGTGACGTAGAGGTAGCTCGAACCCACCGGTGTACCGTTAATGTCCGGCTCGAAGTGGGCGCCGATGATCCCCAGCGGGTGGAAGAGGCGCTCGCGGATGTAGCCCAGGAACTCGGCGTCCGAGGCGAACTTGCTGCGCAGGTAGCGCATCACGATATTGGCGCTGCCGCTAGAGTAGTACCAGTAGCTGCCGGGCTCATGCTCCAGCGGCTTGTTAATCGCGTACAGGCCCATGTCCTTCTCGCGGTGGAGCATCAGGTTCACATCGGACCGGTTGCCATAGTCTTCGTTCCACTCAAGGCCGCTCTGCATCTGCATGAGGTCGTTGAGAGTGATCTTGCTGCGCTCGTCGTTCTGCCACTCCGGGATGCCGGTAGGGGCATAGATGTCGATGAGGCCGTCTCCAGCCATGATGCCGGCAAGAGCGTTCGTGAAGCTCTTGGCCATGCTCCAACTCAGCAGCTGGGTGTGGGGCGTGATGCCCTCGCCGTAGCGCTCGGCTACGATCTTGCCGTCCTTAACGACTACGAACGCGAACGGATGACCGTTGTATTCATGCTCGTCGACGAAGGCCTTAGCGATGGGCTCGAGGCGCTCTGCGAGCTCCCCTTCGGGGGCAGCATGTGCGCAGTTATGCCTGCACTGAGGGTGCTCTTCGATTTCGAGCGGGTTCTGCTGGGCTCTGAGCTTCTGCTCCGCCTTGCGGCCTCTGAGGAGGGTCACTCCGTAGCCATCGCGATAGATGGCCTTCGACTTATACCACAGGAAGCGGGAGGTAACGGTTTTGTTCTCCGGATCGACTTTGTTCTTGTTGAATTTGATGAACGAGAAGTGCAAGTCGAGCGCTTCCGCGTCGGCCTGAGTTCGTCCAGAGACGAACACCGCCGACGCCAGATTCTTCGCGGCATAACCCGTGATGATGGGCATCAGGGTATTGAGGTATATGCACCCGCCAAGGATTGCGGCGAGAAGCACTCCACCAGCGATGCCGAGTATCTTTTTCGCTTTCATGGCTTAGAATGAGATGCTCATTGAAACGCCCGCAACCGGAGCAGTTGAATTGCTGGTCGGAGTGTAGCTCAGATAAGGATCGACGTTGAACTTGACGGGCTTCTTGCCGGAAGTCATGTCACGGTAATAGAGGTTCTTGACTTTCGCAACCTTCTTTGCGTCGATGCAAGACCAGATTGCTATGCCAAGTTCAACTACACCGGCGCCAAGCATCAACTTTAAATCTTTTTCTGCCTGCGCCTGATCTTTAAAGGTAAGATTACCGTTTGAGTCGGTGGTAAGATTCTCTAAAATATTATCGCCAGCAGAGCTTATGACCTGGCTGCAGACAAAGGAACCGCCAAGGAAAATAAGACCTCTGACCGGCTCCTTCATCACGAGCTGTGAAGAACCGGGAACAAAGAAACCGAATACTCCAGCCCATGGCACGCTGTACGGATCGTCTTCCGACTGGAAGTACTCGTGGTGATTGTAGACGTTCTTCAGTTCTTTGTACTTTGGTGCTGAAGCATACTGCGCTTTCGCTGTGAACGCTGCCATCAGCAAGGCTGCAATAAGGATCAATTTTTTCATGTTATTGTGCTTTAAAGTAATTCTGTTGAGCGTAGAGGAAATGTTCTTCGAAGCGGCGGGCGGCGTCGCGAGCGGCCTTGATGTGCGGGGTGATCACGTCGAAGCCGTGGATCAGGCCCTCGTAGATGTCGAGCTCGGCCGCGACCCCAGCCGCCCGAAGGTTCTCAATGAAAGTCTTCGTCTCGGCCAGGAAAGGCTCCGCCGTGCAGCAGAAAGTGTACGCAGGCGGTAGGTCGCGATAATCGGTCTCACGCGCCGGAGCGGCGTACTTCGAGACATCGTCTGTCCCATACGCATCGCGCAGGTACAACTTCCAGGCTATATGATTCTGAACCGTATTCCAGCCGGGGCTGAAATTGCGCGCACTTGTTTCCGTATCACGGTCATCCAGCATCGGATACAACGGGAACTGCGCGGCTATTTTTACGGAATTGCGATCGCGTGCTGCCATACATAGCGCAGCACACAATCCCCCGCCGGCACTCTCTCCACCCACGAATATCTGATCGGACCTTACGCCAAATTCCTCGGCATGCTCGGCCACGTAGACCAGCGCCTCATAGCAATCCTCGAAGGCTGCCGGGAACGGGGCCTCAATCGATAGTCTGTATCCGGGCGAAATCACTACCGTCCCATACTTGTTTACGCATGCCCTCGGGCGGCCTATGTACTTCGGAAGCGAGGCCATGCCTTCGCGATATCCTCCGCCATGGACCCAGAACAGCGCCGTACGGTCCTTACGCCCGTATCCCGGCTGCCCCTCGCCCGGCTCCAGCACCACGAGTTTCTCCCGATGCCCATCCGCGCAGGTTATGAATTTATTCGATGAAATCATATTAGTACAAATGTACTAAAAAAATTGATAACGGCATGGGGTCTGAGGGGTGTATCCCATAGTCCATGGGGTCCTGCATAGTATAGGGTCGTGCCTGGCACAGGGTCGTGACTTGCCCAGGTCGTGCCTTGCGCAGGGCCGTGAAATGTAATTAACTATATATCAGTCGATTAACCAAAATCGCCTACCTAAAATTGGGCAGGCGATTTTGGCTATTCTCCTAACATTCAGGTAGTTACACTTTACGCCGACTTGCTCCTAGAAGATTTTGCATTATTCAGTAATTTATTTACCTTTGCACTCCCAATCGGGTTCTTAGCTCAGTCGGTTCAGAGCGCTTGCTTCACACGCAAGAGGTCGGCAGTTCGAATCTGCCAGGACCCACGAAAAAGGAGGCTGAAAACAGCCTCCTTTTTTGTGGGTCCTTTGGACTATTATCCCCCTGCGCCCCCAAGGGACTGTGGGGCGTACCCCCCAGACCCCCTGCCAAAATAATGACGACCATTTCGGCCGTCTATTTTTGTGGGTCCTAGACCAATCCTTGTTCTTTGGCTTTGGAGATGAGTTCGGCGTGATGTTTAACTGCCTGAATGTCAGGCAAATAATCAAAATCGCCTGCCTGAAACCAGGCGGGCGATTTTTGTTAATCTGCTGATATACAGCTAATTACACTGCACGCTCTAAGCTTCGGTCATTCTGGCGATGAATTCCGATGGAGAAAGAAATAACATGTAATCAGATTCACCTCTCGACAGGATCTCTAAATCTGAAGTGACAAAGACATCGCAGTGCTCCGTCTTAGCCAGTTCGATTTGAGATGCATCTTCAACATCTTTATCGCCAGATAAGAGTGCTTCATGCATCTCAAAGAATCCGATAGGCCTAACATTGATGTGATCCATCATCCAATAAACGGCCAGATCGATTTCTTGTTTCAAGATATTGCTTTTGAGAGCCGTATAGTAGCTGTCAATCAAACTCTGGGTACTAACAACCGCTTCGACAATATTTGATCTTATAGTCTCCCACATTTTCAATGAATACTGAGAACCAGGACGATCCTTTATCAAGATATCCAGAATAACATTTGTATCACAAAAGATTTTCATAGCAAACCATTTTTCTCCATTAAATAAGCCAATTTCGGATCGTTATCAAGTTCTTCTTGCGAAGGACGCCTGAACACACTCTCCTTTGGCACAAGATTAAGAATCTCCTCCGAGACTGTGAAGTCCTTCGGTAGTTTTGGGAAAACTAGCCCAGCGTCTTTCTCAATAAGGCTCTCGACATAACTATTGAACGACTGCCCATTTTTGTGGGCGGTCATTTTCGCCCTCTCGAAGAGGAAATTGTCCAGTCTTAGGACAGTCTGTACTCTGTTTTGTGACCGCATGTCTGTTCTCGTTTCTGCAAATATATGAATAATGATATCAAATACAAACTTTTGATATCACAATTAGGGATTTCTCGACTCGCTGCGCTCGCTCGAAATGACAAAGGGAGAGTTAGCTCGAAATGACAAAGGGAGAGTCAGCTCGAAATGACAAAGGGAGAGTTAGCTCGAAATGACAGTGAGAGGGCACTTCGATTTTAGAGCGAGGTAGAAGCATACCACACCTCAAAGCCGCATTTTCCCGGACTAGGGTCGCCGTTTGACGCGAAGCGTCTCCAGACGATAGCGGCTTTGGGGTGTGGTTTGCTCTGCTTAATACCTACGCCAGGATCTGGTCGATGAGGACCTGGCAGATGGTGAGCATGCGAGGGATGTGGAAAGGACCTTTAAACAAATTTCCCTTGGCAGGCTGGGCTACGGTGCCGTCGCGATGGAGGTAGCCGTACCACTCGCCGAACTCGGGATCTACGAGGTGCGCCACAGACCACTCGTGGGCTTTCTTATGGATCTCCAGGAACTTCTCGTCCTTAGTCATCTTATAAGCGAACAGCGCAGCGATGATAGTCTCGCACTGAGGCCACCAGAACTTCATGTCCTGAGAGTAGTCCTGAGGAGGGAAATTCTTGCAGTCGCGGAAGTTGATGACTCCGCCGAACTCCTCGTCCCAGCCCCACTTGTACTGCCAGTCGAAGATGGTAAGTCCGAGATCCTTGTAGTGAGGCTCGCCCATTACCTCGGAGGCGTTCATCAGGAACCACGCAGTTTCGATGCCATGGCCAGGGTTAATCGTACGGCCCTCGCAGGTGTCGATAAGGCCGCCGTCGGGAGTGACGCTCTCGAGGATGCACTTGAACTCCGGATGCATGAAGTACTTCTCAATATCGGAGACCGAGCTGCGGATCTGCTCGTCGAGGACGGGGTCGTTGGAGACCTGCTTTATGACAAGGGCGACATTGACCAGGATCATGGTGATGGAGTGTCCCCTGCCGGCCTCATAGCTCTTCGGCTCGAGGAAGCCCGGAGTCGCGAGCATGTGGCGGATGAACTTGAAGGTCTCGACCGCCTTTGCGGCATAGGTCATGTCGCCCGATGCCTTGGCATACTCGGCCATGGCGATAGCGGCGAAGCAGTCGGAGAACACATAGCGGCGCTTGCGGACTGGCTTGCCCTCTGCGGTCACGGAGAAGAACATGTGGCCATCGGTATCGATGCAGTGCTTCTCTATGAAGTCGATGCAGGACTTCGAGGCGGCGAGCCACTCGGGCTTCTTCTCTACATTATTGTATGCGTACGCGAAAACGAAGCCGCAACGGCCCTGGAACCACACCGACTTGGTGCTGTCCATCAGCTTGCCCTCACGGTCGACGCAGGTGTAGACTCCGCCATTGACGGGATCCATTCCGTGCTCGAGCCAGAAAGGCATGATGTTCTCGGTAAGCTGTTTGCGATACCAGTCTCTACACTGGATCAAGTAATCTTTCTGTGAAGGTGTCATAATTATATAGTGGTTAGTTTTTGAAGCTGTGGATAGGAGCGGGTATGCGGCCTTCACGATTAACGAAATCCGCACAGCCGTAGGCGTTTACTTTCATAATTGGCGCACGCCCCAGCAGGCCGCCGAATTCGACGCTCTCCCCTACGGTCTTGCCGATGACGGGAATGATGCGGACCGCCGTGGTCTTCTGATTGACCATGCCTATAGCCGCCTCGTCGGCGATAATGCCTGAAATAGTCGTATCAGGGGTGTCACCAGGAATAGCAATCATATCGAGACCGACCGAGCACACGCAGGTCATCGCCTCGAGCTTCTCGAGCGTGAGGGCGCCGCACTCGGCTGCGTCTATCATTCCCTGGTCTTCAGACACGGGAATGAACGCGCCGCTAAGGCCGCCCACATAGCTCGAAGCCATTACTCCGCCCTTCTTCACCTGGTCGTTCAGCAGAGCCAGGCAGGCGGTAGTTCCAGGCGCGCCGGCGACTTCCACCCCGATTTCGTGGAGGATGTCGGCCACGCTGTCGCCGACCGCAGGGGTCGGGGCCAGCGAGAGGTCGATGATCCCGAACGGGATGCCCAGCCGGCGCGACGCTTCCTGCGCCACCAGCTGCCCAACGCGGGTAACCTTGAACGCAGTTCGCTTAATCGTCTCGCAAAGGACCTCGAAGCTCTTGCCGCGGACCGACTGAAGGGCGTGCTTGACCACGCCGGGCCCGCTGACGCCTACATTAATGATGGCGTCAGGCTCAGTCACGCCGTGGTAGGCGCCCGCCATGAACGGGTTATCGTCGGGAGCGTTGCAGAGCACGACAAGCTTCGCACAACCGAAAGAATCATTCTCGCGCGTCGCTTCAGCCGTCTGTTTTATTATCCGGCCCATCAGACGCACCGCGTCCATATTAATGCCGGTCTTTGTAGATCCGACATTCACGCTCGAACACACCAGATTGGTGCGAGAGAGTGCTTCGGGAATACTCTCTATCAGCAATTCATCGGCATGGGTCATGCCCTTGGACACGATCGCCGAATAGCCGCCGAGGAAATTGATTCCTGTCTCTGCGGCTACTTCATCGAGAGCCAGAGCTATCTGAACGAAATCGGCGGGAGTCTTGCAGCACGCAGCGCCCACCAGCGAGATGGGCGTAACGCTGACGCGCTTATTGACTATAGGAATGCCGTACTCGCGTGAAATCTCCTCTCCAACGGAAACGAGATTCTTCGCATAGTGCCAGATTTTCTCCTTAATGCGGGCGCAAGTGCGCTCCAGGGATGAATCTGCGCAATCCAGAAGGCTTATGCCGATGGTGATCGTGCGGACGTCGAGGTTCTCCTCGCCTATCATTTTGTTGGTCTCGAGGACCTCGCCGGCGCTGATCATATGCGATGCATCTTATCGAAGATCTCCTCTTTCTGGCAGAGGATATGCACTCCCATTTCATCGGCGAGAGCCCCCAAAGAAGCTCGCAGCTCGTCGAAGACTATATCCGAACCTGAAGTATCGACTATCATCATCATGTTGAAGATGCCCTGACGAATCGTCTGGGTAATGTCCATGATGCTGACGTTGTGCGCCGCAAGCTCGGTCGTGATCTTAGCGATAATGCCGACCTTATTGCGTCCGGTGACGGTGATTATCGATCTGTCCATATTATCCGAGGAAGCTGATCAGCACGCCCGCAGCCACGGCGGAACCGATGACGCCCGAGATATTCGAGGCCATGCAGTAGTTCAGGACGTGGTTCTTCGGATCGTACTTGGTGCTTATACCGTTGCAAACGCGGCTGGCCATAGGAACTGCCGACAGACCGGTTGCACCAACCAGCGGGTTGATCTTCTTTTTGGCGAAGATGTTCCAGATCTTGACCATGAGGATACCGGCCGAGATACTCAGCGCGAAGGCAAGGAAGCCGCCGACGATGATGCCGAGCGTCTGGAAGTTCAGGAACGCGTCCACGGTCATTGTCGCACCAACGCAGAGGCCCAGGAAGACTGTAGCGGCGTTCATAAGGCCATTGCTGACCGTAGTGAAGAGGCGGCTGGTGTCCGAACCGATCTCGCGAAGCAGGTTACCGAACATCAGGCAGCCGATAAGCGGCACTGCGGTTGGAACGAAGATAGCGACGATAGTAGTAACTGCGATCGGGAAGATGATCTTCACGACGCGCATATTCTTCATCTCGATCTTGTCCGGGTAGAGCTTATCCTGCTCCTTCATGTTGATCATGAGCTCTTTCTTAGTGCAGAGGAGCTTCACGACGAGCGGGATAATAACAGGCACAAGGGCCATGTAGCTGTATGCCGCGATGGCGATAGGGCCAAGAAGGTGCGGGGCGAGCTTGATGGTGGTGAAGATGGCGGTAGGGCCGTCTGCGCCGCCGATGATGCCGAGCGAACCAGCCTCCTGAGGCGTGAAGCCGAAGGCGAGGGAGGCCAGCAGGACGGCGAAGATACCGAACTGGGCAGCCGCGCCGAAGATAGCGAGCCTGAGGTTGCGCAGCATCGGACCGAAATCGGTCATGGCGCCGACACCCATGAAGATGATGGGCGGCAGCAGGCCGGACTTGATGAGCGCATAGTAGAGGTAGTTCATGATGCCGAACTCATGGGCGATGTCGTGGAGAGGCATCTTCCAGATGTCGACCATGGTACCGTCTGCAAGGGCTACGAGGCCGTCTGCATTGGCCTGGATAACGCCCATGTCGCCGCCCGGGAAGTTGGCGATCAGCACGCCGAAGCCGATCGGGACCAGCAGCAGCGGCTCATAGTGCTTCACAATACCCAGGTACAGAAGCACGAACGCGAGAAGATACATTATGAGGAACGACGGATTGGCGATAAGGTCGCTCAGGGCCGTCATCTCATAAAGCTTTCTCAGAATGTCTAATAATCCTTCCATAGGGGCTTAGCTTCTGACCATTTTGATGATGGGATCGTCTTCCTCGACGGTGTCGCCGTTGGAAGGCAGTATCGCGGTAATCACGCCGTCGAAATCGGCGCAGATTGCGTTGTTGATCTTCATAGCCTCGATGTAGCAGAGGGTGTCGCCCTTCTTCACTGCATCGCCGACCTTGCGGGGCTGCTCGCTGCCGTCTTTGGTGAGGAGGAACTTGCCCGAGATAGGGGCCACGATATCCTCTCCTGCGCCTGCGGGGGCTGCAGCAGCGGCTGAAGAAGCGGCGGGCACTTCGTCGCCGTAAGCGATATCGAGCTTGTAGTTGACGCCGTTAACGGCTACTGTGATGGTCTTGGGCAGGTCGCCTGCGGGAGCAGCTTCGGCAGCCTTGCGCTTGGCGAGGTCGGCCTCGAACTCGGCCTTGGCCTTACCGCTCTTGTAAGCCTCATACTGCACCGGGTGCATGGCGTACTCGAAGAGTTCTTCGTCGTCGGGACCGAGCTCCCAGCCGTTCTCCTTCATCTTCGCCCTGAATTCGTCGAGGCAGTCTGGATAGTTGAGCTGAGGGTCAGTGGTCATGAACTCGCGGCCCTGGGCCTTTGCGAGGTCCTTGATTTCCTGGTCGACCTCTCCGGGGAGCTTGCCGGCCTTGCCGAGGACCATGTCCCAAATCGTATCCGGGAACATCTCCCAGCGGTTCTTACCCTTCTCCATGAGGGTGACGTTGAAGAGCGCGAGGTTCTTGACGTACTGCGAGAACGGGGTCACGAGCGGCGGGTAGCCGACCTTTGGCCACACGTAGGCCACCTCGTCGAACAGCTTGACGAGCAGGTCGTCTGTGCTGAGGGTAGGCTGGCCGTTCTTCTCCTTCCACTTATTGAGCGACGAGAGGTTCTCCTCGAGGTCGGTCATGAGCGAGCCCATCATACCGCCGGGAAGACCGGGCTTGATAAGCAGCGAGTTGTCGATGCGGTTTAGCTTCGGGCAGTAGTAGCCGAGGAAGTCGTCGAGCATGGCCTGGATCTGGGTCCTGGCCTCCATGTAGGCGGCCATATCGACCTCCTTGACCTTGAAGCCGGCGTCCTTGAGCATGGCCTGGACGGCGAGGATATCGGCATGGCCGGTACCCCATGAGAGGGGCGACATGGCGGTATCTATGTAATCGCAGCCAGCTTCGCAGACCTCCAGGATCGAGGCCATGGAGAAACCGGGGCCGGAGTGCGAGTGATACTGCACGATGATGTCGGGCTTGTAGGCCTTGATGCCCGCAACGATCTTACCGAGCGATACCGGGCGGCCGATACCGGCCATGTCCTTGAGGGCGATCTCATCCGCGCCTTCGTCGATGAAGAGCTTGGCGAGGTTGACGTAATAGTCAACGGTATGGACGGGCGAATAGGTGATGCAGAGCGAGGCCTGGGCGATCATTCCCGCTTCCTTTGCGTAATGGATGGAAGGGATGACGTTGCGAGGGTCGTTAAGGCCGCAGAAGATACGGGTGATGTCCGTTCCCTGGGCTTTCTTGACCTTATAGAACAACTGGCGCAGGTCCTTGGCGCAAGGGGCCATACGAAGGCCGTTGAGCGCACGGTCGAGCATGTGGGTCTGGATACCGGCCTCATGGAAGGGCTTGGTCCACTGACGCACAGCGTTGTTCGGGTTCTCTCCGTAGAGGAGGTTTACCTGCTCGAAGCCGCCGCCGTTGGTTTCGACGCGGTCGAAGCATCCCATTTTGATGATCGCCGGAGCGATCTTCACCAACTGGTCTACGCGTGGCTGGTACTTACCCGCACTCTGCCACATATCCCTGAAGACCAGGCTGAATTTTACTTCTCTTTTCACAGATTATAGTTTTTTGATATTTACGATGTGACCTTTGCCGCCAGTAAGCTGTGCGACGGCGGCGTCCAAAACGGGCCTGACGGCCGAGAGGTCGTCCTGCTGTTGTTTAGGGGCGACTGTCTCTTCCGGGGCTATTTTGTTGATAATCCTGATAAGGAGCCTGCTGCCGTAGATAACGATGAGGAGTATCACGAAGACCGTGACCATTCCCACAAGCATCAGCAGTAGACCGGTATTAATATTTTCCATAAAAGGTTTGGTTTTATCGCGCTAATTTACTGCAAAATTACTTCATCGACAAGACAGGCATCCAGAGCATCTGCAATTTCTTTCTTATTGAGATGCTGGCCGATGAAGACCAGTTTCTGCATTCTGTCTCCGTAATTGTCGTCCCAGTCACGCCTGAGAATCGGGTCCTGGATCATCATGGTCTCCAGCTGGTCGGCCGGCATAGTTGCGAACCACTGGCCTACGTTTTTAAGACCGATTTGCTTTCCGGCCTGTTCGAACAGGTAACACACATCCGGATTCTGGCTGAAATAGCAGAGTCCCTTGGCTCGGATCACGTCTTTGGGCCAGCGCCTGGCGATGAAATTGTCGAACTTGTTTATATCCAGAGGCTGACGCCTATAGTAGACATATGTTCCGATTCCGTACTCCTCGACTTCCCCGCCTTCATGGTCATGGTGGTGATGATGATGGTGATGCTCGTGCTCGTCGTGATCGTCGTCTTCATCGTGATCATGATGATGGTGGTGGTGTTCGTGTTCATCGTGATCGTCGTCATCATCATCGTCATCGTCTTCGTAGGCGCCTTCGACTTTGCTGATCCAAGTAGCTGAAGTAGCTACCGCATCGAACTGGAAGAGATTGGTATGGAGTATCTTCTCGAAAGGGACGTCGCCGTAGTCGCACTCGATAATCTCCGCCTTGGGCTGGAGCTCGCGAACTATGCGGCGTACTTTTGCCAGTTCTTCAGAGCTAATCTCGGAGGCCTTATTGAGGAGTACTATATTGCAGAACTCTATTTGCTGAATCACGAGGCTCTCTATATCCTCTTCGCCGATTCCAGCCGTGGTAAGGTCTGAGCCCGAATTGAACTCGTCGCGCATGCGCAGCGCGTCGACTATGGTGACGATGCAATCAAGCCTTGCGTAGCCGTCCTTGATGAACTCGGGGCCCATCTGAGGGATGGAGCAAATAGTCTGGGCGATAGGCTCGGGCTCGCAGATACCGCTTGCCTCGATGACTATGTAGTCGAAGCGCTTCATCGCGGCTATCTCGCGTATCTGCTCGATGAGATCCATCTTGAGGGTGCAGCAGATACATCCGTTCTGCAGCGCTACGAGGCTTTCGTCTTTCTTGCCGACTACCCCGCCCTGCTCAATAAGGCTCGCGTCTATATTCACCTCGCCGATATCGTTTACGATCACGGCGAACTTGATTCCTTTTTTATTAGTCAGGATTCTGTTGAGAAGCGTCGTCTTTCCGCTTCCCAGATATCCCGTCAAAAGCAAAACCGGTATTTCTTTCATACTATTCGTTTGCGTAATCTATCGAGTACGCTTCTTTCTGATTTCTATATCTTTCGATGTTGGAAGACGACAGCCATGGGATATAGCCGTCTTTGAGGCCGACAGAGCAGAGGCCGCGGATTTCCTTGGCTATGTTTTCGGCGTTGTAGTCGATTCCGTCTTTGTCGACATACTTCATGACATGATAGGCCTGGACCCAGGTGCGGACTTTAGCCGGTGTCGGGGTCTCGGACTGACGTGCGTTGACGCGGCGGCCCCAGGCGCTGAGTATCTCGAAGGGGTGGTTCCATGGCTTTGAGATGCCGTAGAATCCATCGGAGAAGTGATCGGGATAAGGCATGCCGCACATGACATCGGCAACGTTCGAGAGGGCAGGCCAGTACTGGCCATAGGCGGTCGTGTAACCGGGATTCGCGCACTCTCCAAAGACGTCGATAGAGACGTATGCGCCAACTGCATGGATCTCGTCGCAAGCGTAGGTCACGAAGCGCTGAATGGCCTGGACCTTAGATTCACCGTATTTGTTGTGGTAGTCGATATGGTCCTCGATCTTGGTCATGCGGTCCGGGAAGCGGACGTAGTCGAAGTTGACTTCGTCGAAGCCGAAGCGGCGCACTGACTCCTTGGCAAGTTCCACGTTGAATTCCCATACCGAACGGTCGAAGGCGCTTGGCCAGTGGGACTTGTTGTGGTAAAGCGGCTCGCCGGTCGAAAGGTCGGTGATGGCGCAGTCGGGGTTGTCCTTGACGAAGTAGGAGTCCTTGAAGACGGTGATACGTCCCACGACGTAGAAGCCTTCTTCATGGAGCCGGCGAACGGCGCGCGCGTACATGTCGACGCCCTTCTTGCTGGCCCTGGCGTAGTTGGTCGGCGAATAAAGCTTCATCGCATCGGCTTTGTAACCGGGGCACTCGTTGTCCTTGATGTCGAGGACGAAAGTGTTGATCTTGGTCTCCTTAGCGAGGGCGATGTAGGACTCGATATTGCCGATTACGCCGGGTGCAAAGTTCAAGTAAAGCGAGTAGCAAGCATTGGGCATGGCGACATGGTTATGGCCATCGCGGGGGCCGCCTGCGAATACCGGCTTTTCGTGGGGGTAGAAGTCCAGGCCGCTGGCACGTCCGCCGCCGAATGTGTTGCGCACCGCATTGTGGATAGAGTCGTACTTTTCAGGCATGTAGTTGAGTTGCGCCTCGGCAGCTTCGTACACCGTGTACTTGGAGTATATCCAGCCCTCTGCTGACGGGAGGTTTTTAGCCTGCTTTGCGGTGAGAGTACTGTCTGGCTTTGCGCCTATAGCCTTGCCGGTATTCTTGTAGCGAATCTTGTAACGGTTTACCTTGCCGGTAAGCGGGTCCAGCCTGTCATAGCCGACTATTTCGAGCGCTGCGCCCTTGGAGGCTAGCGTTCCTATCTTGGAGATCGCAGTATCGCTGAGGACAGAACTGGCGCTGCGGGTGTAAACGCGTTTTTCCAGAACGACCTGAGTGCTGTCTTCAGCAAGATTTTCTTTAAGGGCGTAAGCGAAGGTCTTGCGCGCCCTTTTGACGAGAACGTAGGTCTGCTTATCTATTTTCTTTGTCTGAGTCGGGATAACCTGAAGCCTGAAGCCCCTGAAAAGTGTGTCTGAAGGCGTTACAGTCAGAGCGTCATCTTCTCCCTCAATGCTGTATAGGCAGGCTGTGGGCCTATCGGAGGCCAGCCATCTATACTCCGTAACATCCTTATTATCCCCCTTGCAACCCGCCAGAGCCAGCGCGGCTCCAGCGAGCGTAAGAAAGCGTATGATTGTTGACATTATCATCGAATTAATGAAAGCCAACAAATATACTGAAAAGATTGCTTTTAATCGTTGATAATCTCAATCTTATTGCTACTTTTGTACAAGGAAATGGCGGCACCCAAATCTTCACGACTAAACGTAGGGCTGATTTGCGTAGATCCGGATTGAGTACTAACCTCGCTGGTTTCACCCGCTTTTTCTTTTTTCTTCCACCCGTTAAATAACCAAGTCTCCCTTTCGCCATTACGCGTCAGGGCCAGCACCGCCTCGTACTCGCCGTCTGTAAGAACTACAGTTTTGTTTCCTTCGACATATCTGTCTATTGCTCCTTGGGAAATAACAGTCAGCGCTCGCAAAACTGAATCAACCCCATGCTTGGCCCCAATATGGGATATACCGTAACCTTTTTTGTAGTTCTTTTTAGGATCTCCGGTATATCCCCAATAAAAAGTAATGGCTGTACAAGCGCCAAACTGATTCAAATCCTTGCGAAACATAGCATTCTCAATAATATCCTCTCCCTCAGCGATACGTTCAAGAGCATCTAAACCAGCAAAGATATTGCTGTCTATCATCATGGCAACGCTATCTCAATAACGTCTGACTGCTGGATCAGATAGTGTGAAACCGAGACGTTCTAGGCGGATTTTGATGGCGTTGGCGGGGCGGCCGAACATTTCAGAGAGATCTTTCCAGTCCAGGCCGGCTTCGCCTTTACGGTTATAAATAGCGCGGAGATCCTCGTCGTCCTGTTCTGTCCACTTCTGGAAGGTGTTGGGATATCTGGTTCTAATACCAGAGCGATTTAGTTCGCGGAAGTTGACGAAACGCAAAATCAGATCATCAATCTGACCATCAGCACCCTTGTCGATCCATTCGTAGAGGTCTTCTTTGCGATATACTTCCAAGAAAAGGGAGAATTGATCAGGAGTGAATCCGCATACTGTCTTTTCAATAACGGGCAGTTCTCCCGTTTCATTGAGGCGAGATTCCAGACTCTCACAGATTTCGTCCAGACAGTCTGCGAGTTCGGATTTAATAAGATTGATTGATGCTTGGCGGCCACTCAGGATAATGGCGCGGACCTCTTTAGAGAGATCATTCTTTTCGATGTTGTCCATAGTAACGTTGTTTTAGGTGAAACAAATTGTTGTTCGTCAAACCTAAAACATTTTATCGGAAAACCACCGAAAAAAACGTCGCTTTCGTAGAAAAAAATTATTTAAACTCGTAGTAGCCGGACCAGTAGATGGTGTTGTCCTTCTTTAGGACGAGGGCGCTGGAGGTACCCTGCATGTCGCCGATTAGCATGTAGTAGCCCTTGCCGTTACCCGCGCCGTAGTACTGGGTCAAAGCGGAATATGCAGGAGTGGCCTTAGAGAAGGTTCCGAGACCTTCGTCGAACATGTGGGCTATAACGCAGTGACCGCCCGTAGAATATCCTGTCATATCGCGGACCTTGCCGGGACAGTTGAAATTACCAGTGGTTGTCTTCACATCACCATCATCGGTAGTGAAGGTAAAGCGGCTGCAGAAGCCGTTCGCGATTTGCATACCATAGTAAATGGTTATGCGGACATCCTCGATAGCGGTAATATCGACGCGAACATACAGGCGGCTCTCTTTGAAAGTATAGGTAACATCCTCGCAGATAGTAAACCTCTTGGATTCGCCGAGTTTGGTATTCAAGGCCTCTACCTTGTTGTGGACCACGACCTTGGCTTCAGAACCAGTAGCTGTTCCACTCGGCAATTCCGAACCGTCGAGAAATACCTCGATAGATTCAGTAACAGCGGTAGGATCACCCGTACCGTCGCCGTTGGAGGCGTGCCAGCCGCCGACAAAGCCGCTCAATTTCTCCGTCTGAGTAGTCGTCGCGACTGTCTTCATATTGTAAGGGCCAATCCAGTCGGTATAGCTCTGGAAGGATTCTGAGCCAATAGAATACCTGTCTATCTGGACAGTCTTATTAGCGCTGACCTTTCCCAGAGTAACAATTACATCCTCGCCATTAACAGATTTGCTTCTGAATTCAACTGCGAAGCCAGCTGCGTCGGCAGTAATAGTAACGGGCTCGGCGGCAGGCTGAGGAGGCTCAGGTCCCGGTTCCGGCGCCGGCATCGCCAGCGAATCCGAATAGACAATCGCGCTGCCGGCCGAGGCGCCCTTGGCCTTCACTCCGAAGTAGTAAGTCTCCCCTGCCTTCAAGCCCTCAAAAACGTACGAGCGCTCCGAGGCCGGCAGCGGCGAGGCCTGATTCAACGGCAAAGAACTAACCCCTTCCGAGGCCTTACGCAAAAACACCCACCAACCTTCCACTCCTACACCGTCGTGCTGCCAGCTAAGCGAAGCCGAAGTCTCGGAAACCACTGTAGCCTGCAATCCATACGGATCGGCCAGAGCCTTAACAACGCCAGACGGTTCTTTACTGCCGCAAGACAACACCGCCATTGCCGCAATCAACAGAGGGAAGAAATACTTTTTCATCGGAAGCGCGTGGTTATTTCTCGTAAATATACGAAAAATTTAACCAGCCGCCTACCGTAAGGCGCGATTTGGTCGAATCCGACGGCGTTTGCGCACCGGCGCAGACTGCGAATAAAGTAAGTGCAATTACTATGTGTATTTTATAACCACAAATAGGTATATTTGCAGGCGAAATGACAAACAGGAAGTTACAAAGCGTAAATGGAATCAGCCCGGGATTGTTCGCAACCCTGTGTGAAATCTACACCTCAGACAACCCTCAGGTAGATCTCCAGAAACTGGATACTTTCGACATTCCTGTTCTTTTGAGAATCCTTCGCAACACACACAGACACTACCTCGAAGCGTCAATTGTCGCCATCCACGACAACGTCCACCGTATGACCCAGCTCTCCACCCCCGAGAACAGCGCGGTCATCAACCGTTTCTTCGACGAATATGAGGCCGATATCCGGTCCCATATCCATTTCGAGGAAAAGGTAGTGTTCAAATATGTCGAAGGTCTGCTCAAGGGCGAACGCGACTCCCGCTTCTCTGTTAGCATGCTCGCCGAGATGCACAACGACGCCGAGGAAAAGCTCACCGACTTCAAGAATATAGTCATGAACCACCTCCCCGACAGCGACACAAGCGACGCCCGCTACGAGGTTCTCGTCGGAATTCTGAATGTCGAAGACGCCATCAGGCGCCACACCGTAGTGGAGGAAAAAGTTCTTCTGCCTCTCGCAGAGTTACTGGAGAAAGGTCAGAACAGGTTCGAGCCTAAACACGAAGAGGAAGAAAGCGGAAGCATCCTTTCCGACCGTGAAAAGGAAATAGTCGCTGAGGTCGCTCGCGGCCTGACAAACAAAGAGATTGCAGATAAACTCTTTATTTCTGTATTTACCGTCACAACTCACCGTAAGAATATCACCCAGAAACTGGGAATCAAGAGTATTGCGGGTCTGACCGTCTACGCCCTGATGAACGGGCTGATACGGCAGGATGAAATAGAATTATAAAATAAGGGCCAGTCTTTCGACCGGCCCTTATTAATTATTAGAATCTATTATTTCTTCTCACGGGTGAGTTCAAGCCTGCGCAGAGTCGAAGACTTGTCACTGCCGGGAGTTGCGAACATAACTGCGATGTGACCGGTAGAAGTGGCAGCATCGTAGATATAAGCTACGGAGCAAAGTCCGCCGCCACTCATAGCGCCAGTGTTAAGGCTGGTGGTAGGATAGAGAGCAACGGTGTTGCCTGCGGTAGAGGCAGTGACGTCGACCACTGTGAGGTGGGTCTCGTTCCAGTTGCTTCCTGCAACAGCAGCATAGACATTTCCACTATACTTGAAGGCCTTGACGGCACCGGTCATACAGTGGTTGCCCCAGCCATAGAGTCCGCCGTAGCGGTGAGGCTTAGTCTTTCCGTTAACAGTCTCGGCGGTACCTTCGAGGATGAGGTCGGTTCCCTGATAGCCCTGGCGTGCTGCCACTATCATACCGGCGTTGCCGTCCTTACCCCACTTGTCAGTGCTGTACTCAGGATCTGCCTGGGCGAGGCCGGTAAGAGCCTGACCATAAACGAAGAGTGCGTCTGCCTTGTCGACTCCCAGAGGGCAGCAGGTGCTACCTGCGGAAGCTCCAAGTCTCCATGCACCAGGAGTGTAGTTCTGAGTTCCGGTGATAGGAACCTCAGCGATTCCGGTCTCGAACCAAGCCCACTTGGCACCGCTGACAACGCCCTTCTCGAAGTGGAAGAGGTGGTGGTTTCCATTACCGCCGTCGTTGCTGCCCTGCTTTGCTACGATAAGCATGTTGTTGTTGTAGTCGCCGCTGACATTCATGTACATGAGGCGGCTGCCGTTCTCATAGAACTTAACAGGAGCCTGATCCCAGCCATTCGGCCATGCATAGAAGCGGGTGCCGCTTGTGTAGTTCCATGTAACTGCGCCGTCTCCGTCGACAGGTGCTACAGTCCACTCAGGATCGCCGTAAGCGACAGCTGCGATAAGGACACCGTTGTCGTCGTTGCCAAGGCCCATGATAGCTGCGGTAGGAAGGATGTCTCCCCAGTTCAGTTCGCCGACGAACTTGAAATCAAGATCGTAGACGCGCCTGTCGCAGGTAACGATGTTGGAAGTACCGGAGAAAGCGAGCTCGTTGCCGCCATAGAAAGCGATGTCGTTGTTGGCGCCTGCTGCAGTAAGGAGCATTCCGTCGACTCCTGCGACAGGAGAAATCTTAACGTCATACTCGAGCGGGGTCGCCTTGACGGTGTACTCGTTCTTTGTCTCACCATCCTCAGCGGTAACAGTAAGTTTTACGTCCGCGCTCCAATCCTTGATAGTTGCAGGATCGGGATCGATGGTAGCCTTCTCGGAAATCGTGTAGGCTGCGGTACCGTCGGTAATAGCGTCAGCCTCTTCAGGGTTGTACTGAAGCTCAACTACCTTGTCGGCATCGAAAATCTCACCTGCTACAGTGATAGTACCGTTTGTCAGGCTGAAAGTAAGGAGCTTTGCTGCCTTGCTCTTCTCTGCGGGTGTGGGTTCCGGCTCCGGTTTGTCGCCAGGTTTCTCTTCAGGACCACACGAAATGGCGAATGTTCCGATTACCAGAGCACTTGCCAGAAACAAAAAGAATTTTTTCATAATAAAAATAAGTGATTAAAGGTGTTATTGGTTGTTAGTGTAATTAATCGTCGGTACGTTTGATATATGCCCAGACCTTGTACTTTTTCTCAAAGCCGGTACGGGAAGACTTGACGGTGAGTTCCAGACGCGGCTGGTCGGCGTCGTCGAGTGTAAGGTCGTACTGACCGCTAAGGCCAGGGGTAATATATAGATCGTAGAACAAGGTAGCCTGAAGGGTCACCTTAGTCAGATCCCAGTATGTACGTTTGTTACGGGGCACTGCGAAGACAATCTCGCCAACCTCGTCAGGAGCATTCTGGGTAATAGTCGCTTCAACAGATTCCTTCCTGTCGAAAGGACTGTCGGCCGTAAGGTTCTTGAACGGGAGATTCCACATAAGCATCGATGTGATCTGCACATCGCTGTCGGCGTGGGTAAAAGGCATCTCCACCTGCTTGCACGAGACTGAGCAAAGCGCAAGCGCAGCCAGAATTACTAAAGCTAACTTTTTCATAATATCACCATCCGGGGTTGTTGACACCGCCAAGCGCGGCATTGTTGTTAAGCTCTGAGGAAGGAAGCGCGAAGCAGTAGTAACGCTCCATAAAGACACGCAGACCGCTCGGAGTATCGTCGCAGTCGCTGACTTCGTATGTAAATCCACCGGGAGCCGTATCGTCTTTCTTGATCAAGACACCGTGGAAGCTGACGTTGTTGAGCCTTTCTACTCCCTTACGCCAGCGGCGCAGATCCCAGAAACGGAAGTTTTCTCCACCGAGTTCGACTATTCTTTCGTGCTCCAGGATATTCATAAAGTCGTCGAGCGAACTGGCCGTCTTGCCGGGCAGACTGACTCGGGCGCGAATGTCGTTCAGGGCCTTAAGGGCCGCCGTCTGATTCGCAGCCCAATCTTTCTGGGCAAGAGCCTCTGCTTTATTGAGCAGGACCTCGCCATAGCGGAGCATGATATCGAAGTGATTGCTTCCTGCTGCGTCCCATGAATGGTCGCCCTCGGTAATATACTTCCTGAAATAGTAACCGGTGCAGGTCGCCGAAGGAGTCGTCGTCGACTTCCAGAATTTCTGGATTCCGTCCGCTCCCCCTTCGTAAGCCTCGATCTTACGGCCTTCCCAATCCTCGTTGTTGTAGAGGATGGTAGCATAGAAGCGCGGCTCGCGGCCGGAGAAAGGATCGTTGCCCCAAGCGGCGGGATTGGCGTTGTAGGCCGCCCAGCTGAACGGAGTGCCGTCGGCCATCTCGAACGCATCGGCAAACTCAGCGGTCGGGGTGATGGGAACGCCGAAGCCCTTGTTGCCATGGTTGGCGTTGTCGCCGGCCGGGCGGAAGAGCTGGTCTGCGTTGTGATTAAGGCCGGTGGGCTGGAAGTCCACGACCATCAGATTCTCCTTGCTGAAGTGGTTCGCGAAGATATCGGCATAGACGGGCTCGAGACCGGCGCCCAGCAGAGCGCATGAATCCGCAGCCTCGATTACAACGTCCCACTGCTTTGCGTAAAGCGCGACACGGGAGAGGAAGCCATAGGCGGCGACTCTTGTCATACGCGAGAAATTGGACGCCTCCCATGCGACCGGGAGGTCGGGGATGCAGGCCTTGATTTCATCTATGACCCACTGCCATGACTCTGCCTCGGAAAGGCGCGGCTGGTCGTTCTCCTCGGGTCCCGGGTAATGGTCGCGAAGAACCACACCGCCGTAGACGCGGATGAGGTAGAAATACTGCATGGCCCTCATATAGCGGACCTCCGCGATACGGGGCTTAAGGAAATTGGTATTGTAGAGGTCTCCGTAGATCTTTACGTCGCGGAGGAACTCGTTGAAACGGCGGATACGGGTATACGAGTCGCCCCAGTTCGACAGGATAGAAGCGTCGTCGGAGTTGAAGGGCTCGTAGTTGAACATCTTACGGTTGTAGCGGCGGGACTGAGTCCAGTCAGCATCCTTGAGGATGTCCGTCATACAGTCCGTAAACTGGCTGTCGTTCATCTTCAAGGTCGATTTCTCGCGAACCGCGCCGTAGAGGCCGATTACATACTGGTCCAGGATAGCTTCGCTGCCGGACCAGATAGCGTTCTGGTCAAGCCTGTCGGTCGCAGGAATATCGATAACGTCGTTGCAGGCAACAAGGCTGAGCAGGATGCCTGCCAGAGGGAAAAGTCTGAATATCTTGTTTTTCATCTCTTTGTCCTCCTTTAGAATGTCATGTTAACACCAACACTGTATGTGTGTTGCTGGGGATAGTATCCGTTGTTGACGCCAGGGTTCTCGGGATCAAGATACGGGTAGTTGGACAGGGTCCAGAGGTTGGTACCTGCGAGGTAAACCATCAGCTTCTGAACCTTGATCTTACGGGTAATGTTCTGAGGGATGGTGTAGCTTACCTGGAGGTTCTTGAGCCTCAGGTAAGAACCGTCGATCAGCCACCAGTCTGAAAGGACGTCGTTGTTGGCGTTGCGGCTGTTGTGCATACGCGGATAACGGGCCTTAGAGTTGTCAACGACTCTCGAAGGATCGTAGGCGGCTACGATATCCGGATCGAGCCAGGAGTTCTCTACGACGTGTTTGAAAGCGTTTCCGCCGGCTCCGTACCAGGGACGGGTAAACATGGTTCCGTCGGAGTGGCCGTTTGAATAAATACCCATGATAGGATAGTTACAGAGAGTAACGCCGTAGAACAGAGCTGTCAGCGCAAAGCCCTTGTAAGAAAGGTCCACATTGAACGAGAAGTTCATTTCAGGGATCTGGGAATAACCGAGCCAGACCCAGTCGCGGCCGTTACGGTCGATCTTACCGTCGCCGTTCTGGTCTTTGTAGCGGAGGGCGCCGAGCTCAGGAATACCTGCCGGGGCCGAAGGTGCGGCATCGACCTGCTCCTGGGTATTGAAGAACGGGCTGCCGTTCTCATCCCTTACGGTCTCGAGGCCGTACCACTGGCCGAGCGGACGTCCGATTTCGATATTGTTGCGCGAATAGGCGTCGGTGATGTAACGCGAAAGCACCTTGTTGCGCGACCACGCCAGCGTTCCCCTCAGGTTGTAGTTGAATCCCGAAGGCAGGAAGTTGGTATGGGTAAGTATGAGCTCGAATCCCCTGTCGTCCATGGTACCGGAGTTCACCCAGGAAGGGTTAGCACCGCCGAGCGAAGGCGAATAGCTGGTTCCGCCGCTGTTTTCGAGAATGCGGTCGGTGTACTTGTAGAACCAGTCGAACTCGACATTGAGTTTGTTGCGAAGGACGGCCAGGTCAAAGCCCGCATTATATGCAGTTGTGTGTGACCATGTCAGGTCCCTGTAGACATAGGGATTGTCCTGATAGAAGCCGTAGACGGGGGTAGTTCCGCCGCCCAGGTACCAGGTTACTGAGCCGCTGCTCTTGAACGATGACTGGAAGAGGTAGGCCGCCGTATCGCAGGAACCGAGCTGACCGATGGAGGCCCTGAGCTTAAGGTTGTCGAGCCAGCCTATCTGCGACATGAAGTCTTCCTTGGAGATGTTCCAACCGAGGGAGACCGACGGGAATGTTCCCCAGCGGTTCTCGGGAGCGAACTTATAGGAGGCCTCACGGCGGACCGAAGCCTCGATCAGGTATTTACCGTCGTAGTTGTAGGACAGACGGCCTACGAAGCCGCATTCGCCCGACCAGCCATACCAGCCGTAAACATCGGGGTCGACGGCGGCCTGCTTGGTTCCAAGGCTGATATCGACCGGGAAGGTCGTAGCATAGCCTCTGCGGTAGCCGCTCATGCCCTCGCTGTAGCGCTTCGTACGCTCGAACAGTCCTATAAACGAAATGTTGTGCTTGCCGAAACTGCGGTCGTAGTTGATCTGGGGACGGAGGTTAACCGCGTCGCCCCAGTCGATCTGCTTCATGAAGCTGTGTTCGGTAATACCTTCCGAGATACCCTTCTCCACCTTGAAAGTGTTGGTGTTGAAGCCGTAGACAGTATAGTTCTGCATGAACTGCCTGTAGTCGGCCAGGGTCAGGTTCAAACCGGCGAACATCGAGAGTTTGAGTCCATAGAGGAAGGAATCCTTGCCGAAAGCATATTCCAAAGTTCCACGGCCGGCGAAATCCCATGCCTGCCAGGTCTGTGAACCGGACTGGTCGAGACCCGAATTCGGCTGGAAGATGGCGTCGCCGTTCTTCGCTCCGAGAGGATAGACGATTCCGCTGTCTGGGTCGGTATACGTACTGGCTATGATAGGAAGCATGTAGTTGGCCCTCTGAATAGGGTCGAAGTACGCCTGGACACCCATATCATAACCCGGCATGTATCGGTTGGACTGCCTGAGCGACATGTTCATGCTGAACGTAAGTTCGTTGGTAATCTTCGCGTTGAAACTGCCGCGAATATTGATACGGTTGTAACCGGTATTGCGGACGGTACCGACCTGATCCATATAACCGATACTGCCGAAATAGGTCACCTTATCGGTTCCGCCATTTACGGAGAGGTTATGCTGCTGGATAGTACCGAACTTATTATAAATAAGCGAGCGCCAGTCTGTGTCTGCATAAATGCCGGCGTCTTTCATTCCCTGGATGACTTCCGGGGTCCATTTGTCGGGCTTTCCGTCCATCCTGAGACCGAGGTTGTACCAGTAGATGTACTCGTCTGCATTGAGCAGTTCAGGCTCGTTGAAGTTCTTGGAGATGGTGTATGAACCGTCGTAGGAAACCGTAGCCCTGCCAGCCTTGGAGCCCTGTTTGGTGGTGATGATGATAACACCGTTACCACCGCGCACACCGTAGACCGAAGCAGCCGCTGCGTCCTTAAGGACGGAGATGCTCTCGATATCCGAAGGGTTAAGGTTGACCATCTGGCCGGACTCCATACCGTCGATGATATAAAGCGGACGGTTATCGGATCCATAGGTTGAGAAACCGCGGACAATGATATCGGCATGGTCTGCACCCGGAGTACCCATGGTCTGAACGGCTGTCACACCGGGGAGTTTTCCGGCGAGCATGCTCGAGACATTGGTCTGAGGAGCCTTCTGCAGATCCTTTGACGTTACGCTTACGACCGAAGAAGTCATATACTCCTTCTTCTGGACGCCGTAGCCGACGACCACTACTTCATCGAGGAAGAGGGCGTCTTCGGTCAAAACGATCCTGAGGTCTTTTCCGGAGAACTTTACGGTCTGATTTGCGTAGCCTATGCAGCTGACTTCCAACTGAGCACCCACGGGCACCATGATAATGAACTCGCCCTGGGCACCGGTAACGGTACCATTTCCGGGAGAGCCCACCTCGATGACCGCGGCGCCGGGAACAGACAGACCTGTTTCATCCACCACTACGCCCTTCGCGGCAACGGCTTTCTGGGCGAAAGCAACGAAAGGCATACCCGCGAATGACAACAGCAATGCCATGCAGGTAATGAATAGTTTTCTTGAATAAGTCATCAGTTATTAGTGTTTAGTGGAACAAAGTTACAAATAAAAAAGCGTCCGAGCAATAAGCCCGGACGCTTTAAATAATGTATTCAAAAGCTATTCTTTTCCTACCATGACGATCTTCGAGGTATTGCCCTGATCTATGATGGCCTTAAGGGCTGCCTTTGCGTCGTCGATGGTGATACTCTCGAGGGTCTCGAGGTAATTGCTGTCCATATCGACGCCACTGCGGATCCAGTCGAAGAGAACGCCGGAGAAGTAGGAGTTCTCGGTCTGGTTTGCCTTGTATTCCTTAGCGAGGTACTCCTTAGCCTTCGCGAGATCCTCGGCCGAGGGACCGGTCTCGAGGAACTCTGCGAGGAGCTCAGCCACCCTGCCTTCAGTGTATTCCACCTTCTCGGGGTTGGTCTGGTAGACTATCTGCATGTAGGCCTGCTGGGTAGGGATATCGTTCAGTGAGCCGTAGGCACCAATGGAATAGGTTGCGCCTTCCTTCTCACGAATCTCGTCGAGCAGAACCATCGAGAGGGTCTGGCATGCGAGATCGAAAGCGAGGTCGTTGCGGAGGTTGTACTGGAAATCGCCGGAGAAGAGCGAGAAGCTGGTAGCCATAGGGGTACCCATCTGGCGGTCGAACTTGACATTGAGAGCACCCTTGCGGAACTCAGCGCCGCTGAGCTTGAAGCTCTCTTTCTTGTTCTTCTTAGCGGGGAGTGAACCGATGTACTTCTCGATCAGAGGTTTAGCCTGCTCGAGGCTGATGGCGCCGGTGATGATGAAGTTGAAGTCTGCGGCATTGGCAAAGCGCTCGGAAGCGATCTTCATGGCGCGGGCATAGTCGACCTTGTCGATATCAGCGCTCTTAAGCTTGTAGGCGCGCTCAGGACGGACGTTGATGAGTTTCAGGCTGTCCTGGAGAGCAGACATAGGCTGGGCCTCCTGGTTTGCGAGGACAGCTGCGGTCTTGGTCTTCCAAGAGGCGAAGGACTCTTCGTCGCTGCGAAGAGCGGTGAAATACAGATAGTTGAGCTGGAGGAGAGTCTCGAAATCCTTAGGAGTCGACCAGCCCCTGAGGTACTCGGTGTACTCGCTGACACCAGCGTTGAGTCTTACCTTCTTACCGGTGAGGGCTTTCTTGAGATCAGGATTCGAGAATGCTCCGAGACCGGCGACGTCGATCAGGTCGTTGAGTTCGGCCATCGATACGAGGTCTGCATCGGGATAGAGCGACTTTCCACCAAAGCTGTTGGCCCTGAAGATGATTTCGTCCGCATTGAAATCGGTCTCGCGGAAATAAACGACAGCGCCGTTCTTAAGAGTGAGCTTGGTATATCCGAATGCTACAGGCTCGGTCTTCTTAACCTTTCCGGCCTTGGGCTCTTTAGCGATAAGCGGCTCGTCGGAGACCTTGTCCTCGTAAGGAGCAATCTCCTCAGCCTCTACTGCCTCGAGAGCGGCCTTAACCTCTGCTTCAGTAGGATAAACTACGCCCTCTTTGTCGGGAAGCATGCAGACAACCACGAGATTGTCGGGCTCGATGACGGAAGAGACGATCTGGTTTACTGCCTCTACGGGAATCATAGGAGCGAGCTGCTGGGCAAGGGCATATTCCTGCTCGATACCCATGATGGGCTCGTTGTCGATGAAGTGGCGTACATACTCACGGCAATACTGGCCGCTTGTTATCTTCTCACGCTGGTTGAACTGAGTCTCGAGGTTGGCGAGGATCTCAGTACGGGCGCGGTCATACTCGGAAGCGGTGAAGCCGTTGCGCAGGACGCGGAGCATCTCACGGTAAACGGAAGTCATACCGCGGAGGAGCTGGTTCTCATCGCAGATAACGGTACCTGCATAAGCCTCTTCGGTCTTGGAGAGGAAGAACTCCTCTGTTCCGATTCCGGCGTGGATGAAGTCGGGATCAGCTTTCTCGGTCATTTCGTTCAGACGCTGGCTGACCATGTGGTCCGCGGCATTCATCGCATAGTAGTAAACTATGTAATTGAGGTCACCCTTCTCCTCGGGCTTGACGGCTGCGTGCTTCTTGAAAATATAGGAGATTGCGTAAGGCTGCTCCTTATCCTTGGCGATGGAGATGATGGGCTCCTTGTTGTCTTCGATAGGCAGATAGTAGCGCTCGGCTGCATCCGGACCTGCTGCAGGAAGCGAGCCGAAGATCGAAGCGATCTTAGCCTCGACTGCATCGACATCGATATCACCGACAACTACGATAGCCTGCTGATCGGGACGATACCACTTCTTATAATATGCGCGGAGAGCGTCGTAAGGGAAATAGTCGACTACCGACATGAGGCCGATAGGCATACGCTGACCATACTTGTTTCCAGGGTAAATCTCAGGAAGGATCTTTTCGAGCATGCGCATCTGGGCATTCTGCCTGGAGCGCCACTCCTCGTGAATAACTCCCCTTTCCTTATCGATGTCCTCGCCTTCGAGAAGAAGGTCGCCGGCCCAGTCGTGGAGAATGAGGAGGCAGGAATCGATTGCTGTCGGGAATGTTGCAACAGGGACATTGTCAATGTTGTAAACTGTCTCGTCGATGCTTGTGTAAGCGTTGAGATCGGCACCGAACTTAACTCCGATAGACTCGCAATACTTTACGATGTTGTTTCCGGGGAAGTTCTTGGTTCCGTTGAAACACATGTGCTCAAGGAAGTGAGCAAGACCTCTCTGGTCTTCTTCCTCAAGGATGGAACCCACTTTCTGGGCGATGTAGAAGTTAGCCTGGCCCTTAGGCTCTTCGTTATGCCTTACATAGTAAGTAAGACCGTTTTCGAGCTGACCGATGCGCACCGCGGGATCGATAGGAATCGGGGGCATCTGCTGGCCAAAGCACATTGCGCCGGCAAGAATCGCCAGCGCGGCGAGGATTGTTTTTCTCATAATTAACCTACTTAAAGAATTTTTTAGTGGTCAAATATACAAAAATTATGCTAGAATAGTGCGCAAATAAAAAACACAGGGTAAGCCCATTTTTGGCTCACCCTGTGAGAATTAGCCACAGGATGCGGCAAAAAACGCCTCACCCTGTGGTTATAGGTTATAGTAATTCGAACGAAGCAGAATTGGCAGTTCTGGAGTCTCCTCCGATGAAGACCTGGAACTCTCCGGGCTCAGCACCGTAGACCATATCCTGATTCCAGAAGGACAGAGCATCGATGCCGATCTCAAAGCTCAGGGTCTTTGACTCTCCGCTCTGCAGAAGCACTTTCTCGAAACCCTTCAGTTCGCGCACCGGACGCGACACGGAAGCCTTTACATCTTTAATATAAAGCTGCGCAACTTCCTTTCCTGCCACCGCTCCGGTATTCGTAACAGTAACGCTTGCGGTAATCTTCTCCCCCGCCTTCATCGATGTCGCGGAGAGAGTTACAGGGCTGTACTCGAAAGTGGTATAGCTCAGGCCGTATCCGAAAGGATAAACAGGATCATTGTCGACATCCAGGTAGTTCGAGCGGAACTTGATGAACCACTGACCGTTTCCGTCAGCGCCCTCAAGAGGACGTCCCGTATTCTTATGCGAATAATAAATAGGAATCTGACCCACATTCTTAGGGAAGGTCATAGCAAGCTTACCCGAAGGATTCACATCGCCGAAGAGAACATCAGCAATAGAATATGCCGCCTCCGTTCCTCCATACCATACGTTAAGGATGGCCGGAACATTTTGGCTCTCCCACTCTATCGTAAGCGGACGGCCGTCGAACAGGACGAGCACGACCGGCTTGCCGAGCTTGAGCAGGGCCTTCAGCAACTCTTTCTGAACGTCGGGGATATCAAGGTTCGTACGGGAAGAGCTCTCGCCCGACATCTCTGCCGACTCTCCGAGCGCGGCGACTACAACATCCGAGCGCAGGGCGACTGCGATAGCCTCGGCCAGCATAGCCCTATCCGAGCGGCTGTCGCGTCCGAGATCCTTGCCGAACATGGTCGAATTGGCCTCGAGGGTAGCGTCCTCGCACAGGTTCGAGCCCTTTGCGTAAAGCACCTTCACGTCGGGGCCGGCGACTTCCTTCAGACCGTCGACAAGCGAGGTAGTGCGGGCGTGCTGGGCAGCCACGCTCCAAGTTCCGGGCATATTGTTTCCGGCGTTCGCGAGGGGGCCGATAACCGCGACCGTGCCCTTGCGCTGCAGCGGGAGCACCGGCTTACCCTTGAATTCGTCGTTCTTCAGGAGCACGTACGACTCGCCGGAGATGCGGCGGGCTACCGCGCGGTTCTCGTCGGAATAAACGACCTTAGCCGCCTCTTCCTCACGGCAGAACTTATACGGGTCGTCGAACAGGCCGAGCTTGTACTTCGCCTCGAGGACGCGGCGGCATGCCTGGTCGACCGTCTTCATCTTGATCTCGCCCTTCTCCAGGCCTGGTTTCGTCTGGGTCAGCAGCGCTTCCGCGACCATGTCCATGTCCATACCGGCATTCAGCGCACGGACTCCGACTTCATGGTAGTCACCCACCCCGTGCATGATGCACTCCGAGATGCCGGTGTAGTCCGAGACGACGAAGCCGTCCCAGCCCCACTGCTCGCGCAGCACGTCTGTAAGGAGCCACTTGTTGACGGACGCGGGCACGTCGTCGACCACGTTGAACGAGGCCATGAACGATCCGGCGCCTGCGTCGGCCGCGGCTTTGTAGCCGGTCATATACTCGTTGAACATGCGCTGATGGGACATATCGACCGTGTTGTAGTCGCGGCCGGCCTCCGCGCCGCCGTAGAGCGCGAAGTGCTTGACGCACGCCATAATCTGGTCTTTGGAGGCAAACTGCTCGCCCGGGCGGCCTTGGTAACCATAGACCATGGCCTCGGCGATACGGGCGTTGAGATACGGGTCTTCGCCGCTACCCTCGCTTACACGGCCCCAGCGGGGATCACGCGCAAGGTCGACCATGGGGCTGAATGTCCATGCGATACCGTCGGACGAAGCCTCGAGCGCGGCGATGTGGGCCGACTCCTCTACCGCGGCCATGTCCCAGGTGCAGGCCAGGCCGAGCGGAATCGGGAAGGTCGTTTCGTAGCCATGGATGACGTCCATGCCGAAGATGAGCGGAATCCCAAGGCGGGACTGCTCCACCGCAATCTGCTGGTATTTGCGAATCTCGGCGGCGCCCTTTACATTGAACAGGCCGCCGACCTCGCCTTTGGCGATGCGCTCCTCGACATTGATGCTGGCGCCCTCACCGGTAACGATAGTTCCTGCAACCGGGAGATTGAGCTGGCCAATCTTCTCCTCGAGGGTCATCTTTTTCATCAGACCGTCGATGAATTGGTCCATCTTGGCGTCTTTGTAAACAGCTTTGTTGCCAGTGCACCCGAGTGCTAGAGCGGCAAGAAGTAGAAGGCTTAGGGTCTTTTTCATATGATACTATTTCCAAGTAAATCCGAGTTTTATCAGGCCGGCCTGAACATCCTCGTCCTGCATGAAGCAGTTCCAGAGGAGGCCGGTCTTGTAGTTCTCCATCATGACCACGATAGGGCCCTGGTCGATGGCAATGTATGAGTTTGCGAACCAGTTATACTTTAGGGCGAAGGCGTCGTAGAAGCCGTACAGGCCCCAGAGATGGTCGCCTAGTACGTAATAGAAGTATTTCATAGCCGCCATTGACTCGTTTGGTGAATAAGGGAAAGATGCCAAGGCGGCGGTAGGAGCTATTGTGCCGGTATCTTTATTCGGACACGACGCAATGTAACCGTCGTAATAATCCGAGGCAGTAAGTCCCCAGCATTCTGAGCTGTAGCCATAACCGGCGGTAGAGTTTACACAATACTCATAGTTGGTGCGGACGTGTCTGCAGAGCTGCTCCCAGTGGTCTGCATAGGCGTCTTTCAGTTTCCTCGGATCCAGTCCAAGGTAGGAGTAATGTACGAAGAACAAAGGGTTTTTGTAGTTGTAGGTATTGGTTCCCTTCCAGCCTTCGTCATACACTTGTTTTGTTATAGGGTAAGTAGGAGACGAGGCCGCCAGTATGTAGGTAATCAGGCACTCGTTCCAACTTCTGATTTTCATATTCATGTCCCAGCCGTAGTTGGGCGACCAGTGCCAGTACAGGACATTTTGTCCGCCGCGCTGGAACCAGGTCCATTCGACTCCCTCCCAGAGGGTCTTGATGCCGGAACGTATCTCCGTTTCGGTAGCGTTGGAGCCGGTGAAGTAGTGTTTTACGGCCAGAAGCCCTTCGATCAGGAAGGCCGTCTCGACGAGATCGGCGCCATCGTCCTTGGCCCCGAAAGGAATCGCTTTTCCGGTTTTGCCGTTGAGCCAATGCGGCCATGCGCCATGGAAGCGCTCTGAGCCCAGGAGGAAACGCACGATTTTTAGCATGCGCTGCGCCCCCTCTTCCCTGCTGATCCACCCATGTTCGATGCCGACCGGGATGGTCATGATTCCGAAGCCGCTGCCTCCGGAGGTCACAGTATCGCCCGAGCCAAGCCGCTCGCGCGCCAGGCCGCAATCGGGATGGGCGTAATCCCAGAAATATCCGAACGCCGCCTTTTGAACCTTTTCAAACAGCTCGTCGTCGGGGATACGGGGGAATTTATCGGAAGAATCGTAGGCCGTAGTAAAACGGAATTTGTAGTCGTAAAGCAGGTTAATCCCGAAATTGGGGCCCGAATAGAAGTTTATCGATATTGAAGTATAGGGCGGTAGAGCATGGTTTGACGCAAGAATAAGGTCACGACCCTCGACACTTAAGTCGAAAAGGTCTGATGACACTCCCATTATAATAAGATTATTGGAGTCGAACTTGCGTATATCCAGCTCTTTACTGAAAGTGAAGCGATATATCACCGCCTCCGAGACACCGGTTGGGACCGTATTCTCGGAAATGGTTTTTCCATTGAAAGAGATCGACACTATCTCAGCATCGCGAACGACAGGTGTCTCTTCCTCCTCTGGAGTACATGCAAACAGCGCTGCAATCAAAAGTAACGCTATAAAACGCTTCATAAATAATAAGGGCAGGGCTGCGCAGGGCAGCCCCGCCACTAAGTAAAGGTAATGTAATTAGTCGATGTTTGCAACTTCTGCGTCGTAGAGAGCCTTGGCCTCTTCGGCGGTAAGAGCGCGCTTGTAGATACGGAACTCATCGAGACCAGCCTCATCCATGTGGCCGATCCATGCATCGCCCCACTGGAAGCCGTCGTAGTAACGAACAGGCCAGTTGCCGATCCAAAGCTGAGCAGCGTTCATGAACTGGAGGTCGCCTACGGGCTGTGCAGGATCACCGACAACGCAAGGTACGTCAGCCTCAGGAGTAACGTCTACACCATTGCAGTATGCGTGGAACTCGGAAGAAACATTGTCGTAGGTAACGATAATGTGGTTCCAGCGTCCTGCAGGCCAGCAATCTGCATAACCGTCATTCCAAGTCTTCCAGACAGATCCTTTTTCGCCCATCCTAAATTCCCACTTGTAGGTAAGGAAGCCAGCGCCGGTAGCGGTACGGTCGACACTCATTCCGAGGTTGCCCCAGCATGCATCCGTAGGATCGGAGATGTTGAAGTACATAGGAACGGGAGCGTGGTCATAGTCGATCTCAGCCTGCTTGAGCCACAGAGATACTGTGAAGGCCTTGAGGTCCTTAAGAGGGCAGTTCTCGCCGAGGTCATAGGCAAGATAAGAGTTGACTGTTCCGAAATAAGCCTTTCCGGTACGGCCAGCCTTGAAGTTGTCGGCGTTGCCGCTTCCTTCAGATGCGAGGGTGAAATCACCAACCTCAGGAGTAGCTGACTCCATAGGGAGATAAGCTACGAGGTCTGCCTCAGCGACGGTAATCTTCGCTTTGCCATTGGCTCCCTTCTCGGGACCCTTGTTCTCAGGGGTACATGATGCGATAACTGCAAGTGCTAAAACACTGATTGCAAAAATCTTTTTCATAATGTTTGTTTGTTAGTTAATAAAAAAGGTTGATAAATAAAGTGGTTTCTAATATGTATATCCTTCGCTCGGGTCAAGAGCCGTGTTAAGGGTTACCTGGGTTGAAGGATAAGGGAAATATCCGTGGAAATTGGTCTTGGCTTTTGCCACCTGGGCGCCAACTACGTCTCCGACCTTTCCAAGGCGGATAAGGTCGAAGATGCGGTTGCCTTCAAGGGCAAGCTCTGCACGACGCTCATCGTAGATATTGTCAAGAGTAGCCGCAGTATTTGTTATACCGGCACGGTTCTGGACCAGATGAAGTGCGTCGTCTGCGCTTAGACCGCATGATCCAGCGGGAGCTCCATTGGCGAGAGCCTCAGCATAAATGAGGAGAATCTCGGCGTAGCGGATCAGGCGGATGTTGTGGTCATAGCCATAGGCGTTCGTATTGTACGTATTATAGACGTTGGGAGTATAGACCTTTCCGTTGTAGTACTGATTGGGGCACTTGCTGCTGATGTAGTCGCCCTCAGGAGTAGTAGTATCCCTCTCAAGGAAGGTGATCGCCTGACGCTTTGCATCTCCCCTGCCCTCGAAGAAGGCCTTCAGGTTATCGTTCGGGACATTGAATCCCCAACCCTGCATACCGGACGGCTCGTTGTTGCGAGGTCCCTGGTAATACGCGTATGTAAGGTAGGGAGCGTCTCCTGAAGTCTGACCGAGATCTGAAGCCTCGATTTCCATGAGCGATTCGTTGCAGCCTTCGCCGTCGACCGAGAAGAGGAAACGGTAATCGGCCTGGAGACCGAACTTACCGGAAGCGATGATCTCGTTTGCGGCTGCGGCTGCGGTAGCCCAATCGGCCCTATACATAGCATGCTTTGCCTTAACGGCGAGAGCAGTATACTTGGTGTAGCGTGTACCCCATGCCTTGCCATAGGACTCGGGAAGAGTGTCGATGGCCTCGTCGAGATCTTTGCACACATATTCGTAAAGCTTATCCAGCGCTACGGGCGGGTTATTGGCGAGCTCATCGGAGGTCATATTGCCCTCAACGATGGGGACAGCTCCGAAAGTACGCATGAGTTCCAGGTATGCATATGCCCTGATGACCTTTGCCTCGTTGGCGCACTCGCGGCAATAACGCCTGTTGTCGTCGGTAGTCATCTCATTGTAGTAGAGGACCTCCTGGATAAGAGCGTTGTTGGCAGCCGAGATTACATTGTAGTGATCAACCCAGAAGCTATTGAACATGTAGTTGTAAGGAGTGAAGGTATATTCATCCATTTCCTTGGCGTACGCATTGTCAGTAGGGGTTGAGCCCTTATCTGAGTCGTCGGAGGTAACATCAGTTATGCAGATATACGGGAACCAGTCGACGGCACGCATCTGAGCATAAGCTGCACTTACAGGCTGGAAGATATTTTCAACCTTGGTATAGTCGGTTCCTGTCGAGGGCACTGTGCCTTCTACGCGAATATTGAGGAAATCGGAGCAGGAAGCAGCGATTGCGACTGCTGCGGCGAGCGAAAGAATGTTTATGATCTTTTTCATGACTCTCTGCATTTTAGAAGTTGACATTCACGCCGAGCGTGTAGATAGACTGCATCGGGTAGACACTGCTGTCGATGCCGGTGCTGATAGGAGATCCGCCGATTTCGGTGGTGAATCCGTTGTAACCGAAGAGAGTGAGCGGACGCTGAGCTGAAACATAAGCCCTTACGCTCTTGGCCCACTTCATTCCGGAGAATGTGTAACCGACCTGGACATTGTTGATACGGAACGAAGAGCCGTCTTCGAGATAGAATTCGTTGCAGGTCTGTACGAAAGAAGTACCTGCAGCTTCTGACGAAGGATAGCTGGTTCCCATGTTGTCCTTGGTCCAACGGTTATTGTAGAAGTCGACATCGTAGTTGGCCTCGGAGAAGACACCGCGCTGCATCCTCTTGTTGTTGAGAATCTTGTTGCCGACCTGGAGGTTGAGTACCATCGAGAAATCCCAGTTGCGATAGTTAGCTCCGAGATTGAATCCCATCATAAGCCATGGAAGCGGACTTCCAAGATAGGTGATATCGTCTGCGTTGATGACCTTGTCATCATTCATATCCTTATACTTGGGGAAACCGGCGTCCTTGATGTTCTGCGAGACTGGATCCTGAAGGGCTTCCTTCTCGGAAGCGTAAATCTTGTCAATCTTGTAGCCCCAAAATCCGCCGATAGGATAACCTATGGCAGCACGGGTTGCATAGTTACCGTTGATTTCTGTACCCGGGACATAGTCGTATTTACTGAGCTCAAGTCCGGAGAGCTTGGTAACACGGTTCATGTTAAAGGTAGCATTCATTCCGAGATTGTAGCTGAAGTCTGCGCTGACTCGTTCGGCCCAGCTGAGCGAAAGCTCCGCTCCGAGGTTCATTACGGAACCATTGTTGGAAAGAAGGTTGGTTGTACCGCCTCCTGCAGCGATAGGAGTGTAGAACACTACGTTGTCGGTGACGCGGTCATAGAGGTCGAGTTCACCGTGGAGCTTACCCTCCACCATGGAGAAGTCAGCACCGATGTTGGCCTCGGTCACGACCTCCCACTTGAGGTAGTTGTTATAAACTGTCTGAGCACCGACTCCGTCGTATACGGTATCGCCGAATACTGCGGAAGCGCCCATTCCGGATGCTCCGAGGGTGACAGAAGAGTTGGCCGGAACATTATCGTTACCAAGCATACCCCAGGAAGCGCGGAGCTTTAGGTAATCGAATACCTGCTGGTCCTGCATGAAGTCTTCGTCGGAAATGTTCCAACCTAGACCAATCGACGGGAAGATTCCCCACTTCTCCTGATACTTGGAGGATCCATCAGCACGGAGGGTAACGGTAGCGAGATATTTCTCGTTATAGTTGTAGGTTCCGCGGGCGAAGAATGAAAGGCCATTGTAGCGGGAAGCACCATCGTTGGAATACTGATTCTTCGGAGATCCGTTCCTGAGATACCTTGATGCGGCGTCGAAATTCGGGACTGAATTCCTGGTACCGTTCAGCCATGAAGAGAAGTTCATTCTGACAGAGTTACCGACCATCACTGAATAAGCATGCTTACCGTTGCGCCCATTGTAGGTAAGGACGTTGTCGATAAGCTGATTGAACGAGTAACCGAAAGTCTTGGTAAATGAAGAGGTTGCAACGCTCTGGCTTCCGCCCACGTTAAACTCAGGAGTGTAATTCTGGTTGTCGTAGTAGTGGAAGTCGACGTTATACGAAGTCTTGAAGGAAAGTTTCTCAGGGATAATGGTGAACTCAGCGTATGTTGCGAGCACTTCCTTGAGACCTGTCTCTGCCACATTGTGATAATATGCGTTCGCGACAGGGTTGCCGTAAGCGTTTGCGAATCCGTAGAGCTGAGGAGAATCGAACTTCACGGGATAAGCGCCGACGTTGGCATCATTATAGACGCTGTATACCGGCGGATTGAGGAATGCCTGATAAAAAGCATTGCCGTTGTAGTCGTTGCGGATGTAGCGGGAGAACACGGAGTTCATACCCATCTTCAGCCAAGAGTTCATCTTCTGGTCCAGGCGGGTGCGGATATTGAACCTGTTGTAATCGTTGGTACAGTAGTTCATGATACCGTCCTGGTAGAAGTAGCTTAAACCGACCGAGTAGTTGGTATTGTCGGATGCGCCTGAAAAATCTACGGAGTGGCTGGTCGTGAAGGCGGGCTTTACAAGTTCCGCATACCAGTCAGTGTCACCGTTATAGTCGGCAGCCGATATAGGAGTCCACTTGATATTATTGACATTGGCCTCGTTCATCAACTCGATATACTGGTCAGCCGAGCAAAGGTCCATGATGTTGGTCGGGATCTGGAGTCCGCCGTAGCCCTCATAAGTGATGTTCAGGCGGTCCTTAGTACCTTTCTTGGTGGTGACGATGATAACGCCGTTTGCTGCGCGCACACCGTAGATAGCAGCCGCTGATGCATCCTTAAGGACTGTGAGACTCTCGATATCAGTGCTCGAGAGGAAGTCGATGTTATCTACAAACGTACCGTCAACCACATAGAGAGGGGTCGCATAATCGGAAATCGAACCGACACCACGTACCTTTACGGTAGGTGACGCACCAGGGGCGCCGCTGTTGATAATCTGGACGCCGCTGACCATACCCTGAAGGGCCGACATCGGGTTGGAGGAAACCTGCTTTGAGAGTTCCTCGCCCTTGACGGTAACGATAGGAGCGGTGAGGTCTTTGGACTTCTGGGTGCCGTAACCTACGACCACCACCTCTTCGAGAAGGAGGTTGTCGGGCTGCATCGTGACATCAATCGTCGTTCTTCCGTTTACCGGCACTTCCATATCCTGGAAGCCATAGTAAGAGAAAACAAGGATTGCGTCTGCAGACACCTTAATGCTGTAAGCTCCATCGAGGTCGGTGACTGTACCGTTGTTGGTGCCTTTCTCGAATACGCCGGCCGAGATCTGCGGCCAGCCCTGATCGTCGAGCACGGTACCGCTCACTGTGATAGTCTGTGCGTAGGACACCAGACTGATCAGAGCTAAGGTTAGAATTGTTGCTAAACGCTTCATTGTTATTGGTTGTTAGTGTAATAAAATCCTAATTCCTGCAGTCCGTCGGCTACCTCCGGGGCGCTCATGAAGAGCTTCCAAATAAGACCGCTGCGGTAGTTCTCGATCATCACTGCAATCGGGCCCTGGTCGATAGCGAGATAGCTGCGGACGACCTGTTTGTCCGCCGGCATCGAAGGGTTGTAGGCATCGTAGAAGCCCATGGGGCCAAAGAGTTCGTCTCCGAGATCATCGTATAGATGACGCAGGCATTTCATGGACTCCTTCGGAGAATAAACGATAGAAGATATCGCCGCCGTGGGCGAGACCGTTCCATTTTCATCCGGAGTGCCAGGATGATGTGAGCAATAGCCCACCTTCGGATCGTCCGAAGAGGTAAAGCCCCACAGCTCGGCGCCGTAGCCTTTGTGGTGTTTGGGGTTCTCTATCGCGTAGTTGTAATGAATAAGCGAATGTGCTCTTCCCCGCTCATAATAGTCCGTCAGGCCATCTGTCAGCCCGCGAGGGTCGAGCCCCAGGAAGGAATAGTGTGTAAAGAAAAGCGGCCCGCCGTACTCCATTCCTATCGTCAGAGGAATTCCGTAGTAAGACTTGCCGTTGTAATAATAAGGAGAATTCTTGTAGCAGGCTTCGTAGACCTTTTTGCTGATGGGATGGGTGGGAGAAGAAGCTCCTAGCACATAGGCGATAAGACACTCGTCGTAGCCTTTGATTCTGTGGTTCATCTTCCAGCCGTAGTTCTTGGACCAGTGCCAGTAGAGCGAATCAGTACCCTGAGTATACCAGTCCCATTCCATTCCGCGCCAGAGTTCATCAGCCCTGCGTGCAAGTTCAGGGGCGCTTTCTTTGAAATACTGCCTCATGGTGAGAAGGCCCTGCGCCAGGAATGCTGATTCCACGAGGTCTCCCCCGTCGTCGTACTTGCTGAAGGGATAGACTTTTCCGGAAGCGCCGTCGTACCAGTGGGCCCACATGCCGTGGAAGCGCTCACACTTTTCAAGGAAACTCAGAGACTTGTCGAAAAGATAGATACCGTATTCCCTGCTGAGATATCCCCTTTCGATACCCGCGATTATCGCCATCATACCGAAGCCCGAACCGCCTGTCGTCACGATATCGCCGAAACGGTCGTTTGAACGCTCTCGCGCCAAACCTGTATTGGGTTCGGAAAAATCGGTGAAATAAAGGGTGGTACGCCTCTGGACAGAGTCAATCAGAGCCTCATCAGACACAAAAACACCAGCCCTGCGATTGCCACAGGAAGAAGCTAATACCAGAGATGCTGTTATCAGCAGGAAAAAGATCGAATTCTTAAACAAACGGTTTGTTTTGTGTTATTGCGCCGCAAATATAACGAAACCCTTCGAAATATCCTAATGCGCCTGTGCGCGCACCATCTCGGAAACGCCGCAGGAGTTGAACGCCTCCACGGCGAACCAGTATTCCTGATCCACGGCGAGCGACGGGAGAAGAAGGTGGTCTTCGCCGTAAACCATCCAGGTGCTGTAGAGTTTATCCGGTGCGATTCCCCAGAAGACGTTATAGCCCTGGGCGGTCGGATCCAACTTCCAGGAAATCAAAGCATTGCGGCGGTCGGCGCAGCGCTCGGCGCGGACGTCCGCCGGGACGGAAGGGGCCTCGCCGGAGCCCAGGCCGAACACGCGGATCTCGGAAATAGCCAGACTCGGCGCAGACACCTCAATGTTGCGATAGCGCACGAAACGGGCTTTTACTGGATGGCGTAACTGAATGTAGGCGTTAGGCGCGTCTTTATCGGATTTAGACCTGTTTTCGAGCACGAACCATTTGACACCATCCAGGCTCCCCTCCAGGACATAGCGCTGCCTGAGGCCCTTCGGACGACCATAGAGCCCGGTATTATGGTCGAAATAGTTTACCTGGACAGCATGAACCATAGCCTCGTCTTCCAGATCGATGACAGCCCATTCGCTGCGACCGTTAGAGGCTGCCAGCCAGTAGGTCTTGCAGTTTTCGTCCGTCAGGTTCGAGGGCTCGAAGGTCGCGGAAGTCTCCGGCCGGTTCCATGGCGCGAAGCCCTGGGCCTCGGCTGCCCTGCCCGCTTGGAACGAAGAAGCGCTGACCGGCTTGCCATACGAAAGGAGCATCCAGCCCGCAAACTCACCCTGCCTGCCCGGCTCAGAGGGCGCAAAGTGTGGATAATCGCCGAAACGGGTGTCGCACCACATCACACCGTCGTCATCGAACCATGTCGGGAAGGCACACAGCCTGCGTTCCCAGTTGACTATGGCCGAGAGCGACATGGAACCGTAGTGCCACCATTGACCGCCCGGGCCTTGAACGGTGCTGCCATGGCCGGCGCCACACATATAGCCGCCGGGCTTGTAGCTCACCGGGTTATGGGCCTGATAGGTATACGGGCCGAGCGGGTCGGTAGCGGTATAGACACCGTCGCCGTAGACATTGAACTCGGTTCCGGGCGCGGCGTACTGCATGTAGTAGGTTCCGTCGTGCTTGGTAAGCCATGGCCCTTCGATGTAGGCCGCAATCCGCGTATCGGAATGGTTCTGGCCGAAGCGCTCCCAGCCGTGGCGCTCGCCGTCGGCGTTGAAAAGCTCAACCGTCTGGCCTGCTACGAGAAAACGGTCGCGCATGTCGAGCTTCTTACCCCGAATCGGGTAGACATTGGACGAGCCCCAGAATATGTAGGCCTGAGCGTCGTCGTCGATGAAGAGGGCCGGGTCCTGCAGGTCATGTAAAATCGCCGGCACGGCCTTCCACTTCCCCGATGCCGGGTCGTCGGAATAGAGTATGCTCATCGAGCCGGAAGGGTCGCCGCACACGTAGAGCAGCGAATCGCGGTAGTTCCATGCCGCCGGGGCGTTGGATCCCTGGGGATACCAGGTGCTGGCAGGTTCGACAAATTCCCATTTCGTCAGGTCCTTAGAATGCCAGTAGCCCAGGCTGCGCGTAACGAACATGTAATATTCTCCGCGGAATTCCACTACGGCAGGGTCTGCTCCAGACCGATAAGATAGATTCTGGTCGGAGTTATAGACCATGTAGGTATAGTCTATGTCCAGCGGATTGCAGTATGTCTGCGTTTTAGTGCAAGCAGCCAGGGCGAGAAGGCCGAGGGCTAAGGGGTATGTGGCTTTCATATTTCCAAAGATAGCCATTTTTTATTATCTTTGTGGCGCTTAATTATGAAGACAAGTACTATAACCTCAGCCTGTTACCTGGCTATGGTGCGTCGCGGCTGCGCGAGGCTCCACGCCAGCAAGGACGTCATCAACGACCTCAATGTCTTCCCTATTCCGGACGGCGATACAGGCGATAACATGTTCATGACAATCAATTCCGGTTGCCAGAACGCTTCCCTCTCTGAATCCCTCGGCGAAACCGCCAAATCAATATCATCTGGTATGCTCTTGGGCGCCCGCGGCAACAGCGGCGTAATCCTCTCGCGCATCTTTGCCGGCATCGGCAAAGGGCTCGCGGGAGTCTCTCAGGCAGACGTGCCGGCCTTCGCCGCCGCCATGGCCGCGGGCGTCGAAGAATCCTACAAGGCGGTCTCTGTCCCGGTCGAGGGAACCATCCTGACCGTGTTCCGCGAGGGAGTGCAGAAAGCGGCTGAAAAGCCTACAGACTCGCTCGAGGACTATTTTTCGGCTCTCATCCCCGAGATGGAAGCCTCTCTCGAGCGCACTCCCGACCTGCTACCGACATTGAAGGAAGCGGGAGTGATCGACAGCGGCGGCGCAGGCATTCTTTCGATAGTGCGCGGTATGGCCGAAGCCCTGGAATCGACCGACGATGTCGACCTGCCCGACAATCCCGCCCCCGAGGCTGCCCATGGCAAGGTGGATCTGAACGCCTTCGGCCCTGACGACGTCCTGGAATTCGGCTACTGTACCGAGTTCCTGCTTCGCCTCCAGAGTTCGAAGGTCGACCTCGCTTCCTTCGACGAGAGCGAAATACGCGACTACCTTACCTCGGTCGGCGAGTCGGTGGTCTGCTTCCGCGAGGACTCAATCGTGAAGGTCCATGTCCACACCCATACCCCGGGCGACATTCTGAACCATTGCCAGCGCTGGGGCGAGTACTTGACACTTAAGATCGAGAACATGGCCCTTCAGCACAACGAAACGCAGATGCGCAAGGCTGCAGAAGAGCCAGAGTTCAAGATTCAGAAGCACTACGGCGTAGTTACCGTCGCATCCGGCGAGGGTCTCGTACAGACCTTCCTCGAAGCTGGCGCCGACGAAGTGATACGCGGCGGCCAGACTATGAATCCCTCGGCCCAGGACTTCATCGACGCCTTCAAGCGCCTCGGAGCCGAGACCGTGTTCGTCTACCCCAACAACTCCAATATAGTCCTTACCGCCCTGCAGGCCGCGAGCATGTTCGAAGACTCCAAAGTCATTGTCATCCCGACCAAGACCATAGGCGCTGGTTACGTCGGCATCGCCTCGCTCGACAAGAGCAACAAAGACGTCGACGCGCTGGTCGAGGAGCAAAAAGAAACGGTCGCTGGAGTTACCTGCGGCATGGTCTCCAAAGCCAACCGCGACACAGAACTCAACGGTGTTGCCGTCAAGGAAGGCGACTATATTGGCATCTGCGGAGGCGAAGTCGTATGCGACAACCCTTCGTGTAAAGAAGCGCTTTACACCCTTTGCAAGCAGACGGAAGCCGGCGACCACGACGTAGCTGTCGTATTCTACGGCCAGGACGTCCCTGCAGAGGAGGCCGACGAGGTCGCGGCAGCCCTCCAGGCCAAATATCCCATGACAGAATTTATGTTTATCGACGGCGGACAGCCGGTATATAATTACATCTTGACACTATGTTAACCTATTTCGTAGACTCTGATTGCGATTTCAATCTTCAGGACTGCAAAGAACTGGGCTGCAAGCTCATCAGCATGCCTTACAGCATCGACGGTAAAACAACCTACCCTTATGTAGATTTCAAGGAATTCGACTCCCACGCCTTCTATGACGGCCTACGCGGAGGAATCCTCCCTACTACAAGCGCAATTCCCGAAGAGGAATACCGCAATTACTTCGAGCCCGAATTCAAGGCCGGAAACGATATCTTCTACTTCCACTTCAGCGAGGCTATGACCATGACCTTCGGCAATATGAGAAAGGTCGTAGACGAGTTGCTTAAGAAGTACCCCGAGCGCAAGTTCTATGAGATCGACTCTAAGGGCATCACCATCATCAGCTACCTCATGGGTCGCGATTTCTTCAAACTCGTGAAGGCCGGAAAGACCCCCGAAGAGCTCGTAGAATGGGGAAAGAAGGAAGTTGACCACTACGCCCAGTATTTCTTCGCCGACGACCTCAAGTTCTTCCGCAGGAGCGGTCGAGTGAGCGGTCTGGCAGCCACCATGGGCGGTCTGATCGGCCTTCGCCCCGTCATCACCATGAACGAGGAAGGCAAGATGGTCAGCGTCGGAACCGAGAAGGGCCGCATCAAGGCCATGAACCGCCTCGTAAATGAGGTTGTTGAGAAAGGCGACGACGTCAAGGCCCACGGCGTAGTAGTCGGCCACACCGACTCTCCCGAGGTCGCGAACCAGATTGCGGACATGCTCCGCGAGAAGTTCGGCGCCGATCTCGAAATACGCATCATCCCCACCAACCCGACTGCTGGCAGCCATTGCGGCCCCAACGGCGTAGGTGTGACTTTCCACTCAAAGTGCAGATAAATGATTGAAGTAAAAAAGGTTACGACACGTAGGGAGCAGAGGCAGTTCCTCCGCTTCCCTCTCGACCTCTACAAGAACAACCCTTGCTTCGTCCCGCCGCTCTGGATGGACGAGAAGAAGATTTTCGACAAAGACTATCTCTACCACGACCAGTGCGAGGACGTTTGCTTCCTCGCCTATAAAGACGGCAAGGTAGCCGGCCGTATCCAGGGCATACTCCAGAAGGCTTCGAACGAGAAGACAGGAGAAAAGCGAATCAGGTTCACCAGGTTCGACACCATCGAAGATTTCGAGGTTGCAAAAGCCCTTTTCGAGGCAGTCGAGGCCTGGGCCCGCGAGATTGGCATGAACGCCGTCTGCGGACCTCTGGGCTACTCCGACCTTGAGCGCGAAGGCCTCCTGATCGAGGGTTTTGACCAGCTCTCCACCTTCGAGGAGCAGTACAACGCCCCCTACTACGGAGAGTTCATCGAAAAACTGGGCTACGAGAAGGAAATCGACTGGAACGAGAGCCAGCTGCGCGCCCCCAGCCCAGAGGTTGGAGCCGAGCTGAAGCAGCTCTCCGAGTTCATCATCAAGCGCTATAAACTCCACATAGGAGAGGCAAAGAACGCCAACGACTTCATAAAGAAGTACGCCGACGGCCTGTTCGAGGTCCTCGACCACTCCTACGATGGTCTTTACGGCACAGTTCCGTTCACCGACGGCATGAAGAAACTTCTCATCGACAACTTCAAGCTGGTCGTGAACCCCAAGCGCACGGCAGTCCTTCTCGACGAGAACGACAAGGTTATCGCCTTCGCCGTGAGTTTTGCTTCCCTCGCCAAGGCCGTCCAGCCTTCGCAGGGCCGCCTCACTCCCCTGACGCTCATCCGCCTTCTGAAGGCCCTCAAGAAACCGGACATCATCGACCTTTGCCTTGTGGGCGTCGAGCCCGAATGGCTTAACCGCGGCGTTAGCACAGTCTTCGTAAGCGGCATGGTCGACATGCTCGCCGACCCTCACGTGAAGTATCTGGAGACCAACCTCAATCTCGAGGACAACTACATGATACAGAATATGTGGAAGAGGTTCGACCGAACCATCCACAAACGCCGCCGTTCGTACCTAAAGAAACTCGCGTAGTATGGTAAAAATCATAGTAGACTGCTTCGGCGGCGACCGCAGCCCCCAGGCCAATATCGACGGAGCTCTGGCCGCTCTGCAGAACTTCGACGACCTCCATATCATCCTTACGGGCGACGAAGAAATCCTGAAGTCAGAGCTCGCAACGCGCGAATACCCCGCCGACCGGTTGGAAATAGTCCATGCCCCTGAGGTAATCACTTGCGAGGACAAACCCACCGACGCGATTCGCCTTAAGCGCAACAGTTCCATGATGAAGGCTGTCATGATGCTGCGCGACGACGACTCGATAGGCGGAATGGTCAGCGCCGGCTCGACCGGAGCGCTGGTAACCGGCGCGCTCGTCCGTGTAGGCCGTCTCGCCGGTGTCATCCGACCTGCCTTCTGCCCTGTCCTCCCGACCATGGACGGAGGAATCGTCGGAATCTGCGACAGCGGCGCCAATGTCGAGGTGCAGCCCGACATGCTCAGGCAGTTCGCGATCATGGGCTCCATCTACATGGAGACAGTCTATGGGGTCAAGAACCCGCGCGTTGCTCTGCTCAACGTCGGAGTCGAGGCCGAGAAGGGCGACACTCTTCGCCAGGAGACCTACAAGCTCCTGCAGGAAACCGACTGCATCAATTTCGTCGGCAACATGGAAAGCCGCGACCTGCTTTCGGGCAAATACGACCTGGTCGTCTGCGACGGTTTCTCCGGAAACGTGCTGGTCAAGACTACGGAAGGCACCGCCCTCGAACTGCTTAAGATGCTGAAAAAGAGCATCTTCTCCCGCACCGTCTACAAGATCGGCGCTCTCTTTATGAAGAAGATGTTCGCCGACATGAAGTCCTTCATGGACTACCAGAACTACGGCGGAAGCGTCCTCATCGGAACTTCGAAAGTCGTGGTCAAAGGCCATGGCAGTTCTAAGGCCAAAGCCATCGAAAAATGCATCGAACAGGCCTACCGCATGGAAACTGGCGCCATAGGGCCACGTATTGAAACTGAATTGGCTAAATATTCACATTACGAGGAATAATGAACTAAAATAATTGCAGACTACCCCTTTCCCATCGCTATCGCTCAATGACGCTGCGCGTCTGGGAGCGACCCTGGTCCGGGCAAAAAGCGAGGGAAAAGGGTAGTCTGCAATTCAATTTTTCATAATTAATAAATAATAATTAACACTTATTCTCTATATACCAATTTGTTATGTCAGCAATGTTTGAAAAAGTGCAGGCTATTTTAGCTAAGCAGCTGCGTATTGCCGATCCTGCCAAGATTAAGCCCGAATCTCTGATCTCCAAAGATCTCGGCGCCGACTCGCTCGATATTCTTCAACTCTTGATGAAAATCGAAGACGAATATGGCATCGTCATCCCAGACGAAACCCTAGCTAAATTCCAAACTGTCGGTGACGTCGTAGATTTTCTCGAAAAACACGAATAATAATTATTTATTTATATTTGGGCTATGAAAGTAGCTATCGTTGGCGCCAGCGGCGCCGTAGGTCAGGAATTGATGAAGGTCCTCGCCGAGAGGAACTTCCCCGTCGATGAACTATTGCTGTTCGGATCCGAGCGCAGTGCGGGCCGAAACTACACCTTCCGCGGCCAGGACTGCGAGGTGCGCCTCCTGCAACACGACGACGCCTTCGACGGAGTCGACGTAGCGTTCGTCTCGGCAGGAGCCGGGACCTCCGCAGAATACGCCGCGGACATCACCCGTTTCGGCGCGGTGATGATAGACAATTCCAAGGCCTTCAGGATGGATCCTGACGTCCCGCTGGTAGTTCCCGAAGTTAACCCTGAGGACGCCCTGAACCGTCCGCGCGGAATCATAGCCAACCCTAACTGCACCACCATCCAGATGGTGGTCGCCCTGAACGCCATAGAAGGCCTGAGCCACATCAAGAAGGTCCATGTCAGCACCTATCAGGCGGCGAGCGGGGCGGGCGCGCAGGCGATGGCTGAGCTTCTAGAGCAGACCCGCCAGTCTCTCGCCGCCGAGCCGGTGACAGTCAACAAGTTCAAGTATCAGCTCGCCTTCAATCTTATCCCCCAGATCGACGTCTTCTGCGAAAACGGCTACACTAAAGAAGAGTTGAAGATGTTCGACGAAACGCGCAAAATCATGCACTCGGATGTAAGGACCAGCGCGACATGCGTGCGCGTTCCGTCGCTCAGGAGCCATTCCGAGAGCATCTGGGTGGAAACCGAGCGTCCTATCAGCGTAGAAGAAGCCCGCGAGGCATTCTCAAAAGCCCCGGGCGTAGTGCTTATGGACAACCCCAAGGAGTCCGAATACCCCATGCCTTTGTTCCTTGCCGGCAAAGATCCAGTATACGTGGGCCGTATCAGAAAGGATCTGGCAGAGGACAACGGCCTTGCCTTCTGGATCGTAAGCGACCAGATCAGGAAGGGCGCCGCGCTGAACGCGGTTCAGATTGCGGAATATCTTATAGCGAAGAAGTCGCTCTAAGCCTTTTCAGCCTAGCTACATAGAAGAGCACCAGGGAGATGGCGAAAGTCACCGTCCCGAGCCATGGTATCCACGATGCCGGAAGGTTGAAGCCTATCTTGGCCGTCAGAATGAAGGTGACGGTTACGGAGGTCATAAAGCAGGCAGGCCAGAGAGTCATCACATAACTCAAACCCTTGCGACGCCTCGAAAGGAAGGCCGTAACGGTCCAGAGCACGAACACGGCCAGGGTCTGGTTTGCCCAGCCGAAGTACCTCCAAATCACGTTGAAGCCATTCTCGTCTGCGATATTGTACCAAAGAAGCAGGCCGGTCACGACGAAGATCGGAATCGAGACATAGAGCCTGTTCTTGATGGGAGCCTGGTCGAGCTTCACGGCGTCCGCTATAATGAGGCGCACCGACCTTAATGCCGTGTCACCGCTTGTGATTGGAGCTGCAACAACGCCGAGGATGGCAAGCAGGCTGCCCACGACTCCCAGCCAGTGCTTGGAGACAATGGTAACAACCTTAGGGGCGGCAGTCACTCCGACCGCACCCATTTCGATATTGCCCCCGCCGTAGAAGAAATACGAAGCCACGGTAGCCCAGATGAGGGCGACGAGGCCTTCGGTGATCATGGCGCCGTAAAAAACGGGGCGACCGAGTTTCTCGTTCGTAAGGCAGCGCGCCATGAGCGGCGACTGGGTCGAGTGGAAACCGCTGACCGCACCGCAGGCTATGGTGATAAAGAGCGCCGGGAACAGCGAGCCGTTCGAGGGAGCACGGTTCTGCAGGCCGTCCCAAACCTCAGGGATGCTGCCGGGCCACTTGATGAGCAGGCAGACGAAGAGCGAGACCGCCATGAACAGCAGCGCGATAGCGAATATCGGGTAGATCTTGCCTATGATCTTGTCGATCGGGACCATGGTCGCGAGTATGTAGTAAAGCAGAATCGCGAGGACCCAGATCATGGTCGTTTTGCTTCCCGTCATTTCGCCGAGTATCAGGGCCGGGCTGTAGACGAAGACCGTGCCCACGAGTATGAGCATCACGACCGAGAATACCAGCATCACCTTGCGGGTGCCGCCGCCGAGTTCCTGCCCCACTATCGCGGGTACGTTCGCGCCCCCGTTGCGTATGGAGAGCATGCCGGTGAAATAGTCGTGGACCGCGCCGCCAAAGATGCAGCCCAGCACTATCCAAAGGTAGCACGACGGGCCGAAGAGCGCGCCCATGATAGCGCCGAAGATAGGACCCGTTCCGGCAATGTTAAGGAACTGAATCATGAATACCTTCCAGGTAGGCATGGGGACATAGTCCAGGCCGTCCTGTTTGGTGTAAGCCGGGGTCTTGGCTGCCGGATCAGGGCCGAAGACCTTCTCGACTATCTTGCCGTAGACCAGATAACCTACGACGAGGCAGACGATGCTGATAAGAAGGGTGAACATAGTTTAAATCTTGCTGATTTTCTTTACGGGGTCGCAGGTCAGGTCGACTCCCAGTTTCTTGAAGACCTTGCGGTCGACTTCGCTGAGCAGAACAGTAGAGTGAACCTGGCAGCCCTTGAACTTGGGGAGTTGTTCGAGCGCGAGCTTGCAGCGCTCGTCTTCTACGCTGAGTATGCTCAGGGCCACCAGCACCTCGTCTGTGTGGAGGCGCGGGTTGTGTCCATGGAGGAAGTCCACCTTGGTTTTCTGTATGGGCTCTATCATCCTCTGGGGGATGAGTTTCACGCTGTGGTCGATTCCCGCGAGATGCTTTGCAGCATTGAGGATAAGGGCCGCGCTCGGTCCCAGCAGGTCGCTGGTTTCCGCAGTGATAAGGGTGCCATCCTGGAGCTCGATGGCCGCGCATGGTTTCTGGCTCTTTGACTGGCGCTCCGCCGCAGCGACGGTGGCCTTGCGGTAGTCGGTACTCAGGCCGGCCTTCTGCATCAGCAGGAGAATCTTGTTGACCTCCGACTCGCTGCCGTCTTTTTCGACGAGATTGCAGAGCGCGGCGTAGTAACGGCGGATAATCTCGTTCATGCCGGCCTTTCGGCAAACGTCGTCGTCGGAGATACACCAGCCAATCATGTTTACGCCCATGTCGGTAGGCGACTTGTACGGGCTCTCGCCATAGATACCCTCGAAGAGGGCCTTCAGGACCGGGAATATCTCGATGTCGCGGTTGTAATTGACCGCCACCGAGCCGTAGGCGTCGAGGTGGAAGGGGTCAATCATGTTGACATCGTTAAGGTCTGCCGTAGCGGCCTCGTAGGCGAGGTTGATGGGATGATTAAGCGGAATATTCCAGACCGGGAAGGTCTCGAACTTCGCGTAACCTGCCTTGACGCCCTTCTTATTGTCCTGATAGAGCTGGCTAAGGCAAACAGCCATCTTTCCTGATCCGGGGCCAGGGGCAGTTACTACGACCAGCGGACGCTGGGTCTTTACGTAGTCGTTCTTGCCGAATCCTTCGTCGGAATCGATGAGAGCAACGTTGTTGGGGTAGCCTTCTATAGTGTAGTGGTAGTAGACTTTGATGCCCTTGCGCTCAAGCCTCTTACGATACTGGGCGGCGCTTGCCTGGCCGTTGCAGTGGGTAATCACTACGGAACCCACAAAGAAGCCGCGCTTTTCGAATTCACTGCGAAGGCGCAGGACGTCTTCGTCGTAAGTAATACCGAGGTCTCCCCTTACCTTGTTCTTCTCTATGTCGAGAGCGCTGATGACTATCACTATCTCGACTAAGTCAGACAGGGTGTTGAGCATCTGGAGTTTACTGTCGGGCTGGAAGCCTGGCAGTACCCTGCTGGCGTGGAGATCGTCGAAAAGTTTCCCTCCGAACTCCATGTAGAGTTTGTCGCCAAACTGGGCGATACGTTCCCTAATATGCTCTGACTGTATCTTAAGATACTTTTCGTGGTCGAATCCTTGAACCATAGGTCTAGTACTTGAAACTGCTGCCGCCGACGAATTCCCTCAGGAGTGACGTAGAAGGAATCTCTGCGTCGGATATGGCTATAAAATAATGTATGAACTTAAGGAGCCTGTGGGCCTCCGCATACTCGGGTGTGTTTTTCGACACTGCCCTCAGTATGCTGTCTGCGTGGTTGCGCAGAACTGCGAACTCTACCAGATACGAAGAGTTGAACATCACGTCCGCGTTTTCCTGGTAAGGGTAAATCCATTTCTCCTCGGCGTCGAGGACATTGGGCCACTGCCTGATAGTCTCGGTCGGTGAGAATGCGCCCTTGTTGTAGTCGCGGATGATACGTCTGAGAAGACGGTTGTCGCTGGTAGGTATGCAGTTGTGGTTATCCAGGCTGATACTTGTAAGGGTCGAAATGAAAATGCGGAACTTACGATTGTCTTCCACCTTGTCGGTAAGGCGGGGATTAAGGGCGTGGATACCTTCGATCAGGAGGACTGAACCTTCGCGCATCTTGAGTTTCTTGCCCTTGTATTCGCGCATTCCGGTCGTGAAGTTGTAGCTCGGGACCTCCACTTCTTCTCCGTTCAGCAGCCTGACCAGATCTGCCTGCAGGGCTTCATGGTCTACGGTCTCGAAATTGTCGAAATCGTACTGGCCGTTGGGCAGAAGAGGGGTGTCGACCCTGTTGACGAAATAATCGTCTGTAGAGAACGAGATAGGCTGAAGTCCGCAGGCTTTAAGCTGAACCGAAAGCCTCTTGCAGAAGGTTGTTTTTCCCGAACTGCTCGGTCCTGTAATCAGGACGAGATTCACCTTGTTCTCGCCGTAGTAACGGGCCTCGATCTCTTCGGCTATCTTGACTATCTTCTTTTCCTGAAGGGCCTCGGCGACCTGGATGAGCTCGCTCGCGCCGCCCTTGCGGATTTTGTGGTTCACATCACCGACGTTGTTGAGTTTGGTGATGATATTCCAGCGCAGAGCCTCGGAGAATATCTCGTAGGTCTTGGGCTGGTCGATATAAGGGGTAAGCTGATTGGGGTTATGCCTGTCAGGGACGCGCAGAAGCAGACCGTCGTGGCAGGGCATGATGTCCCAGACTTTCAGGTAACCGGCTGAAGGGAGCAGACGGCCGTAGTAATAATCCGGAGAATCTCCGAGCAGGTAGTAGTCCGTGTAGACCTCCGGGCTGGTGTCCAGAAGCCTGACTTTGTCTATATAACCCAGCTCACGGAAAAGTTTGATGGCTTCTCCGATCTGCACTTCCCTTCTGTGGAATTCCATGTTCTCGTCAACTATCTCCCACATCCTTGCCTTTATGCGCTCTATGTCTTCGGGCGTAAGGCCTTCCTCGGCGTCTTTCTTTTTCAAGTTGCAGTAGAAGCCTCCTGAAAGAGGGTGCTCGATATAGACCCTGCAGCCCTGGAAGACTTCGTGGGCGGCCTTACACAACAGGAAGAACAGCGAGCGCAGGTACACGCGGTGGCCGCTGGACTCCGTTCCGTCTACATATTCCACGTCGCGGCTGTTGTAAACCCTGAAGTTAAGGCCCTGGGAGACATTGTTAACCTTAGCCGAAAGAATCTGGTAGGGCTGTTCGAATTCGAATTCAGGAAGCATTTCCAGGAGCGTCGTTCCTTCCTGGAATTCCTTGTAAGTCTGGGTGTTCTTGCAAAAAATACGGACCATGGTCAAATCTGGATTATTCCCAATTTCTGCTTGAGTTTCAGAACTCTGTATACTTTTTTGTCTAATTCTTCTACCGGATACTCTCCCGCCTCAATCTTTGCCGTGATAGCGTCAATTATGGCCCTGCAGCTTACCGGGGCAAGGATAAGGTCTGCGCCCGCCTCAAAGGCCGCTACGCTGGCCGGAACGTCACTGCCATCGAAGAGCGATGTAACACCCTTCATGTTCATGCCGTCGGTAACGATGACGCCGGCGAAACCAAGGCTGTCGCGCAGGAAGTCGTTGACGGGCTTTGAGATGCTCGCGGGCGTCCCGGTCGAGTCGAGCGCGGGAACGCTGAGATGCGCGGTCATGACCATCTCCACTCCGTCTGCAATAAGGCGGCGGAACGGCAGCAGTTCGACGCTATCGAGTCTGGCGCGGTCGTGAGGAACCACCGGCAGGGCTTTGTGGCTGTCGACTGACGTGTCGCCATGGCCAGGGAAATGCTTTGCGCAAGCCGCTATCCCTTCGGAATGAAGGCCTGCTGCGTAACGGCTGGCCAGTTCGGCTACCATGGTGGGGTTATCGCCGAAGGAGCGCGTTCCAATTACGGGGTTGTTGGGGTTGGTGTTTACATCGGCGACCGGGGCGAGGTTAGCCGCTATTCCGAGGCTCTTCAGCTCGAGGGCGGTAAGCCGGCCTATCTCGAAGGCAAGGCTGTCGGCATTCTTGCTACGGCCTATAGACATAGCGCGCGGATGGCGCGGAAAATCTTCCTTCATGCGCATCGAGGCGCCCCATTCGGCGTCGATGCATGTAAATAACGGGATCTTGGATTCGGCCTGAAGCCTTGGAAGGAGAGTGTCGATCTCCGCCCTGGTGCTGACCATTACAATCACTCCGCCGATGTGGTCATTGACGACAAGGGAATCTATATCGGGATCGTAGTGATGGGCTACGATTAGCTGTGCGACTTTGTCGCGCACGGACATTTGCGAAATGAGCTCCGCAATAAGGTCCGGACGGCATGCCGGAGTTAGGAGAATAAACAAAAAGGCGAGGGTCGACAGCAGCTTTTTCATCTCTTTCCTTTGTAATGTGCAAAAATAAATATTTTGCGTAAATTTGTGGTAATATGGACAAGAAGATAATTCTCATTTTTTCCACAATTCTTCTGCTCGCCGGATGCGGCGGCCGTACTCCTCAGAAACAGGAAGAACCTATGCCTCCCATCGGCTTTCGGGCCAAGCTTTACCAACACGACTCTACTAAAGTAAAGAGCGGAGAGACCTTCCCCGGCCTCATGATGCGCCTGGGCCTCACCAGAGCCGATGCAAATACGCTTTACTCGCGTCGCGACACCATGTTCGACGCCCGTAGGATGAAGGCGGGAGCATGGGTGGACGCCTATTATTCCCAGGCCGATTCTTTGAGGCAGCTCGAGTACGTTGTTTATAACCATAGCAAACTTCGCAAGACTGTCTTCAAGTGCACCGATTCGCTCTACATGTGGAATTATGCGAGACCCACCGTAGTCGAAGACAAATATATTGATGTCACTATCCATTCATCGCTTTGGGTGGATCTTCTCCATGCCGGGCTGACCGAGGCCGCTACCGGCCAGATGGTCGATCTTCTTGCCAACGACATCTATGCATGGACAGTCAACTTCTTCGGCCTTCGCGAGGGCGACCGTTTCCAGGTAGCCTTCAAGCAGAAGGTAAGCGAAGGTGAATTCATCTCTCTTGAAGGAATCGACTGCGCCCGCTACAGCAGCGGAAATGAGAGTTTATATGCTTTGACTCTTCCCTACTCTGATATAGGCAGGAACTATTTCGACCAGACGGGTAAGAATCTCCGCAAAGCCTTCCTTAAGGCGCCTCTTAAATACAACAGGGTCAGCAGCAAGTTTACCTATCACCGCAAGCATCCCGTTACAGGAAAGGTCAAGGCCCACACTGGAGTCGATTTTGCCGCTCCTGCCGGGACTCCGGTCCGTTCGATAGGCGACGGCCGTGTCATTTCAGCAGGTTGGACCACCACCGGAGGAGGCAATGTGATTAAGATCGAGCACAACCAGACCTACAGGACAGGATATCTTCACCTCCAGAGCTTCGCTAAGGGCATCAAAGCCGGCGTAAGGGTAAAGCAGGGCCAGGTCATCGGCTATGTCGGAAATACCGGCGTCAGTACAGGCCCTCATCTCGATTTCAGGGTATGGAAGAACGGCACTCCTATTGATCCGCTTACCATGAAATCTCCGCCCGCAGATCCTCTTCCGGCGAAGTACAGGCCCGAACTTGATTCGCTCTATAATCATTACAAGGTGATTTTCGAGGGTGAGTAATATTCAGCCCATAGCCTTTTTCCGCAGCCCGCTTCCCCAGAAGTTCGGGCTGCCTCGTCAATCGGGATTGGTTGAATCCCTCGAAGGCCGGATTGAGTTTGAACCTAAATACCGCACGCCCGATGCCCTGCGCGGGCTTGATGGCTTCGACTATATCTGGCTGATCTGGGGATTCAATCTGAATCCTTCGTCTGAGTTTTCACCTACAGTACGACCGCCTCGCCTGGGAGGCAACGAGCGAGTGGGGGTATTCGCCTCCCGCTCCCCTTTCAGGCCCAACGGTCTCGGGCTCTCGTCGGTCAAGGTTCTGGGTATTGATTGGGAACGCTGCGAGATTATCGTAGCTGGTGCCGACCTTGCTGACGGTACACCCATATATGATATTAAGCCGTATGTAGCGTATTGCGATTCGCATCCAGGGGCGCGAAGCGGGTTCGCCGACGCCCGGGAGTGGCAGCGCCTCGAAGTCCGGGTCGCCTCTCCGGAGCTGGAAAGCGCGTTACTAAAGGCCCTCGGCGAACACCCCCTTCGCGCCCTGCTCGGCGTTCTGGCCGAAGACCCTCGCCCCCAATACCACGACGACCCCGCGAAAGAATATGGTCTTTCCTTCGGAGGATACAATGTTCGTTTTAAAGTAAAGGGAACTGTCCTGATTGTTCTGGCTATTTCCCCAGAACCTCAAGATCCTTCTTGAGCATCACCTTCTTATCCATCATAGAAACCTTCTGGAAGAGAATGATCTGATTGGCGAGGTTGAGATAAACCTTGTCTTCGTGTTTACCTTTTCTCCACCACTTGTAGAAGCCGACGGGATCGGTCTCGAAGGGAATCCTGGCGACGATGCCCGAGCCGTAGCCGGGATAGTCGATGACCAGTTTCAAGCCCATGAAACGCTTGTAGTAGTCGGGATCTGCGCGGCGGAGTTTGCTGACTAAGGGATTGAGAACCTCGATTTCGTCGACATGGAGAGTTTTCTCCCTGATAATTAGTTTGTGGAGCCTTACGGGGTCGACGAAAACCCACACCCCGACTTTCATGGTCTTCTGCCCCTCTTCAGTCTCGAGAGTAAGCAAATCGGACGAGCGATAAACTTTCTCCGGGTCAAGCGGCGAGTAGACTTCTTCTTCCGGGGCTGCCTGTTCTGATTGGATGCCGAACTCCTGCTCGAGAGACGCAATCTCCTCCGCAGTTGGTTCAGTCATGATTGCTGAAATAGGCTCCATGGATACACTAACTTAGCAAATGTAAGAATTTTTCTCGAAAAATTGTACCTTTGATGCGGATGAAGTGCGTTTTAATCGACATTAGCGGCGTTTTCGACCAGGAAGAGTTTACCGACCTGCCGTCCATCGATCTCAAAGACCTCGAAGGAACCAACTGTTACTGCAGCCCCGAAGCTGCCGCTGTCATCAGCCATGAAATAGACCGTATTCCCCTTTCGACCGTATGCTGGATTGACACCGGGGATTATCATTACTTGTCGTACTTTAGGGGCCGCCAGATTACCGAGCCCTTCGAGCTCATACTCCTGGATAATCACACCGACGACTTCGACGACGCCGACTGCCTTAGTTGCGGCAACTGGGTCCGTGCCCTTCGTCGCGACGCTCCAATGTCATTCCAAGCGGAGCGAAGGAATCCATTGTCATTACCGGTATTTTTGTCCATCGACCTAGACGTTTTGAATCCCAACGAATTCAAAACCAACTGGGACCAGGGTACGATGACCTTCGACGAACTCATGGAAACGATACGCTCCATCGCGGCGCAGCGTCGAATCATCGCAATAGATATCTGCGGCGGCATCACCGAATCCAAAGGCGCCCTCTCCTGCGACCTCTCGTTCAATCGCCTCCAGCGCCAGCGCCTTCTTGATTTCCTTCAAAAATTATTTGCAGAATAGGAAAATAATACTACCTTTGCAATCCCAAACAATGGTGCTGTAGCTCAGATGGTAGAGCAAAGGACTGAAAATCCTTGTGTCGGCAGTTCGATTCTTCCCAGCACCACAAAAAAAGACCGCAGTTCGCTGCGGTCTTTTTCGTTTAGTACAGTTCCCTACTGAACTTGTATCTTGAGTTTCAGAGTTTCCTTGCGGCCGTCTGGATAGGTCAGCTTAGCCTTGACGGTGTGGGTCCCGGCCTGGAGGGTAACGGGAGAATTGACGGCCTGGCCATCGAACTGCCATGCAACCTGCGCCTGGACGCCCTCGGGCAACTCTACACTGAGCGGGAAGACGGCACCGGTTGTATAAGTGCCGTTCTCGGGATCTGAGATGACGGGGATGCCGACCTGCGGGAAAGAGGTGGCGTCCGGCTCGTCGTAATACTCCATAGCCGCGGTAACCTTGGTGGTGTGCCGCTCCACATTGAGGTCCATCCAGTTAGTTGCACATCCTTTTTTCGAGAAGGTCAGGCGACCTTCATCTGCGCTGAAATCGTTAATGACCATGGTGAACGATCCGTTGCTTTCGGTGATGGCCTCGCATATTTCCGAACCGTCTCCGCCAGGTCGGCTTAGCGCAACATAGACGCCTCCGATTCCGAAGCCGGCATTATCGAACACCTGACCCTTGATTGTCTTATCCGTCAAGAATGTGGATGTCAAGCTGACATTGCCGCCGGAATAGGCTATGGAAGACAGACGGATGTGGGCATTGCCGTCCCAGTCTATCGGAGTATAGGTCGTAATGCTCGAAGCACCCGGGAACATCCAACTGCTCTCGGAGCCGCTGAAACGAAGATCCTTCTGCGCTGTCGACGGGATAACATAGAACATAGGATGGCTTCCGAAGGCATTGATATCGTTGTACCACTCCCAATGAGTCCAATGCTCATAGGCAGAAACTCCGCCTATGATATGGGACGAGGCTTTGTCGACATGATAAACCAACAGGCCTTTGCCGATCGGGGCGTCCCAGCCGCTGCCGTCGCGGCATTCCAGCAGGAAGTACTCCCCTTCTGTCTCGCAGGAAGTCTTGTATGCGATGTCGTCCTTGACGGAGCCGAAAGAAACCGGTCCTCCAGTCAGTTCGACTATGTCGTCGTCTATCATCCAGTTCAGGTAAATGCGCTCCTCTGCATTGAAATACGGAGGGGTGCGGCCGTCGTTGTTGTAGCTACCCGAACACATGGTCGAGAAAGTATATAGCGCTGAGCACTGACCATTGTCGCTGTAGTCAGTGTCGTAGAAATCCGGCAATCCGAGGGAGTGGCCGAATTCGTGGCAGGTTGTTCCGATTCCGCACATTCTGGTGCCCCTGTTGCCCTTAAGCTCGGAGGTACAGAAATAGCGGCTTACCCTCTTACCGTCGAAAAGATTATTTCCCGACATGTAACTCTGGTGGGGCCATATTGCATCCTCGGAACCGCCCTCTGCCGTGTTATAACCGGCATAGTAGAAAAGGGTCATGTCTACGTAACCGTCGTTGTCGTAATCGTACTGACTAAAATCTATCTGACTGTTCAGCAGGTTACATGCGTCGCGAAGGGCTTCGCCCGGACGGGAATCATGTGAAATAATGTTGCCGCGACTGTCCTTGACGGGTTCTCCATAGTACTTCATGTCATGGGGCAGGGTCACCGGGCCGTATACATCGAATATCGGCTGGAACTGGCCCTTTGAGTTGTCCATGTAAAAGTCCTGGACGCTGCCGGTTCCTCCGTTTGCAGAATAGTTGTGCTCATTGAGCAGAGCTTCGAACTGTTGAGCCGGGTTCTCGATGGAGAAGCCCAGATCGGAGTAGGCCACAAGCAGGACAGGGATATGCCTAGCGCCATGGGTCATGGGGTTGGGGGTATGCGTACGCCTGTCGTTGAGTTTGCGCTCATCCAAAGCTTGCGCACGGCGGCGTGCGGCTGCTTTCCTGACCGAATTGTCGAGGGTGGTTTTACGCCAATAGCCGTTATCGTCCAGAACGACAACCTGATTTGTACCAGCTAGTGTCGTCCAAGCGAAGAATTCGTCGCCATGAAGTTCGAGCCTTACGACAGAGCCGTCGGGCTGGGTGTATGAGAAAGCGCCCGGTTTAGCCGGGATAGCGCTTGCCACAGTTGCGATAAGGAAGGCCGCTGTCAATAATATGATCTTTTTCATTTCCTAGTCCTCCTTTTCGATTATAAAGTATGAGCCCGAGCTCTCCTTGAACCAATATCTGTCTCCGTCTTTATAGACGAGGCAGACTGTGCACTGCTTGAAGAAAGGAACGTAGGCCCCGCTCCTAAGCCTCAACTGCATTTTATTCTCCTGCATGTACGGGACGTCGAAAGGAATTCCGCTCAGTTCAACGGCGGAGATGACGCCTGTGCTGGCCACCCTTACCTGATAACTGCCGTCGGGATACTCCAGAAGCGAACTCTGGTTCCATCCGTCTTCGCCCCAGATGTAATCCTGGCCGTCTACAGAATAGAAACCGGGCTTATTCTCGAGCAGGAAAGGATCTACTGCGTCCTGAGTGACGGTAAGGCTCAAAGGAAGAGCATCGCCGCCCAGGAACTTGATCACACCTGTTCTGGGCTGGTCTCCGTTGTTTTCCTCAACCGAGAAGCGCTCCACACCCTCATTGAGCGGAGCCTTAGTCGAGATATGATGTATCCATGGCACAGATATCTCTACGCTATAGTCGACATTGTATTGTGTATCGACGCTGAACTCCTGGGCTGCAAAAGCAAGGCTTACGGTAGCGTCGGAGCTGAGAATAATGTCTTTCTGGTACTGAACAACGGGCAGTTCCAGAAGATGCATTCCTATAGTAACTCGTACACGGCCTTCCCTGGACCCAAGATTCTCATTTGCATCTTTGGCCTTGCACTCCAATACCGAGGAACCGCTCTCTCCGGAAGCAGATGTGATGGTAAGCCACTCTGAGCCGTCAATCACCTCTGCGACCCATGAGCCGGGGGCATCGAAGGTTACAGAGCCAGGTTTGGTTCCTGAAAGCTCAAGAGTACGGGGTTTGAAGAAAGAACCGAGGCCGCCCTGGACTATCTTTTCGGAAATCTCTCCCTTACCTGCCTTTACGACAAGAGTATTCTCCCTGTCCTCCATGGAAGTATTCTCACTCATCAGAATGTAGAAGCTGCCTCCTACGCCTTCTTCTGTCGATATAACCTTTATGCTTCCCCATGAAGGGTCTTCGAGTTCGGCTGTCCAGTGGAAGTCACACTTGACAGACACTAAGACTTTAGTCTTGAATGCATCGGGAGTCGTTGTTGCTACAAATATCTGTAGCTGCTCCGGGTAGCGCTCCGACTCGGGTTTCTCGCAGGCGACTACGCCTCCGAAAAGGGCGCAGGCTGAGAGTAAATAAATTCCTTTACTTATAAGTCGTCTTAACATATGCTTGCAATAAATTGCACAAAGATAACCCTTTACGAAAATAATTCGTAATTTTGTTCCACTAAAACTGATTCACTGGCAATGGAAATCAAAAACGCTACGGCCGGCACTCTCGAATCGGGTGACATCGTAATCCAGATCGCCCCGGGAGACGGCCTTAATATTGACCTCAATAGCACCGTCTCGGCCCAGTTCGGCCGCCAGATCAAGCAGGTCATCACAGAAACCCTCAAGGGGCTTGGAATCGAAAACGCGACAGTTACAGCTACCGACAAGGGAGCCCTGGACTGCACCATACGCGCACGTGTAACTGCGGCAGCCGTCCGCGCAACGGGTAAAGACGTATGGAAAGACTAAGGAGAACCATGATGTTCGTTCCGGGCAACAACCCCGGAATGATGGCAGACGCCCACATCTATGGCCCCGACTCGATCATGCTCGATCTCGAGGACTCGGTGACCATGGCGGAAAAAGACACCGCCCGTCTGCTGGTATACAACGCACTTAAATCCATAGACTACGGCGATACCGAAATGGTCGTCCGCATCAACCCTCTCAGCACTCCCTACGGTAAGAAAGACGTCGAGGCGGTCGTAAAGGCTGGTGTGGACGTCATCCGTATGCCTAAGACCGAAACCGCCGACGAAGTCCGCGAACTAGAGGCCGAAATCATAAAGGTCGAGACCGAGCTGGGCTGCGTAGGAAGGACCCTGATCATGGCCGCTATCGAGAGCGCACTCGGAGTCGTCAACGCCTTCGAGATTGCAAGCGCATCGAAGCGCATGATGGGTATCGCGCTCGGCGCAGAAGACTATTCGGCGAGCCTGAAGACGCAGCGCACCCCCGGAGGGGCGGAGCTGCTGTTGGCCCGCGAGACGATAGTCGTAGCAGCCCGAGCGGCGGGTATTTCCTGCTTCGATACGGTCTACTCCAATCTCGACGACATGGAGACCTTCCGCAAGGAGGTCGAACTCATCCGCGACCTTGGCTTCGACGGCAAGTCCATTATCAACCCCCGCCAGATCGAGGTCGTCAACGAAGTATTCACCCCCACCCCAAAGGCCATAGAAAAGTCGCTGAAGATAGTCGCCGCCATCAAGGAGGCCCAGGCCAAGGGCTCCGGCGTCATCTCAGTCAACGGAAAGATGGTCGACCGTCCGGTTGTAATCCGCGCCGAACGCACCATCGCTTATGCCATCGCATCCGGTGTTCTTAAAGAGGAGGACGTGCTATGAGAAATTCAAAGGTAGTTTCGCTCGAAGAAGCAATACGCCGCTCCGGACTTAAGAACGGCCAGACAATATCGTTCCACCACCATTTCCGCGGTGGAGACAAGGTAGTCAATCTCGTGGTCGACAAGCTGGCCGAGATGGGGTTCAAGGACCTCAAGCTCGCCGCATCCAGCCTGTCAGACGTCCACGCTCCGCTTATCGACCATATCAAGAACGGCGTCATCACCGGAATCAGCACCTCAGGCCTTCGCGGCGAGCTGGCAAACGCCATCTCCCATGGCCTGCTGAAGGAACCGGTAGTCTTCCGGTCCCATGGCGGACGCGGCAGCGCGATTGCGAGCGGCGAGCAGCACATCGACGTCGCCTTCCTGGGCGCATCGTCATGCGACGAGCTCGGCAACGCCTCAGGCTGCCCGCGCTCCGAAAATGCAAAGTCGATCTGCGGTTCGCTGGGCTATGCCCTCCCTGACGCCGAGTACGCCGACCATGTAGTCGTCCTGACAGACGACCTGGTCGCATACCCCAATGTCCCCATGTCCATAAAGGCCAGCCAGGTAGAGTCGGTAGTGGTCGTTGAGTCCGTGGGCGACAGCTCGAAGATCTCTTCGGGCGCCATCCGCGATTCGAAGAACCCGCGCGACATCCTGCTCGCAAAGCAGGCCGCCAAGGTCATCATCGCCAGCGGCTATTTCAAGGACGGTTTCTCTATTCAGACCGGCACTGGCGGTGCTTCGCTCGCGGCCGTCAAATACATACGCGAGAGCATGATCGAGCAGGGCATCAAGGCCTCCTTCGCCCTGGGCGGAATCACCGCGCACATGGTCAAACTCCACGAAGAGGGCCTGATCGACAAGCTGATCGACGTGCAGTCCTTCGACAAGGTCGCGGCCGAATCCATTGCCCATGACCAGTCGCACCAGGAGGTGTCGGCCGTGGACTATGCCAGCGCAGACCATCTCGGCTCGGCCGTCCATGCCCTTGATATCGTCATTCTTTCGGCCCTGGAGGTCGACGTGGACTTCAATGTAAACGTGCTCGTGGGCTCCGACGGCATCATCCGCGGCGCCATAGGCGGCCACCCCGATACGGCCGAGGACAGCGCGCTTTCGATTATCGTATGCCCTTTGCTTCGCGGTCGCATCCCTTGCGTTGTGCCTAAGGTCACGACGCTCATCACTCCCGGTTCGTCGGTCGATGTAGTCGTTACCGAGTACGGCATAGCCGTGAACCCGGGCAGGCCTGAGATTGCCGCCCGCCTAAGCGCCGCAGGGCTCAAGGTCGTGGATATCAAGGACCTCGCCGCGAAGGCAAGCTCTATTATCGGCACTCCCTATCCCCTGCCGTTCGGCGACAAGGTAGTCGGAGTGGTCATGGACCGCCATGGCAAGGTGCTCGATGAGATCCATAACATAGTGGAGTGATAACGCTCGAACAACTTTTGGACAGCCGGGACAGGCGTGTGCAGCACCAAAGCGAGTTGCTGTCGGCCTTTCCCGGGTGTTCGCTTATATGTCTGACCGTTCAGCTGCCCGGGCCCGTTAAACGCTCTCCCGATTCGCTGGTCATAGGCGGAGCGGGACTGGCGGCTCTGATGGGCGTGTTCGGAAGCGTGCTTCGCCATGCCCAGGTACGCGACCTGGAGACCGGGTACGAGGCCTATTTGCTGGTTCCCCTGCCCGCGCTCGAGGTAAAGAAGCGCTGCTGCAAGATTGAAGACGAGCATCCGCTGGGGAGGTTGATGGATATAGATGTTATTGCTGAGATCTCTCCACGCGCTTGCTTCACCCCACCAATTTGCAATTGGCGGGGGCCCCGATCGCTTGGTCGAGACGACATTTCGGTTGTCATTCCGAGCGGAGCGAAGGAACCTCCTATTAGCCGTTCGGACATCGGTCTTTCGCCCCGGCGCTGCCTGTTGTGTTCGCGCGAGGCGCGTTACTGCATGAGGGCACACACGCATACAACTGAAGAGTTGCTTGCAAAAATTGCTAAAATGGTAGAAGAGTATACGAAATCGTAATATTATTCGTATCTTAGCTTTGTATTTCATAAGTGGGTCGTACCGGGAGTATTGGGAAGCCTGCAAAAATGGAAACTATCGCAGAACAGGACATACAGGAGATGCCGTTGTCGTCTCCTTTCTTCCGCACAAAAGTGGAGCGCTTCCTCGAAGAAAATGGTCTTCGGTCGGAAGCTCTTGATTTTTATTACACCATTCAGTCTTCAGACGCTTCGATAGTCGCAGGAGCGGGTATCGCAGGCGATGTAATAAAGTGTGTGGCCGTCTGTCATGCCGCCCGTTCGGAAGGACTTTTGGTCCCGCTTATTTCGCATGTAGTTTCCGAAGCGGCAGCGCGAGGAATTCTCAATCTAAAGGTGTTCACCAAACCCGAGTATCGTGCAGTATTTGAAAGCCTCGGATTCACGGTTTTGGCAACAGCCCCTCTAGCGGTGTTTATGGAAAACGGCCATGGCCTCGAGGATTACTGCAGGTATCTGGGCGAACACAAAGCGTCGGCGGTCATAGTGATGAACGCCAACCCGTTCACTCTCGGCCACAAATATCTTGCTGAAGCGGCATCCAGGTTCGGTTCAAGATCTGTCGCGGTGATTCCCGTACGCGAGGATGTCTCCGAATTCACATATTACGAGCGCCTGGAGATGATACGCAAAGGCTGTGAAGGGCTGGCAGAGGTAGTTGAAGGCTCTTCATATCAGATTTCCGCCGAGACCTTCCCCACTTACTTTCTGAAGGATTTGTCCGACGCATCCGAGACCCAGATGCGCCTCGATATAGATTTGTTCGGCAGACATATAGCCCCGGCACTCGGTGCTTTCGCCCGTTACGTAGGTTCTGAACCCACGGATCCTCTGACAGCAAGGTACAACGCCTTGATGAAGGAGATACTGCCGGGCTACGGATTAGAGGTGGTGGAGGTTCCGCGATTTGAAGCGGAAGGAGTTGCAGTCAGTGCGGCGCGCGTGCGCGAGGCGCTCGAGGGCGGCGACTTCGCCTCGGCGGCAGCTCTGACGCCCCCGTCGAGCTACCCGTATCTTCTCGCCGCCCTCGCCGAGCGCGCCCTGCGCCTCGAACTCGACACACCGCTGAAGCCTGGTCTAGTCGGTCCAGATGGTCCGGGAGCACATAAAGATATGGACTATGCGCTGATGCTCAGGAGCATTAAGGCGCTGCGCCCTTTCTGGTCCCGAATGGCTGTTGCAACTGATGCCGACGAACTTCGCCGGCTGGGAATCGAGGCCGAGGAGGCGATGCTCGCCGCGACCGGCGGTGTAAACACCCACCGCGGCGCCATCTTCGCCCTCGCCCTCGCCCTCAACGCCGTTTCGACCTTACCCACTCACCAGGGCCGTAAAGTGGAAGCCCTTAATACTCAGGCACTTATCCAAAATCGCCTATCAGAAATCGCGCAGGCGATTTTCGACAAATCCCTGACACACAGAGAGTTACACTTTACACCCAAATCTCACGGAGAGGAGGCGACTAGCAAATATGGGGTAAAAGGCGCGAGGCAGATGGCACTGGATGGATACAAACCTCTGTTTGAGGACTGGCTGCCGTATTATAGAAGTCTCGCCAATGACGAATTGCAGATTCAAAAGACTCTGCTGCGCATAATGTCCACTCTCGACGACACCTGCATCATCCACCGCGTCGGCTACGACAGGGCGCAGGAGGTAAAAAAAGATTCCTTCGCTGCGCTCGGAATGACAGCCCCACTGTCATCTCGACCGAGCAATCGGGGCCCCCGCCAATTGCAAATTGGTGGGGTGAAGCAAGCGCGTGGAGAGATCTCAAAGCTCTGCTCCCAATTCGCAACCGAAGGCGTATCCCCTGGCGGGGCCGCTGATATGCTTGCATTGACACTATTCATAAACTCAATACTAAAAACCAATTAACTTATTATGGTAGAACTTATCGAACACGGTGTTTACCTTCTTGATGGCAAGACCATCTCGGAAACCGCTCCTCTGTCGCCCGACGAGGCTCGCGAAAACACCATCGCCTACGGAATCCTGAGGGCTCACGACGTAGACAATTCCAAGGGCAACAAACTTCGCATCCGTTTCGATGCGATGGCATCGCACGACATTACTTACGTAGGCATCATCCAGACCGCCCGCGCGAGCGGCCTCGACACCTTCCCCATTCCCTACGCAATGACTAACTGCCACAACTCGCTATGTGCAGTCGGCGGTACGATCAACGAAGACGACCATGTCTTCGGCCTCAGCGCAGCCAAGAAGTACGGCGGAATCTATGTGCCTGCAAACCAGGCTGTTATCCACCAGTACGTAAGGGAGAAACTCTCCGGCTGCGGCCGCATGGTCCTCGGCTCCGACTCCCACACCCGCTATGGCTCTCTCGGCTGCATGGGCGTTGGCGAAGGCGGCGGCGAGCTCGTCAAGCAGCTCCTCAAGAACACCTGGGACATCAACGCTCCCGAGGTCGTTCTCGTCTGGCTCGAAGGCAAGCCCAAGCATGGCGTAGGCCCTCATGACGTGGCGATCAGCCTCGTCAAGGCCGTATTCGAATCCGGCTTCGTAAAGAACAAGGTGCTCGAATTCGCAGGCCCTGGAGTAAAGGAACTCCCCATCGACTTCCGTAACGGCATCGACGTGATGACTACCGAGACTACCTGCCTCAGCTCCATCTGGATCACCGACGAAGAGGTCAAGCACTACTTCGACATCCACGAGCGTCCGGAAGCATTCAAGGAGCTCAAGCCCGGCAAGATCGCATACTACGACAGCATGATCAGGATCGATCTCAGCACCCAGGAGTGTATGATCGCCCTCCCCTTCCATCCGAGCAACGCTTACACCATCCACGAACTCCAGGCCGATCCCGAAGGCATTCTCAGGGCAGTCGAGGAAGACACCCGCAAGCGCTTCGGCGACAAGGTCCAGGTTGACCTCGTCAGCAAAATTAAAGACGGCAAGGTCGTAGCAGACCAGGCCCTCATAGCCGGTTGCTCCGGCGGTACCTACGACAACCTCGCCGAGGCCGCCTCTATCCTCAAGGGCAAGACTATCGGCAACGACTACTTTACCATGAGCTGCTACCCGCAGTCCACTCCGGTTTACCTGGCAACCACCCGTGACCATATCGCCGAGGAACTGCTCGAGGCCGGCGTTGTAATCAAGCCCGCCTTCTGCGGACCTTGCTTCGGCGCAGGCGACGTACCCGCCAACAACGGCTTCTCCATCCGCCACACTACCCGCAACTTCCCTAACCGTGAGGGCTCCAAGCCCGGCCAGGGCCAGATTTCGCTCGTATCGCTGATGGACGCACGTTCTATCGCAGCTACAGCAGCCAACGGCGGAGTTCTTACCGCCGCGACCGATATCGAGTACACCGACAACCATGCCCCTTACAAGTTCGACGGCCGAATCTACAAAAGCCGCTGCTACGACGGCTTCGGCAAGGCCGATCTCAGCGTGGAGCTTCGCTATGGACCTAACATCAAGGACTGGCCGACCATGTACCCGATGGAGGAGAACATGCTCCTCGAGCTGGCCGCGGTCATCCATGACCCCGTGACGACCACCGACGAGCTCATCCCGTCCGGCGAGACCTCGAGCTACCGCTCGAATCCGCTGAAACTCAGCGAGTTCGCACTCAGCCGCAGGGTGCCCGAATACGTAGGCCTTTCGAAGGCCATCCAGGCTCAGGACCTCGACCGCAGGGCAGGCAAACTGTCCGACAAATTGGCTGCGGCCCTTAAGGCGGTCGGAGCAAGCGCCGGCAACACCTCGCTAGGCTCCTGCGTCTTCGCGAACAAGCCCGGCGACGGCTCCGCCCGTGAGCAGGCCGCTTCCTGCCAGAAGGTTCTCGGCGGCGACGCCAACATCTGCTTCGAATACGCTACCAAGCGCTACCGCTCGAACTGCATCAACTGGGGTATCGTCCCGTTCACCATCGCACCCGATACCAAGTTTGACTATGAGCCCGGCGACTACGTGTTTGTTCCCGGTATTCGCAAGGCTATCCTCGAAGGCAAGGAGGAGATTGACGCACAGGTCATCACAAAGAACGGCGTAAAACCGCTCCACCTCTTCTTCCAGAACCTCACCGCCGACGAAAGGCAAATCCTAGCCGACGGATGTCTCATGAATTATTACAAAAACCGCAAATAATGAAAAAGATTGCTATGACAACGCCGCTCGTCGAAATGGACGGCGACGAGATGACCAGGATCCTCTGGAAGATGATAAAGGATGAACTCATCCTCCCCTTCGTGGACCTGAAAACAGAATACTATGACCTGGGACTTCCCAACCGCGACGCAACCGCCGATCAGGTAACTCTCGATGCGGCACTCGCTACCAAGAAATACGGCGTTGGCGTAAAGTGCGCCACCATCACCCCTAACGCCCAGCGCATGGAGGAGTACAAGCTCCACCAGATGTGGAAGAGCCCGAACGGCACTATCCGTTCGACCCTCGACGGTACTGTCTTCCGCACCCCTATCACTATCCCTTCAATCCACCCGGCAGTAAAGTTCTGGAAGAAACCCATCACCATCGCCCGTCATGCCTATGGCGACGTCTACCGCGATGTTGAGATCCAGGCCACCGAGCCCGGTATCGCAAAGCTCGTCTTCGAAGGCGTTTCCGGAAAGAAGGAGGAAATGATAGTCCATGAATTCAAGGGCCCCGGCGTCCTCGAAGGCATGCACAACACCGACAAGTCGATCCGCAGCTTCGCCCATTCATGCTTCCAGTTCGCCCTCAGCCTCAAGCAGGACATCTGGTTCGCAACCAAGGACACCATCTCCAAGAAATACGACGGCCGCTTCAAGGCCATCTTCGAGGAGGTATTCGAAGCCGAATACAAGGACAAGTTCAAGGAGGCCGGAATCGAGTACTTCTACACCCTCATCGACGACGCAGTCGCTCGCGTTATGCGCAGCGAGGGCGGATTCATCTGGGCCTGCAAGAACTACGACGGCGACGTGATGTCCGACATGGTCTCGACCGCATTCGGATCGCTCGCAATGATGACCTCGGTTCTCGTCAGCCCCGACGGCAAGTATGAGTACGAGGCCGCACATGGCACCGTTACCCGTCACTACTACAAGTATCTCCAGGGCGAGGAGACTTCCACTAACCCCATCGCAACCATCTTTGCATGGAGCGGCGCATTCCGCAAGAGGGGCGAGATGGACAACCTTCCCGAACTGATCAACTACGCCGACCAGCTCGAAGGCGCCTGCCTCGACACCCTCAACGACGGCCTCGCAACCAAGGACCTCGTGAACCTGATGGAGGGCATCACCCCCACCCAGCTCAGCTCGGCCCAGTTCCTCAAGGCAATCCGCGAAAGACTCGAAAAGCGTTTGGCATAATTTGCTATATTTGCAATAGGCTAACAACTGTTTATTATGTCCGAAATCAAGTATAGGGTCGAATCAGACCTCCTCGGCGAACTCAAGGTTCCCGCAGACGCCTACTACGGCGTACAGACTCAAAGAGCCTTAGACAATTACAAGATCTCGACGACGCACATGCGCGATTATCCCGAATACATAATCGCGATTGCATACGTAAAGATGGCGGCTGCCGAAGCCAATGCCCGCCTGGGCGTGCTCGACCGTAAGATTGCAGACGCAATTGTAGAGGCCTGCAAGGAGATTGTAGACGGCAAGTTCCACGACCAGTTCCCTGTCGACATGATGCAGGGCGGCGCCGGAACTTCGGTGAACATGAACGCCAACGAAGTCATCGCCAACCGTGCCCTCGAACTCATGGGACATAAGAAGGGCGAGTACCAGTTCTGCTCTCCCAACGACCATGTCAACTGCGCGCAGTCGACCAACGACGCCTATCCGACTGCCTTCCGCTACACCTTCGTCAGGATGGACCGCAAGCTTCAGGAGTCCCTCAAGGCCCTGATCGAGGCGTTCCGCGCGAAGGGCGAAGAGTTCGCAAGCATCATCAAGATGGGCCGCACGCAGCTCCAGGACGCCGTTCCCATGACATCGGGTCAGGAATTCAAGGCCTTCGCCGACAACCTGGAGGAGGAGATCGCAAACCTTACGCGCAACGCCGTTCTTCTCAAGGAAATCAACATGGGCGGCACCGCCATCGGAACCGGCCTCAACGCCGTTCCCGGCTTCGCTGAGCTCTGCACAAAGCTCCTGTCGGAATTCTCGGGCGACGAGTTTTCCGTCGCGGCCGACCTCGTAGAGGCGACCCCTGATACGGGCGCATACGTGAGCTATTCTGCCGCACTCAAGAGGCTCGCAGTGAAACTGTCGAAGACCTGCAACGACCTCAGGCTCCTGGCCTCCGGTCCGCGCTGCGGTCTTGGAGAGATCAACCTCCCGCCCATGGCCCCGGGCTCTTCTATCATGCCCGGCAAGGTGAACCCCGTCATCCCTGAGGTAACCAACCAGGTTTGCTTCAAGGTCATCGGAAACGACACCTGCGTGACTTTCGCCGCCGAGGCCGGCCAGCTCCAGCTCAACGTCATGGAACCCGTCATCGCCCAGAGCATACTCGAGAGCCAGACCTGGCTCATGCATGCCATGGACACCCTCCGCGTGAAGTGCATCAACGGCATTACGGTCAACGCCGAGCATTGCTACAAGATGGTCAAGAACTCCATCGGAATCGTCACAGCCCTCAACCCGTACATCGGCTACAAGGCCTCTACAAAGGTCGCCAAGGAAGCCCTTGAGACAGGCGGCAGCGTCTACGATCTCGTTCTGGAGCACGGCTACATGTCAAAGGAAAAACTCGACGAAGCCCTCGACCCTAAGGCGATGACCGCTTCGCACGAACTTTTGAAATAATTTTTTCAGTTACTTTGCCCCCGCGGGGGCAAAGTAACCATATTTTCGGGGTACTCCGCAAGGAGTTGAGAGAGTCCCATTGAACCTGACGCGGCCAATACCGCCGTAGGAAAGTAGAATATGAACTCATCATTACTTATTGCTGCACTTGCAGCGCTCGGCGCATTCGCGCCAACAGATTCACTCAAAACAGAACGTATAGACAGCGTTGTGGTCTCATCAGGCTGGGCGCGCTATGAAACTCCCGTTACGCAGACTAGAGTCGGGAGTCTCGAACTTGCCAACTCAAGTCCTATTAATTCCCTTCCGATGACGCTTTCATTGCAGCCTTCCGTAGTAACGACGAATGAAGGCGGAACCGGACTGGGTTATTCTAAAATGACAGTTCGCGGATCGAAGGGAACGCAAATCAATGTTACTCTAAACGGAATTACACTTAATGATTCCGAGTCCCAGGAGGTATTCTGGGTGAATATCCCGTCCCTTTCGAGGATACTCTCATCGGCTCAGTTACAGCGCGGCCTTGGAACTTCTGTCAGCGGACCGGGAGCATTCGGTGCGAGCCTCAATCTGGAGGAGGACAAGTGGGATCTTGGACGTTCGGCAATAATCGATTTCTCTTATGGATCGTTCAATACATCCTCGACTACGATTTCCCTCGATACCGGCGTGTCGAAGAAAGGCTTCAGGGCCTATGGCGCATATTCGAGAGGAATCACCGACGGTTATATCAGAAATGCTTTCGGCAATGTCCAGTCTGCCTTCACAAAACTCAGTTGGACCGGACGGTATGATGATGTATCCCTTACCTGGCTTATGGGCGACCAGCATACCGGTATAACCTGGAATGGAATATCAAAAGCTGATCTGGCTATCGACAGGACCTACAACAGCGCAGGGCAATACAAAGACTCGGAGGGTAACATCGTTTACTACCCCAATGAAACCGACAACTATACTCAGCACCATCTTCAGTTGAAATATCACCACCGCTGGGGTCTTAAACTCCACTGGACTTCTGTCCTGAACTGGACCAGAGGCAATGGCTATTACGAACAGTATAAGACAGGGAAAAAGTTCAAGGCCTATGGATTCGGCTCTTCCGATGTTGCAGACCCTTCCGCAAAGAGCGATTTCATCATCAACAAATCGATGAGCAACGATTACTTCGTAGTGAAATCGGATTTAAAATATTTCGGAGACCGGAGCATCTTATCCGGAGGAGTCTACCTTTCCGCTTTTGACGGTCTTCATTTCGGCGACGTAATATGGAATAAGGAACTAGGCCAGGTATCGAATCACCAGTGGTATCTGAACGAGGGCCTTAAAAAGGAAGCGAATGTCTGGGCACGCGCAGAGTACACGCCTGTCCCGGCTGTGAACGCCTACGTTGACCTACAATACAGAGGAATACTCCACTCCATGAACGGCATCGACGACGAGTTCAGCGACATGACCTGGGACGGCGGATGGTCGTTCTTCAATCCGCGCGCCGGGCTCACCTGGGCCCCCATACGCGGCCACAAAACCTACGCGTTCGTAGCCCTGGGCCACCGTGAGCCCGGCCGCTCCGACATCAAGGAAATAATCGAGACGAACAACGCTGCCGGCACTTCGCTCGAAATCAAGCCTGAAAAGATGGTCGACACCGAGATTGGCTACGAATACCATGGCCGCTTCGCCAAGGCCTCCGCCAATATCTACCTGATGGAGTACAAGGACATGCTCCTCGAAACCGGGAAACTCACCGACTCCGGCTACGCTATAAAGGAGAATGTCCCCCGCAGCTGGCGGCGCGGAATAGAACTCGCTGCAGCCTGGAACCCGTTCAGTAGGATCACCCTTGAGGGCAACGCAACCTTCAGCGTCAACCAGATCAAGGACTACACTGCATACTACGAAGAATACGACAATATCGACGACTGGAACTTCGTAGGACAATACCAGGAACACTTCGATAAAACCACTATGCTGATGTCCCCGTCCGTAGTCGCCATGGCCCGCGCCACATGGAGAACTTTCCTGGGACTTAACCTTTCCGCCGATCTTAAATTCGTTGGCAAACAATACTGGGACAACACCGCCAGCGAAGATCGCTGCCTGCCGGCATACACGGTTGCCAATGCTTCAGCCAGCTACACCTTCTACCTTGGCAGGATGGGAGGCCTGACTTTGGGTCTCTATTTCGGCAACCTCTTCAACCGCATGTACGAAGCCGACGCTTGGGTCTACCGCGCCCACTTCCGTGGGGGCTCGCAGGAATGGTACCAGGAAGAAGGACTCTTCCCGCAGGCTCCATTCAACTGCATGTTCCGAGTTTCTTTGAGTATGTAGCAGATTTTCCGTAATTTAGCAACATGAACCGCATAATTACTCTTTGTTGCCTTCTCGTACTGCCCCTTGCAGCGAAGGCACAAATCACTTTGGTCGAAGACGGCAAACCAGCCGCAGAAATCATTCTGACCGACCCCGATAATGCAGCAGATCAAAGGGCTGCCGAACTGCTCAACCTGTTCGTAGAGCGCATAAGCGGCGCAGTGCTGCCCTTCTCCGCAGACAGCCTTAAAGCCAAAGTCATAATCGGCGGCGCGACCGACGCTGCCTCCGAAGACGGCTTCCTGATCGAATGCGCAGGCGACACGCTGCGCATCCTCAGCGGCGGCGGCAAAGGCAGCGTCTACGGCGCCGTCACCCTTCTGGAGCGCTACATGGGCGTATCCTATTACGCCAAGGACACCTATACCCTGACGGAAAGCAGTACAATAGAACTGCCGGCAATTAGCCTCACAGAATCCCCCGCCTTCCGTCATCGTCAGACCTACAGCTATGGCAACGACGACCCTGTATATCGCGACTGGTTCCGCCTCAAAGATCCTCAGGAAGTCTTTGCGGCCGGCCTTTGGGTCCATACCTTCAACCCGCTTCTTCCTTCCGAGCAGTACGGCGAGACTCACCCCGAGTACTATGCCCTCATCAATGGAGAGAGGCGTCCGGGCCGCCACAGCCAGTGGTGTCTGACCAATCCCGAAGTATTCGAGATAGTAGCCGCCAGGATCGATTCCATCTTCCAGGCAAATCCCGGCATGAAGACTATCTCCGTGAGCCAGAACGACGGCAACGACACCTACTGCACATGCCCTGAATGCAAGGCTGTAGACGAATATGAAGGCTCGCCTTCCGGCAACCTCATCCGCTTCATGAACAAACTGGCGGAGCGCTTCCCCGATAAGGAGTTTTCGACCCTCGCCTACCTATACAGCGTACAGCCGCCCCAGCATGTCAAGCCCCTTCCCAATGTAAACATCATGCTCTGCGACATCGACTGCAGGCGCGAAGTTCCCCTTACCGAGAATGAATCGGGCAAGGAATTCATGAAGGCCCTCGAAGGCTGGGGAAAGATTAGCAACAACATCTTCGTCTGGGATTACGGCATCAACTTCGACAACCTCGTCTCGCCCTTCCCCAACTTCCACATCCTTCAGCCAAACATGCTGGAGTTCAAGAAGAACGGCGCAACCATGCTCTTTGAGCAGGTAAACGGCAACCGCGGCACCGACTTCGCTGAGCTGCGCGCCTACGTTATCGCTAAGCTCATGTGGGATCCCGAGCAGGACGTCGAGGCACTCATTGACGAGTTCATGGAGGGTTACTATGGAGAGGCCGCGCGCTACATCAAGGCATACCAGCTGTCGCTGCGCAACTCTATGCTCGTGAGCCACATTCCCCTCTGGATCTACGACTCCCCCATCTCGCATAAAGAGGGCATGCTGAGCGCCCCCATGCTCCACCTCTACGATTCGCTCTTCGACAAGGCCGAAGCCGCTGTTGCCTGCGACCAGGACCTCCTCGACAGGGTATGGCTCTCCCGCCTGCCTCTACAGTACTCGGAGTTGGAGATAGCCCGCACGGAACCCATAGAAGACCGCGAAGCTCTCAGGGAAAAGGTCCTTACCTTCAAAGACCATTGCGAGCGTCTGGGAGTTGAAGCCCTTACCGAAAGGGGTATCGATCCGTCATTCTACTGCGATCAGTATCTCGAGCGTTATCTGGCCGACGACAGCGGCAATCTCGCCCTCGGAGCTAAGGTCACCCTCAAAAAAGCTCCTACAGGCAGGTACGCTGAATTCGGAGAGACTGCTCTCACCGACGGCCTCTACGGCGGAAGCACCTTCGTCGAAAGCTGGGTTGGTTGGGAAGGAACCAATGCCGATATCATCATCGACCTTGGAGAAGAGAAGACCTTCAACTGCATCGAAGCCGATTTCCTGCACCAGCTAGGCGCATGGATTCTGCTTCCTGAGTCCGTATTCTTCCTCGTCTCCCCTGACGAAACTTCATACAAGCTCTTCGGAGTCCATGAATTCGAAGAAGACCGCGACCTGGCCGTCAAGTTCAAAAAGGCGACCGCTGTTTCCAAAGAACCCGTTACCGCACGTTTTGTCAGAGTACATGTATTCGGAGTAGGACTCTGCCCCGACTGGCACTACGGCGTAGGCCACCCCGCCTGGTTCTTCCTCGACGAAATTACCGTCAGCAATAGAACAGGAGATTTCTCGACTACGCTCGAAATGACAGATTAGTCTGCTTCGACTAGTTTGACCTCATACAGTCTGGGCCAATTCTTTCCGGTAAGGAAGATGCGGCCCTTACTGTTTACTGCAATACCATTCAGAACATCGGTATCGCGGGTGCGAAGTTTTTCCGGCAGAAGGCCCGAACAATCGATAGTGGCCTCCACCTTTCCGTTTGATGGATTAATTACCAGAATGATATCGGTAGTATAGACATTCGCCCATATGCGTCCGTCTACCCATTCCAGCTCGTTAATGTATCGGACCGGGCGACCGTTCATAGTGACCATAACGGAGCGAAGTTGCTGAAGTTCAGGAGTATAGAAAGTCAAACGAGCCGACCCATCGGAGGCTATCAACTGCTTCCCATCTGTCGTCAAGCCCCATCCCTCACGAGCGAACGAATAACTCATCTGATACTCCATCGAAGCGGCGTCATAAACAAATACCACTTGATTCTGCCAGGTCAGTACGTACAGCTTATCTCCAAGCACGCACGATCCCTCGGCAAAATACTTCTTCGATATATTACGCGACTCCAGAACCGAGCCCGTCGACAAATCCACCTTTCTCAGCGACGACTTCCCATTCAGGCCTGTCGACTCATACAGCTCGTCCTGATAGAAAAACAATCCCTGCGTATATGCTCCCGTATCGTGATTGTATTCCTTAACCACCTCCACCTCGAACCTTTTCACCTGCGCCTCCGCACACGACGACGCAAGCAAACACGCAACCAGAGCAACCAAACATCTCATTCGCATAACATGCAAATTTAATATTTTTTTCTACCTTTGCAGCCAGTTGAAATTGAAATAGGCGGGGATTTCCGTCGCGGTCGAAAGACTGAGGAAAGTCCGGACAAGAAAGGGCATCGCACTGCGGAAAGCGCAGGTGGGGGTAACCTTACGTACGCCGTAACAGAGAATTACCGCAGAAATGCAAGGGTGAAAACGCGAGGTAAGAGCTCACGACTTCGGGTAGCGATACACGAGGGGTACGGCACTGCGACTTGCAAAACCAAATATACTGACAGATGAGGGCTGCCCGTCCGATGTCAGGGGGTAGGTTGCGAAGATAAATGACGGAT